>CAYXIY010000078.1:0-6071 GCA_964465475.1 uncultured Acidimicrobium sp. | reverse complement strand
GACATCGCACCGCATGCGCGCGTGATCGACATCACCCACGAGGTTCCACCGTTCGACGTGCGTGCAGGATCGCTCGCACTCGCCCGTGCGGTCTCCTACGTTCCGCAGGGCGTCGTCCTCGCCGTCGTCGATCCGGGCGTCGGCACCAACCGCCGCGCCATTGCCGTGTCCGTCGCGGGCGGCACGGGGATCTTCGTCGGCCCTGACAACGGGCTGTTGTCGATGGGGGTCGCGCTCGCGGGTGGTGCAGACTCGGCCGTCGTGCTCGACAACCCCGAGTATCACCTTGCTGCACCGGGAGACACCTTCGCGGGCCGCGACATCTTTGCTCCCGTCGCTGCGCACCTGTGCAACGGAGTCGCTCTCACGGAACTCGGTACGTCGATCGACGTCGACACGCTGTTGCCCGGCATCGTGCCGCTTCCGCGCCAGGAAGGCGACGAGCTGCATGCAGAGGTGACGTGGGTCGATCGCTACGGCAACTGCCAGATCAACGTGTCGCCCGACGACGTCGCAGACCTCGGATCACCGATTCGCGTGACGCTCGGTGCTCGCGGCACGGGCGAGCGCATCGTGCGATCGATGCCGGTGGTGCGCAACTTCGGCCAGATCGGTGCCGGGATCGGTCTCGTCGTGGACTCGTTCGGAATGTTGGCGCTGTGCAAGGACCGCGGCTCGGCGGCGAGCGAGCTCGACCTCGCCCCGAGCGACCTCGTGGTGCTCACGCGTGACGATGGGGCGGGCCCGTCGACATCCGTCTCGCTCACGACAAAGCCCCGTTAGGGGAAGTGGGGTCCAGGACTCGTCCGAGCGCCGACTGTTCGACGACGTAGTCTCGGGGCATGCGTCCGGCCACCACGCTCGCCATTGCCCTGCTCCTCCTTGCCATCTTCGTTGCGGGAATCGTCTCGCTCACGCAATAAGTCGATGAACAACCTCGCATCGATCATCGAGGGCCATCCAGCCGAGTCTGCGGCCCTCGTCTATCGCGGAGAGACGACGACCTATGGACAGCTGCGCGAGCGCGTGGCGGCGGTCCGCGGCGCACTCTCCGCGGCAGGGGTGACGCGCGGCGACACGGTCGCACTGATCTGTGGCAATTCGAGCACGTTCGTCGTCGCCTACTTTGCGACGCTGGGTGTCGGCGCGACGGCGGTGCCGATGAACGTCGTCAGCCCGGCCGCCGAGATCGAGCGTGAACTGCGCGTCGTCGATCCGAAGGCAGTGTTCGTCGATCCGGCGGCGGCCAACACCTGGAAGTCGATCGATTCGCGTCAGCTCTCGAAGCTTGCACTCGTCGTGATGACCGAAGGCCGTGACGTTCCTGCGGCAGTCGAGATGTCGTCGTTGCTCGGGCATTCGCCGTCGCCGATCGTGGAGGTGGACGGAAGCGACGTTGCCGCCCTGATCTTCACGAGCGGCACCGCAGGTGCTCCGCGGGCGGCGATGCTCACGCACCGCAATCTCACGTCGAACCTCGAACAACTCGAGCGCAACACGGTGATGCGCGGCAGCGACGTCGTCTACGGCGTGCTCCCGGTGTTCCACATCTTCGGACTCAACGTGATGCTCGGGTATTCGTTATACAGGGGAGCGTCCGTCGTCTTGGTGCAGCGCTTCGACCCAGCGACTGCCGTCGACACGATTCGCGAGCGCAAGGTGACGGTGGTTCCGGGTGCCCCGCCCGTGTGGACTGCGCTCGCTCAATTGCCTGGTCTCACCGCGAGCGACCTCGCGAGCGTGCGCATTGCACTCACGGGTGCGGCCAAGATGCCCGAGGACACGATCGTGGCGATGCGCGACAAGTTCGGCGTCGAAATCCGTGAGGGCTACGGATTGACGGAGGCCTCACCGGTCGTGGCCAACTCGATGGGGATCGACTTGAAGGTCGGCTCCGTGGGCAAGCCAATCGAGGGCGTCGAGCTTCGTCTGGTCGACGAGTCAGGGGAAGAAGTCGAGGTAGGTGACGAAGGCGAGATCTGGGTTCGCGGAGAGAACGTCTTCGCTGGATATCTCGGGGATGCGGCTGCGACGAACGCGGTGCTGACGACGGATGGCTGGTTGAAGACCGGTGACATCGGCGTGCGCGACGACGACGGATACCTCTACATCGTGGATCGCCTGAAGGACTTGATCATCGTGTCTGGTTTCAACGTCTATCCAGCAGAAGTCGAACAAGTCCTCGTGTCGCACCCCGACATCGACCAGGCCGCGGTCGTCGGCGTCGCACACCCGCACACTGGTGAGGCGGTGCGGGCGTACGTCGTCACCACACCCGGTTCGACGATCGACGAGGATGCAGTCGTGCTGTTCTCGCAGCAACACCTGGCGCGTTACAAGTGTCCGTCGAAGGTGTTGTTCGTGGGCGAGTTACCGACCGGCGGCACCGGCAAGGTATTGCGCCGCGCGCTGCACTGACGCCCGCCGCGTCGAATTGCTGGCGACGAGGAAGCCGACGAAGAGCACGACGACGCCGGCGAGCAGGGTGACGGCGAATGCCCGGTCCTTGCCGAGGCGTCCGGCCAGCGTTCCACTGAGGGACAACACGATCGTTCCCGTGGCGATGAGCAGGTTGCCGCAGGCCAACCTCCAGGGACTCGCCACGACCCGGGTGTGACGCGGAGACAGCGACGGATTCTTGTGTCGCACCACTCGCCATGTCGACCAGAGTGCACCGAGGATGATGACGAGTGCGGGAACGCCCGATCCGACTGCGGCAAGAATCCGCGGGGCGGCACCGAAGACTTCCTTGCCCGTCGGAAACTCGTCGGCGACGACGGCGGCCTTCGTCGGCGCGAGCAACACCGTGCTCGTGGCAAAGCCCGACAGTGCGACGAGTGCGACCTGCACCGCGTTGCCGACGCGCGTGCCGGCGAGGAGGTAGACGGTGCCGAGTGCCAGCCACGCGACGTTGAGTACCGCACCGGTGAGGAAGAAGAGGCGGAACACCCCGATCGACCAGCCCGTGCTTTCTGCCCACCACAGTGAGAACGACCCGAGCGCAAAGAGCGCCATGGCGATCGTCCACGCCCGTTCGTGGGGGAGACCGCGTCGTAGCCATCGGTCGGCCGTGCTGAGGGCAAAGGCAGAGGCGATCAGCGCGGCGGCTCCAGCCAAGGCGGAATTGACGCCGTTGCCCGCGGCGAGGGCGACCAAAGTCATGTGGGCAGACACTAGTTGGAGTTCGTGAAATCCTGCACGAGTGAATAGCCTTGCCCCGTGGCCGACCTCGCACCCGCTGCTGCTCCCACGGGGCGCCGACGCATTCCCGATGCCGCAGTCGCCCGTCTGCCCGTCTATCTCCAGATCCTGAACGGTCTGATCGCCGACGGGACCGAACAACTGTCGAGCGACCAACTGGCAGCACTCGCCGGCGTGAATGCGGCCAAGGTGCGCAAGGACTTGTCGTATCTCGGCAGCTACGGCACGCGCGGCGTCGGGTACGACGTCGCCTACCTCGTCTACCAAATCAAGCGTGAACTCGGTCTGCACAACGAGTGGAAGGTCGTCGTGGTCGGCGCCGGCAACCTCGGCAATGCGCTCGCCAACTACAGCGGCTTCAATCTCCGCGGGTTCCCCGTCGCCGGAATCGTCGACATCGACTCGACCAAGGTCGGCCGCACGGTCGCTGGCGTCGAAGTTCGACACGTGGACGAACTGGAGTCGATCGTGCAAACCCAGGACGTCTCCATCGGCGTCATCGCCACGCCACCCGCGTCTGCGCAGCAAGCCGCTGACCTGCTCGTCAAGGCCGGCGTGCGGTCGATCCTCAACTTCGCCTCCGTCGTGCTCACCGTCCCCGACACCATCTCGGTGCGCAGCGTTGACCTCGGCGTCGAACTGCAGATCCTCGGCTACTACGAGCAGCTCAGCCGCGACACGGGCAAGGCAAAGCGCGAGGCGGTGCCGGCATGTCGATAGCAGTCTTTGGCATCAATCATCGTTCTGCGCCGCTCGACGTGATCGAGCGGGTCGCCCTGAACGACGAACGACTGGTCAAGGCTCTCGTCGGTATCACGTCGCGCGACAGCGTGCGCGAGTCGGTGATCCTCTCGACGTGCAATCGCACCGAGGTCTACGTCGTGGCGGAAAAATTCCACGGCGCGTTTTCCGACGTGCGCGAACTGCTGCAAGAGATCTCCGGCCTCACCGCCGACCAGTTGACTCCGCACCTGTTCAGCGAGCACGACGACCACGCCGTCAACCACCTGTTCGGCGTGGTGAGCGGGCTCGACTCCGCGGTGCTCGGTGAATCCGAGATCGTCGGTCAGGTCAAGTCCGCCTGGGAGACCTCGCGACGAGTCGAGTCGTCGCGCACCACGCTCAACTTGTTGTTCCGCCATGCGCTCGAGGTCGGCAAGCGGGCACGCACGGAGACTGCGATCAGCCGCGGAACCGCATCGGTCTCGCACGCGGCCGTGGAGATGGCAACGGAAATCCTTGGCTCCCTTGCCGGCAAGAAGGTCGTCGTCATCGGGGCCGGTGAGATGGGAACGGGGATCGCCCGTGCGTTGTCCGCCGATGCACGTGCAGATGTGGTCGTCCTCAACCGCAGCCACGATCGCGCCCGTGAACTTGCCGACTCTGTCGGCGCGACCGTGCGCGACTTCACCGAGCTGCAGGATGCACTCGCGCAGGCTGACGTATTGCTCACGTCCACCGGTTCGGGTGACGTCATCGTGTCGACCGAAGCACTCGAGACGGCACGCACCAACTCTGGATCGCGTCCGCTTCTCATCGTCGACATCGCCGTTCCCCGCGACGTCGAGCCCTCGGCGGGGAGTCTTCCCGGTGTCACGCTGTGCGACCTGCACCACCTGCGCGACTGGGCACAGAAGGGCATCACCGCTCGCGCGAAGGAGACCGACGATGTCAAAGCGATCATCGTGGCCGAGGTTGCACGGTTCAACGAGTCGATGGTGGAGCGCCAGGCTGCTCCACTCATCGCCGAGTTGCACGAGCGCGCAGAGCAGATCCGACAGGCGGAAGTCGAGCGATACGCCGCACGTCTCGGCGGGCTGACGAAGGACCAGCGCGAGGCAGTCGAATCGCTGACCAAGTCGATCGTCGCCAAGTTGTTGCATTCACCGTCGTTGCAGCTGAAGAACAACGCGGGCACGCCGCAAGGTGAGCGCATCTCGGATGCGCTGCGCGACCTGTTCGACATCGAATGATCCGCATCGCCACGCGGTCGAGCGCCCAGGCGCGAACCCAGGCCGAGGTGGTCGGAAGCGCCATACGAACCGCAACGGGCGAGGACTTCGAACTCGTCTTCGTCGACACGCTCGGCGACAAGCGTCAGGACGTGCCCTTGCACTCGATCGGCGGCCAGGGTGTGTTCGTGAAAGAGGTGCAGCACGCCGTCCTCAACGGATCGGCAGACGTCGCCATCCACTCCGCGAAGGACCTGCCCTCGCTGCAAGCGGAGGGACTCGACGTTGCAGCGTGGTGCGAGCGTCGCGATCCGCGTGACGTGCTCGTTGGATCCACGTTGTCAGGCTTGCGCAACGGGGCGACCGTGGCGACCGGTTCGGTTCGTCGCCGCGCGCAGCTGTCCGCCGTGCGTCCCGACCTCACCTTCGTCGACCTGCGAGGGAACATCACGACGAGGCTCTCCAAGGTTCCGAACGACGGGGCAATTGTGATGGCTGCAGCCGCGCTCGAGATCCTCGGTCTCACCGACCGCATCGCCGAGTACCTCGATGTCGACCGCTTCATTCCGATGGTCGGCCAGGGCTGTGTGGCAGTCGAGTGTCGAGCCGACGACGAGCGGGTGCGCTCACTCGTCGCGCACGCCGACCACGCAGCGACGAGGTTTGCAGTCGAGACCGAGCGCACGTTTCTCGCTGAGGTCGGTGCCGGTTGCACCGCGCCGCTCGGCGCACACGTATCCGGTGGGACGCTGTCGGTGTTCATGGCGTCGGGTCCCGAAGCGAACGCCCGCAGGTTCACGTCGACGAAGTCAATCACGGCATCGACTGCGCACGACGTGGCGCGCGACCTCGCCCGCGAAGCACTCCGCTTGGTCCAATGAGCCCGACGCTGAGCGGCGTACGCGTGGTGCTCACGCG
>CAYXIY010000077.1:0-6340 GCA_964465475.1 uncultured Acidimicrobium sp. | reverse complement strand
GTGGTACTGTCGCGCCTAGTACACGCAGACGACGAGGAGAACGACGATGGGTGCATGTGGTTGCGGATATACGACGGATGAGCAGAAGCAGTGCAACGGGACGCACCGCATCGTGAGCGCGGTCAAGGCGGACATCGCACAGGCGCTGGCCGACAAGGGCCATGACGAGGCGGCCGAGCTCGTCAAGCAACACAAGAAGCAGATCTGACCGTCGCCTCGGCGACACGCGTGGGCCAGGTAGGGATCGAACCTACGACCAAGGGATTATGAGTCCCCTGCTCTGACCACTGAGCTACTGGCCCCGACTTGCTGACTACCACAACGATCGGACGCGATGGCGCGCGTCCCGTGGAGCATTGCGCTCCGGGGGTGGGGCTCGAACCCACGACCCACGGATTAACAGTCCGTTGCTCTGCCAGCTGAGCTACCCCGGAAGGATCGCCCAAGCCTATCGGGGCACCTGCCCTAGTGGCGCAGTTCGGGCATCGCGACGATCGCGTCGATGCACTCGGGATTGGCGAGCGCCTCGGCATTGCGCACGGGCCTGCCGTTCACCGCATCCGCGAGTGCCAACTCGACGAGCTTGTTGCTGCGCGTGCGCGGAAGGTCATTGACCGCGACGACGAGGGCGGGCACGTGACGCGGCGTGCATGCCGTGCGGATGCGCTGCTTGATCTCGGCGACGAGTACGTCGTCGAGCGTCACGCCTGGTGCGAGTCGTACGAGGAGCACGATACGCACGTCGTTGTCCCAGTTTTGACCGAACACGCAACTCTCGACGACCTGCGGCAACTGCTCGACGACGCGGTAGATCTCCGCGGTACCGATGCGCACGCCACCGGGGTTCAACGTCGTGTCACTGCGACCGTGGATGATGATGCCGCCCGACGACGTCCACGAGGCGAAGTCCCCTTGTGCCCACATTCCCGAGAAGCGTTCGAAGTATGCAGCGCGATACTTGGGGCCCGGAGCGTGCGAATCAGGTTGTCCGTTCGCCCCATCTCCCCAAAATCCGAGCGGCATCGACGGAAACGGACTGCGACACACGAGCTCACCGGGCGTGTCGGGCGAATCGACGAGCGACGCGGTGCGTTCGTCGACGACGTCGACGTCCATCCCGAGCATCGGCCCCTGGATCTCCCCCGAACGAACCGGCTTCGTCGGATCGCCGCCGACGAAGCAGCCACACAAGTCCGTGCCGCCCGAGATCGATGCGAGGTGCACGTCGCGCTTCACCGACGAATACACCCATTCGAAACCCTCTGGCGCGAGTGGCGAGCCCGTGCTGCAGATCGTGCGCAGGTGCTCGAGGCGATGGGTCGAAATCGGGGCGAGCTCTGCCTTGCGCACCGAGTCGATGTACTTTGCGGACACCCCGAGCAGCGTGACGCGCTCGTCGTCGACGACGTCGAAGAGTCGACCCATCGCCGGCGCGGTCGGAGCCCCGTCGTAGAGCACGGCGGTCGCACCACTCGCCAGGACCGAGACGAGCCAGTTCCACATCATCCAACCGGTCGTCGTGAAGTACAGGACACGGTCTCCTGGTCGCACGTCGCAGTGCAACTGGTGCTCCTTCATGTGTTGGATGAGCACCCCGCCCGTGCGGTGCACGATGCACTTCGGCACACCGGTCGTGCCCGAGGAATACAACACGTACCACGGGTGGTCGAAGGCGAATCGTTGCGGCTCGACCGGGCGCGAGTCGCCAGAGGCGACGAAGGCCTCGTAGTCGATCGTGCCGCTCGGGACCTCCCCGTCTGGGCGTTGCGCGCGCACGAGGACCGTCGTCGTGAGCGACGTGAGCCGCGCACGAATTTCTGCGAGACGCTCGAGACAGTCGAAGTCGCGACCGTTGTAGCGATAGCCGTCGACGGCGACGAGGACGACGGGCTCGATCTGACCAAAGCGATCGACGACACCGTTGGCGCCAAAGTCCGGCGATGCCGACGAGAACACCGCGCCGATCGATGCCGCCGCGAGCATCACCTCCACGGCCTCGATCGAGTTTGGCAACCACGCAGCCACGCGGTCCCCGCTCGTCACGCCGACCGCACTCAGCGCACCGGCGAGCGACGCGACGCGATGGCGCAGGTCGTCCCACGTCCGTACCCGTCTCGTTCCTGCCTCGTCGATGGCCACGAGCGCCTCGGCCGGACCCGTCGTAGCGAGCATGTTGTCGACGACGCTCAAACGCGCGTCGGGAAAGTAGCGAGCCGTCGATGGCACGGCGGGAGTCGTCGGTGCCACGACCGCGCGCTCGCCGCGCTCGCCGTGAAGCCCACAGAACTCCCAGACGAGCGACCAAAATTCACCCTGATTGCGCACGCTCCAGGACTGCAGGTCACGCGGATCGATCCCGTGTCGTTCACGTGCTCGTGCGGTGAATCGAGCCATCTGCGACTCGGCGCTGCGTTCCTTCGTCGGCGTCCACAACACGGTGCGGTTCACTGGCGACATCGTGGCATCACGGTAGTGGGAGCGGTCGGTACGGCTTGGGAGCCCGCGGCGGTCGGCGTCTAGTCTTGGGCTTGATATATCAGCTCGACGAGGGGTGCGTGGGATGAACTGGAATGCCTTCATTACGTGTGCGGTGACGGGATCGGGAGAGACCACAGCCAAGAGCGACAAGGTCCCCGTCACACCGCAGCAAATCGCCGACTCGGCGATCGAGGCGGCCAAGGCTGGCGCAGCAGTCGTGCACATCCACGTTCGTGATCCCCGCACCGGTCGTGGCTCGCGCGACACCGAGCTGTATGCCGAGGTCGTCGATCGCGTGCGCTCCTCGGACACCGACGTCGTCATCAACCTGACCGCCGGCATGGGCGGAGACCTGGTCCTCGGCGGCGACGAAAACGTCTTCCCGCTGAACGAAGACGGCACCGACATGGCGGGCGCCACCGAGCGTCTCGACCACGTCACGCGGCTGCGTCCGGAGATCTGCACGCTCGATTGCGGCACGATGAACTTCGCCTCAGGTGGCGACTACATCATGACGAACACCCCGAGCGTGTTGCGCAAGATGGCAAAGATCGTCCAGCAGCTCGGCGTGCGACCGGAGCTCGAGGTGTTCGACACCGGCCACCTCGTGATGGTCAAGGACCTGATCAAGGAAGGTCTGCTCGACGACCCGATCATGATCCAGCTGTGCATGGGCATCGCCTACGGCGCACCGGACGACCCGAACACCTTCATGGCGATGGTCAACCAGTTGCCCAACGACTGCGTGTTCTCCGCGTTCTCGATCAGCCGCATGCAACTTCCCTTCGTCGCCCAGTCGGTGCTCGCCGGGGGCAACGTGCGCGTCGGTCTCGAGGACAACCTGTATCTCGATCGCGGTCAGCTCGCCACCAACGGCCAACTCGTGGAGCGCGCCCGCAAGATCCTCGAGAACATGAACGTGTCCGTGATGAGCCCCGCCGACGTGCGCGCGAAGCTCAAGCTGACGAAGCACGCCTGACCATGGCGACGAACGCTCCCCTGCGCAGAGTCGGTCTCCTCGGCGGCGGCGTCATCGGCGGCGGGTGGGCCGCTCGCTTTGCGCTCTCGGGTATCGACGTGAAGCTCTACGACGTCGACCCCGAAGCCCCGCGCAAGATGAACGAGATCATGGCCAACGCGCGTCGCGCGTATTCCAAGTTGACGCTCGCCCCGCTCCCCGCCGAAGGCACGATCACCTTCGCCACCTCGGTCGAGGACGCCGTCACCGGCGTCGACTTCGTGCAGGAGAGCCTGCCCGAGCGACTCGAGTTGAAGCAGAAGGTGCTCGCCCAGGCGAGCAAGGCCGCGTCCCCCGACACCGTGTTCGGCTCGTCGACGTCTGGACTGCTTCCCACAGAGATCCAACGCGACATGGTGAACCCCGGACGCTTCGTCGTCGGTCACCCGTTCAACCCCGTGTATCTCATGCCACTGGTGGAGATCTGTGGCGGCGAGCAGACGACGCAGGCGACCAAGGATCGCGCCCGCGAGGTCTACACCTACATCGGCATGCAGCCACTGATGCTGTCCAAGGAGATCGACGGCTTCATCGCCGACCGTCTGATGGAGGCGCTGTGGCGCGAGGCGCTGTGGCTCGTCAACGACGGCGTCGCGACTGCAGAAGAGATCGACGACGCGATGCGCTTTGGCCCGGGACTTCGCTGGTCGTTCATGGGCACCTTCCTCATCTACCGCATCGCCGGTGGCGAACCAGGCATGCGCCACTTCATGGCCCAATTCGGCCCGGCGCTCAAGTGGCCGTGGACGAAGTTCATGAACGTGCCCGAGCTGACCGACGAGCTACTCGACACGATCTGCGCGCAGTCCGACGCGCAAGCCGGCACCGCGACGATCCGCGAACTCGAGGCCCTGCGCGACGACTGCCTCGTCGCGGTCATGCAGGGGCTGCGCGGCCACGACTACGGCGCGGGCCGCACGCTCGCCAACTTCGAAAAGGCGCTCTTCGGCCGCGGCGCGACCCCCGAGCTGCGCACCGACGGACCCGTCGTGGCGATGGAGCGGGTGATTCCTGCGGATTGGACCGACTACAACGGCCACACCAACGACAGTCGCTACTCGCAGTTGTCGAGCGAGGCAAGCGACTGCTTCTTCCGCTCGATCGGCTTCACGGACGCCTACCTCGCCTCGGGCCGCACGTTCTACACGGTGGAAAGCCACATCCGATTCCTCGACCAGACGCACCAGGGCGACAAGGTCACGGTGCTGGTCCGCGTCGCGTCGTATGACGACAAGCGCATCCACCTGTGGACCGAGATCGTGCGCGCGGACGGGGTCGTGGCCGCGACCGGTGAACACCTCTTCCTGCACGTCGACACGGCGAGCGGCAAGAGCTCCCCGATGGGTGAAGAGATGCTGACGAAGCTGCGGCCGATCGGCGACGCGCACGCGAAGTTGCCTCAGCCCGTCGGCATCGGTCGACGAGTCGGCGAGAAGCCGGCGAAGTAGTCATGGCCGCGCCGCGCATCTGGTCGCCGGGCGACGAGATCGCCACGCCGCTCGAGCTGTACACCTGCGTGGTCGAGCCCGAGTGGGTGGACTACAACAACCACATGACCGAGGCCGCCTATCTCACCGCCTTCGGATGGGGGTCCGACGCACTCTTCACCTACATCGGTGACGACGACGCCTACCGTGCGGCCGGGCACTCGTTCTACACGGCAGAGACGCACATCGTCTACGAGCGAGAGTGCTACGGGGGCGACCCGCTGAAGGTCGACACGCTGATCCTGGACGTCGACCACAAGCGACTGCACCTGCACCACACGATGTATCACGGCGGAACCGGAACGCGACTCGCCACGACCGAGCAGATGCTCGTGCACGTCGACATGAACCTCGGCAAGGCGTGCGAGATCCTGCCCAACGTGCAGCGCGCGCTGGATGCGATCTTCGACGTCCACCGCCACGCACCGCGCCCCGACGACGTCGGTCGCGTGATGAAGATTCGACGAAAGTAAGGAAAAGGAGACACCATGCGTTTCGCACTCACCGAGGAGCAAGAGGCGATCGTCGCCACGACGCGCCAGTTCACGGAGAAGGAACTCATCCCGCACGAGGAGAAGGTGGAAAAGCTCGGTGAGGTCCCGCCGGATCTCGTCAAGCAGATCAAGGAACGCTCGATCGCTGCCGGCATCTACGCCTGCAACATGCCGTCCGAGTACGGCGGTGGCGGGCTCGACTCCTTCGACACCACCCTCGTCGACCGCGAATTCGGCGCGACGTCGTATGCGCTGCACTACATCGTGGCCCGACCATCCAACATCCTGCGCGCCTGCACGGGCGACCAGATCACCGAATACCTGATCCCGACGATCACCGGTGAGCGCGTGGACTGCCTCGCCATGTCGGAGCCGGACGCTGGATCCGACGTGCGCGGCATGAAGTGCACGGCGGTCAAGGACGGCTCAGACTGGGTGATCAACGGCACCAAGCACTTCATCTCGCACGCCGACCTCGCCGACTACGTGATCCTCTTTGCCGCCACTGCCGAGGAGCAGACCTCCAAGGGCCCCAAGAAGAAGATCACCGGCTTCCTCGTCGACTTCGACACCCCGGGGTGCGAGAAGGTCGCCGGATACAACTGCGTGTCCAACTCGGGCTATCACAACCTGATCATCAACTTCGACAACTGTCGCGTGCCGGAGAGCAAGGTGCTCGGCGAGGTGCATGGTGGTTTCGACGTGGCCAACGAATGGCTCGGCTCCACCCGCCTGCAGGTCGCTGCCGTGTGCGTCGGACGTGCCCGACGGGCGTTGAACCTGTCGATCGAGTGGGCCGCCACACGAGAGCAGTTCGGCCAGCAGATCGGCAAGTTCCAGGGCGTGTCGTTCAAGCTCGCCGA
>CAYXIY010000076.1:0-6408 GCA_964465475.1 uncultured Acidimicrobium sp. | reverse complement strand
GTGATGGCCGGCGCCGACCGCGTCGAGGGCACGCTGTTCGGCAACGGCGAGCGCACGGGCAACGTGGACGTCGTCACGCTCGCGATGAACCTGTTCGTCAACGGCGTCGATCCGATGCTGGACGTGAGCGACATCGACGCGCTGCGCCGCGACGCCGAGTACTGCAACCGCCTGCCGGTTCCCGAGCGCCACCCGTACGTCGGCGACCTCGTCTACACCGCGTTCTCCGGCAGCCACCAGGACGCGATCAAGAAGGGCTTCGAGGCCCTCCCCGCCGACTACGACACGTGGGGCGTGCCCTACCTGCCGATCGATCCGAAGCACGTCGGTCGCACGTATGAGTCCGTCGTGCGCGTGAACAGCCAGTCGGGCAAGGGCGGAGTGGCCTACATCATGAAGACCGAGCACGGCTTCGACCTGCCGCGTCGCCTGCAGATCGAGTTCTCCCAGAACATCCAGCACATCACCGAGGACTCGGGCACCGAGATCTCCCCGGCCGTGATGTGGTCGGCGTTCACCGAGGAGTACCTGCCGCAGGTTCCGACCTACAACCTCGTCAGCCACGAGCTGCGCAGCGACTCGGCCACCGGCCACACCCAGATCACCGCATACGTCGACGTGCGCGGCGAGCGCAAGACGTTCACCGGCACCGGCAACGGACCGATCGACGCCTTCGTGCAGGCGATCCGTCCCGAGTTCGGCGCAGACCTCGACGTGAAGGACTACACCGAGCACGCCCTCGGCCAAGGTTCGCAGGCCACCGCCGTCGCCTACGTCGAGACGGGGGACGCCAAGGGCACCACCCGCTGGGGCGTCGGCATCGATCCGAACACCATCACTGCGTCCCTGCGTGCGGTGCTGAGCGGGTTCGAACGCCACACGGCGCGTCGGTCGAAGTAGTCGCACTAGCGTTCATCGCATGCGCGTCGTCGTCGACTTCGACCTGTGCCTCGCCACCGGCGGATGCGCACACCAGGCGCCCGAGGTGTTCCAGTTGCGCGACGACGGGATGTTGCACGTCCTGAACGACAACCCGCCCGAGACGATGCGCGAGGCCGTCGAGCGCGCAGTCGACTACTGCCCGACCGGGGCGATCTCGATCGTCGAATGACGACCTCGTTCACCGCACTCCTGCGCCAGGCCTGGACGCGACGCGACTCGATGCTCTGCGTCGGGTTGGACCCCGACCTCTCGCGGCTCCCCGAGGGCATCGAACGCACGCCCGCGGGCGTCGAGGCCTTCTGTCGCCAGATCGTGGACGCGACCGGCGACCTCGTGTGTGCGTTCAAGCCACAGATCGCCTACTTCGCCGCCATCGGGGCCGAGCGCGAACTCGAACGGCTGTGCGCGCACATTCGCGACACGCACCCCGACGTGCCGCTCATCTTGGACGCCAAGCGCGGCGACATCGGCGACACCGCGGCGCTGTATGCGCGCGAGGCCTTCGAGCGCTACGGCGCACACGCCGTCACGGTGAACCCGTACCTCGGCACCGACTCGCTCGAGCCGTTCCTGTCGCATCCCGGTCGCGGCGTCATCGTGTTGTGCCGCACGTCGAATGCGGGCAGCGGCGAGTTCCAGTCCGGCCTCATCGAGGGTGCTCCGCTGTATGAGCGCGTGGCGCGCACCGCGGCCAACGAGTGGTCCCGTCGCGGCGAGGTCGCCCTCGTCGTCGGCGCCACCTATCCCGACGAGCTCGCCCGCGTGCGATCGATCGTCGGCGACATGGCGCTCCTCGTCCCCGGCATCGGCGCGCAGGGCGGCGACGTCGCGGCCGTCGTTCGCGCCGGTCGCGACTCGAGCGGCTACGGACTGATCGTCAACTCCTCGCGCGCGGTGCTGTACGCCGACTCGGGAACTGGGTTCGCCACCGCGGCACGCGCTGTGGCATCGGCGACACGGGACGCCATTCGCGCGGCCGCGCAACTAGCCTGACGCGCGATGCCCCATCCGTTTTTGTCCGAGGAGTGGATCGCCGCCGCACGCGAGATCCGTTCGCGCTACGAAGGCGACGCCCCGCGCATCGACATCCCGATCCGCATGAACCAGGTCGTGACCAAGGTTCCCTTCGGTGACGGCACGATCAAGAGCCACCTCGACACGTCCTCGGGCGTGCTCGTGATGGAACTCGGCCACCTCGAGAACCCGGACCTCACCGTGACGACCGACTACGAGACGGCGCGACACATCTTTCTGATGCGCGACCCGCAACTCGGGATGCAGGCGTTCCTCTCCGGCAAGGTGCGCATCGACGGCGACATGACCAAGATGATGTTGATGCAGACCGCGATGCCCCAGACGGACCTCGCGGATCAGGTGGCAGCCGAGATCCTGGCGATCACCTCGGACGTCGCCTAGGCGCGCGGCGAGCGCACCATGCGCGCGGTGACGACCGCGCCGACCGCGGCCACCACGCCGACGTACAACCCGTAGCTGTAGCTCTGGACGGGGCCGGACGACTCGGTGATGTCGTGCACCGCGATCATCAGCGCTCCACCCAACACCGCACCCATCTGCGACATGAGCTGCTGCATCGCACTCGCCACGCCCATGTCTGCGGTCTCGACTGAAGCCGACAACAACGACATGAGTGATGGCGCGGCGATGCCCATGCCGAATCCGGTGAGACCGAGTCCCGCGATGATCACCCAGTCGCTCACGCCGACGTCGATCGTGGTCAGGATCACCATCGCCGCGACGATCGTGACCGCGCCCCACACGCCCGTGTTGCGCTCGCCCAAGCGGCCGACGATGTAGCCGGCCATCGGGGCAATGAGCGAGAACACGAGAGGGCGCGAGATGACGAGCCATCCGATGTGACCGGGGGTGAACCCGAGGGCGTTCTCCAACATCTGGGGCACGAGGAGGAAGCTGCCCATGTAGGCGACGTTCATCAAGCCGACGGTGACGACCGGGAACGCCACGTTGCGCATCCGCAACCACTTCACCGGCATGAGCGCATTGTCCACGCGCGACTCGATGCGATAGAAGAGCCAGAGGGCGACGACGCCCAAGATGCCCGCAGACAGCGTGGCCGGATTCGTCCAGCCCCACGAGTTACCCCGGTTGATGGTCAGCAGCACGAGCACCGCGCCGGTGCCGAGGGTGACGGAACCTTTCACGTCGAAGCGCACGTCGGGCTGTCGCTCGGTGTCGGGAAGCAGTCGCCACGAGAGCGCCGCGCCGAGGAGACACAGCGGCGCCTGGATGAAGAAGATGACGCGCCAGCCGAAGGCCTCGACGAGCGGCGTGCCGGCGACGACGCCGATGACGGGAGCGCCCGCGGTCACGAAGCTCCACACGCCGAGCGGACGCACGCGCTCGTCGTCGTCGAACAACCTGTTGATGTAGGCCATCGCCGCCGGTCCCGTCGCCGAGCCGGACGCGGCCGACAACGTGCGCAGCACGATGAGCGAAAGGGCGTTCCACGCGAACGCGCTGGCGAGTGCGAACACCGCCGCGCCGAGCAACCCGTAGACGAAGAGCTTCTTGTGCCCCCACAGGTCGCCGGCCTTGCCAAAGGCCGGACCGACGACGCCGAAGGCGAGCAACGGTCCGGTGATCACCCAGCTCATCACCGACACCGACGTGCCGACGTCGTCGGCGACGGTCTTCAGGCTGACGACGAGCAGGGTGATCGTGAAGCTGACGGTGAACACGCTCGCGAGCAGGACGAGCAACGTCGCCTTGCGATGGGTCATCGAGACGCGGTGGGCGACCTTGCGAGCGAACAGGCGCGACCACGGGATGACCGAGATCTCGTCCACGCCGCCCGAGTCGATGATGCCGAGTTCGTCGTGTGACGCGCGCGGTCGTCGGTCGTCGTTCGTCACGCGCTCAACGCTAGTTGTCGTGGGTCTCTCGACGCCTCGTCTTACGGGAACACGAGGTCGACCGTCGCACCACGTGCGACCTGGTCACCGTTTTGCACCTCTTGTCCGAGGATGAGCGCCTTGCGCAACTTGTTCTGCTGACGACCTGTGACGTTTCCCACAACGAAGCCGGCCTCGCGCAAGCGCGGCTCGACGATCGAGAAGTTGTTGCCGATGATGTTCGGCAACGCGACGAGGTCGGGACCGAGCGAGATCGAATAGGCGATGCCGGAGTCGCGAGCGACCTTCTCCCCCGGCGGAGGCGACTGCGCGCCGATCAACCCTTGGGCGGCCGCGTTGCTCTTGGCCGGTGGAGTCTCGATCAAGGTGAGGCGCAACTCTGCGAGTGCGGCCTGGGCCTGCTCCAGGGTCATCCCGACGATGAGCGGCACGTCGCGGGGTGCGGGACCGTTGGAGACGACGAGGTCGATCGCGGTTCCGCGCAACACCTCACCACCTGCCGTCAGGCTCGGCTGTTCGGGCACGACCCACGAGACCACCGCACCGGCGGCGATGTCCTCGTTGTCGGCGCGCACGACGTTGACGACGAGGCCGAGTGAGTCGAGTTGGGCGAGCGCGTCGGACTCGGGAACTCCAGCGAGATCGGGAAGGGTGGCGAGCGGCTCACCCTCGGAGACGAACAGCGTGAGCGTTCCACCTTCGGCGAGTTCCTCACCTGCCGCGGGGTCCGTGCCGAGCACGGTGCCGGCGGCGGAGCCCTCGCTGCGCTGGGCGGTGACGACGACGTCGAAGTTGAACGGGGCGAGCACGTTGAGTGCCTCGGCCTGCTGCATGCCGGCGACGTCGGGCACGACGTGGCTCGTGGTGAACAGCGTCTGGAACGCAAGCACGCCGGCGACGGTGATCGCAATCAGCGCGCCGATCATCCACACCGTGCGGTGGCGGGCCTCTTGGGCCGGTGCCGCGACGACGAGCGGGGCCGAACCCGTGTCCTCGGCGATCCTGATCCCCGAGTCGCTCGCGTTGATCACGACGCGCTGCGGGGCGCGCTCCTCCACGACGCTCACGTCAGGTCTCTGCATCTCACCCGTGCGCTCGCGTTCCTCGATCACGTCTTCGAACCGCTTGGCTTGCAACGTCTCGATTCGTTCGGGAAGCGGCAACTTGCTCGCAATTGCGGCCAGCGCCTGGCCGAACTCGAGTGCGCTCGCTCGGTCCTCGGGCGCCGGTCGCGCCGCACGCTCGAGCGGTGCTGCGATCGGGCCGAGTTCGCCCGAGACGGGCAACAACGCATCGACGCGGGCGGCCAAGGTCGCAGCGACGGTGTCGGCGGAGAACGGGACGGTGCCGGTGACGAGTTCGAGCAGCGTGAGCGAGAGTGAATAGACGTCGCTCGCCGCGGTTGCCTCCCCGCCGACGGCGATCTCGGGTGCGGTGTAGTAGCTCTGCTCGAGGCTCATCGCCTCGGGGCTCGTCGCACGCTTCTGGCCGAGTCCCGAGAGGCGCACGCGACCGTCGTCGCCGAGGAAGATGTTGGCGGGTCGCACGTCGCCGTGCACCCAGCCCTTCGAATGCACCATGTGCAGTGCCCGACAGACGTCGAGCCCGACGACCAGGGCCTGCGACGGGCTGAGGCGCCGTCCGCGGTCGAGGAACTCGCGCAGGGTGCCACCCGCATAGGCCTCGAACACGGTGAACACCTGCAGGACGCCGGAAATCGTCTCGGTCCCCCAGTCGATCAGCCGGGCGATCGCCGGGTGATTCATCGACGCGAGCATCTGGGTCTGGCGCTTGAACACCTCGGAGGCATCCGTGGCCGACAACACGCCGGCATCGAGGTCGACGAGCGACTCTGCAGCCGTGATTCGCACGACCACCTGTTCTCCGGTGCGCTCGTCGAGCGCGTCGTAGACCCGCGAGGTCGACGAGGACCCCGGTCGCTGGGTCGTGAGGCGATATCGGCGGGCCAGATGGGCTCCGACCAACTGGTCGTGATCTGCCATGAGTGACATAAACCTATCGGGCGAACGGCCTGCCCGAATGCCCGAGGTCCCACGCAATCGGCGAGAATATGAGGGTGAGCAGAACTCCACGACGCCGCATCGACGCGAAGATGTTGCTCGCGAGCATGGGCATCTCGTTCGGTCTCGTGCTCTTCATCATGGGTGCCCGAGTCGGTCTCACCGGCAAGGACGCCTCGAACCTTCCCGACGCCATCGAAGGCATCTCACCGGGCAACAACGAGCGCGTGTTGCGTCAGTCGCAGATCATCGTCGACTTCGTCGAGGGCTACGAGGCGACGCTGTACATCGACGACATCGAGATGCCGACCACGCGACTCGACGAACTCGTCACGTCGGGAACCGTCGCTCCAGGTGCCCAGATCGACCTGCCTCCGACCGCGATCTACGACCCAGGCAACTTCACGATCAGCTTCCTCCCCCAGGAGGGTGCGGCGATCAGCGAGCTGAAGCAGGGCGAACACACCGGCAAAGTGAAGTTCTGGCCGACCAAGAACCCGGACCAGATCCGCGTCTATTCCTGGACGTTCTTCACCGACTAGTCGCCGACGAGG
>CAYXIY010000075.1:0-6531 GCA_964465475.1 uncultured Acidimicrobium sp. | reverse complement strand
ACCTCGATCTCCTTGAAGCCCATCTTCACGAGCGTGGTGAACATGCGCAGCTTGCGCTCCGGGTCCATCGGGTCGATGAGGGCCTGGTTGCCGTCGCGCAGGTCGACCGAGCACCACAGCGGGGCGGTGCGGATGACCTGGTTCGGCCAGGTGCGGTCGGTGAGCACGACGGGCACGTACGCGGCGTACTTGTCGAAGGGCATCTTCTTGATCGGTGTCGGTTGTGGAGCCATGGTGCGGATCTTTCGGTCGTGGTGGACGGGAATCAGAGCAACAAAAAACCCCCTGGCCTTTCGGGCTCAGAGGGTTTCGGCGGCAGCGAATATGAGGCTGACGCCGCTAGGTAAGTAGAAGGACGAGGATCGAAGACGACATCGCCCTACAGCCTAGCGGCGTGGCTCAGCGGGGCGTCGGGGCGAGGAAGTTGGCGAACTGCCACGGATCCGAGTGATCGAGCAGTCGGTCGTCGTTGCCGAAGCCCGGGAACGGGTCGAAGCGCTGCGACAGCGGCGTCCAGTCGGCGGGGATCGAGACGATCTCGCCGATGTAGGGACGGGTGGCATCGAGGAGCTTCTTCCACGGCAGGTCGTCGGGGACGCACACGCCCTCGTTCGGGCAGTCGATCAGCCAGCGCACGGCGGCCGCGACCGAGCCCGCCACCTGCAGGGTGGTGGCGCTTTGTCCCGGCACGATGCTGCGGGCCTCGTCGATCGACAGCGTCGATCCGGTCCACCAACTCTTGAACGGGTGACCCATCAAGAGCACGCCGAGTTCGTCGCGACCCGAGATGATCTCGTCGTTCAAGATGCGCTCGCGGGGCTGCATCTCCCAGTTGCGCATGCGCAACTCGAGCACGCTCGTGATCGCCACGTCGGAGGGGTGGTACGCGTAGTGCACGGTGGGGCGGTAGGCGTCCGTGCCGTCGGGGTTCTTCACCGTGAGGTGCTTGCACATCGTGTACGACTCGCCGTGGCGGATGATCATGCCGATGTTCTGGCCGGAGGGCACCCAGCTGCGCACCCACGACTCCATGCCTGGTTGGGCGAGGCAGATCTGGTTGCGCGGGCCGTCGTCGTGGTGCTCGTGCGCATTCGCCGGCATCCACTTTTCGTGCGTGCCCCAGCCGATCTCGGCGGGAGCGATGCCTTCTTCGTAGAAGCCCTCGACGCTCCAGGTGTTGCAGAACTCGTCCACTTCCTTCGGCCGGTTCGTGATCTGGGTGTCGCGCTCGGCGATGTGGATGACCTTGGTGCCGGTGAGCTGGGCGAGCACGTTGAACTGCTCGGCGGCGAGCGCCGCCTGCAGACCCGCGGTGTGTTCCCCGCCGAGACCCGAGTTGAGCATCGCCGTCGTGATGTCGACGAGCGCGCGCTTCACGAGGTGGCTGACCATGCCCGGGTTCGCGCCGTGTTCGACGACGGCCGAGGGACCGGAGTTGGTTCCCCAGCGCTCGATCATCTTGCGGATCGACTGGTGACGCACGTACAGCGTGCGGTCCTGCGGGGTGGTGGTCTGCATGTCGTGGTACGGATCCCACAGCTCGACCGAGGTGTTCAGGTAGCGCACGCCATGGTCGCGACACCACTCGAGGATCGTCGGGCAGTCGATGTTCCAGGCGAGATCGAGCAGGATGTCGCCGTCGGACACGCGGGCCGAGAGGAACGAGTCCAGGTTCTCCTTCGTCACGCGGTCCTGTTCGTAGGTCACGCCCTGGCGCAACGCATCGGCGACTCGTGCGCGGTTGTCGCGGAAGTCGACGATGTGGATCGAGCGCGGGTCGAACCCGAGGTCACGAATCAGGATCGGAATGGTGCACTGCGCAACGGAGCCACAGCCCAAGACGAGGGTGCGGCGGGGGTGGCGAGCCGTTGCGGAGAACTGCAGCGTCACTTCGATGAGGGCGACGACACGTCACCCGCATCGGTGGACACGTGTGCGCTGAGCAACGTCTCCAGGCATGCCTCGAACACCGCATCGGACGGCAGGAAGAGTCCCTGCCAGTCGTATGGCAGACCCTTGCGGCCCGTCATGGAGGGCTCGATGCTGGTATGGCGATTCTCCAGGAATGATTCCCCAGACGAAAGATTGTCGGTTGGCATGAGCACCTCCTTAGTAGTCGTAAACACGAATAGCGACCATACAGAAAATGAGGGGCTCTGCCTACTATTTCCGCGGATTTGTCCCGACGCTTCCCGAGCGTCGGCGCGGGTGGTTGGTAGCGTGAACGCTTCATGACGACACCCGACGTGACGACCCCGACGGGTTTTGCCGACCTCGGGGTGCCGCAGCGGATCGACGAGGGACTCGCCAAGGCCGGATTCGCCGCCCCGTTCGCCATCCAGAAGGAGGCGATCCCCGTCGCCATGGCCGGCGAGGACGTCTGCGGGCGTGCCCGCACCGGCTCGGGCAAGACGCTCGCCTTCGGCGTGCCGATGATGGCCCGCATCGACGCACCGGCAGCCTCCGGCAAGCCGCACGGACTCGTGCTCGTGCCGACCCGCGAGCTCGCCCTGCAGGTGGCCGAGGTGCTCCAGCCGATCGGCAAGGCCTGCGGCGTGCGCGTGCTCGCCGTCTACGGCGGAGCCGACCGCCACAAGCAGGTCACCGAGATCAACAAGGGCGTCGAGATCGTGGTCGCCACTCCGTTGCGCCTCATCGACCTGATGAAGTCGAGCGAGTGCGACCTGTCGGCGATCCAGTGCGTGGCGATCGACGAGGCCGACCGGATGGCAGACGAGGGCTTCATGCCCCAGGTCGAGTGGATCATGCGCCACGTGACCGGTGTGCACCAGACGATGCTGTTCTCCGCCACGCTCGACGGCCAAGTCGCGAACCTCGTCAAGCGCTACATGAAGAACCCGAAGGAAGTGTCGATCGACGCCCCGACCGACACCGTCGGCACGATGCGCCACCTGTTCCTCGCCGTGCACCACATGGACAAGGACCGCGTCGTGAACGCGATCGCCGAAGGTGCAGGACAGACGGTCGTGTTCTGCGACACCAAGCGCGTCTGCGACAAGGTCGCCGAGTCGCTGCAAAAGCTCGGCGCCAAGGCCTCCGCGTTGCACGGTGACATGGCCCAGGCCGCGCGCGAGAAGGCGCTCAACAAGTTCGCCGCCAACGACCTGCGGATCCTCGTCGCCACCGACGTCGCCGCCCGCGGCATCGACATCGACGACGTCGCCGCCGTCATCCACTACGTCCCACCGTTGGACGTGAAGACCTACCTGCACCGCTCCGGTCGCACCGCTCGCGCGGGTCGCGACGGTTGGGCCGTGACGCTCGCGGAATACAACCAGCACACGACGTGCCGCATCATCCAGCGCGGTCTGCGACTCGAGGCCCAGGCCCCGATCGAGGTGTTCTCGAACGACGTGCGTCTGCGCGACCTCACCACCTTCCTGACCGCCTAGGTCGTCTCGTGGGCCAAACGAGCGTCTTCGAACGGCTGAGCCCGTGGATCTTCGTCGCTCTGTGGAGCACCGGCTTCGTCGTCGCCCGCTATTCGACCGACAACGCCGATCCGTTGCTCTTCCTCGCCGTGCGCATGGTGCTCGCCGCAGGATTGCTGCTGATCATCGCGACGGTGACCAAGGCACCGCGCATGCCGCGCGAGCTCGTCGTGCCGAGCGCCCTCGTCGGGCTGTTCATGCACGCGATCTATCTCGGAGGAGTGTTCGTCGCGATCAGCAGGGGACTTCCCTCCGGTCTCGGCGCACTGATCGCCGGCATCCATCCCGTCGTCACGTCCGTCGCGGGTCGCGTGCTGCTCGGTGAGAAGCTTCGTCGCAGTCAGTGGTTGGGCGTCGTGCTCGGCGTCGTCGGAGTGGTCGTCGTGGTCGCCGACAAGCTGCGTGCGGGATCGAGCGACGTCACGACGTTCGCGCTCGTGGCGATGGTCTGCTCGGTCATCGGCATGTCGACCGGCACGCTGATCCAGCGCGCCAAGGGTCGTTCGATGCCGCTCGTGAGGGGAACAGCGGTGCAGTACCTGTCGTCGGGGATCGTGCTCGGGATCGCGACTGCGATCTTCGAGGACGGAAAGTTCGAGCTGAACCTCGAGATGTCGCTCGCGCTCGCGTGGTCGGTGCTCGTGTTGTCGCTCGCCGCGGTGTTGCTCATGATGCTCCTCATCAGTCGCCACTCGGCGGCCCGCGTGAGCAGCCTGTTCTTCTTGACGCCGGCGCTCTCGGCTCTCGAGGCCGCGGTGTTGTTCTCCGAACGTCTCTCGGGACTGGCGATCGTCGCCCTCGTCGTCGCGCTCGCTGGCGTCTGGCTGACCATGCGCACCCCGACGGCACCCGCCATGGCCGTCGAGTCCTAGAACGTCCTGCCAGCCGTGTAATTTGGGGAAAACGGCCCGCTTAACATAAGGTAAAGTTGGTCATATATCAGAGGTCTATCACGGGGGTGGGGACATGGCGCTTGCAACACGGCTCGATCAGCTCGGAACGGAGACGGCGTTCGCCGTTTCTCTCGCCGCCGCCGAATGGGGCGCGAAGGGCAACCGCATCTTTCCGTTCCACCTCGGTGACCTGAACATCGCCACCCCGAAGAACGTCGTCGAGGCGATGGACAAGGCGATCGCCGACGGCAAGACCGGCTACTGCCCGGCGGCCGGCATTCCGCAGTTGCGCGAGGCGCTCGCCGACGACGTCGGTGCGCGTCGCGGTCTCCGCTTCGCGCCGTCGAACGTCGTCGTGCAGCCGGGAGGCAAGCCCGTCATCACGAAGTTCATCCAGGCCGTGATGAACCCCGGCGACGAAGTGTTGTATCCGAACCCGGGTTATCCGATCTACGAGAGCCAGATCGAATACTTCGGCGGCGTCGCCAAGTCGTATCGCTACCTGCCGACCTCGACGGGATTCGCGATCGACCTCGACCAGGTCAAGTCGCTGATCACGCCGAAGACCAAGGCGATCATCTACAACGACCTGCAGAACCCGATCGGTGCGGAGTCCACCGACGCCGAGCGCGAGGCGATCGCGGAACTGGCGATCAAGCACGACCTGTGGGTGCTCTCGGACGAGGCCTACTTCGAGATGCGCTACTCGGGCAAGAGCAAGTCGATCGCCCAGCTGCCCGGCATGCTCGAGCGCACCGTCATCTTGTACACGTTCTCGAAGAAGTTCGCGATGACCGGCTGGCGCCTCGGTGCCGCGATCGCCCCGAACGAACTCGCCACCATGATCGCCAAGTTGAACACCAACGACGAGTCGTGCACGACGCATTTCGTGCAATACGGGGGCGTCGAAGCCATCCGTGGCGACCAGTCCAGCGTGACGACGATGCTCGACACCCTCCGCGAGCGCCGTGATACCGCAGTCAAGATGTTGAACGCGATGCCCGGAGTGAACGTCCATTCACCGGAGGCGACCTTCTATCTGTTCCCGGAAGTCACGGGGGCGATGAAGGCCAAGGGCATCGACGATCTCGCGGTCTTCGCCGAGCAGGCGCTGCACGCAACCGGCGTGTCGTTCTGCACGCGCCGCCACTTCGGCCGCCCGCAGCCGGGCGAAGAGCGCCAATACATCCGCTTCGCCTTCTCCGGCATCAGCAACAAGGACATCACGGAAGGTCTCGAGCTCTTCGGCAAGTGGATCGCCGCCTGATGGCCAAAGTCGTCGTCACCGGCAAGATCCCGCAGGTCGCACTCGAGTCGTTGCGCGCAGCCCACGACGTCGTCGCCTGGGAAGAGGCGACACCGATCCCGCGCGCAGAGTTGCTCTCGCGCGTGAAGGGCGCCGACGCCCTCGTCACGCTGCTCACCGAGAAGGTCGACGGCGAACTGTTGGACGCCGCCGGACCGCAATTGAAGAGCGTCTCCAACGTCGCCGTGGGTTACAACAACATCGACGTCCCCGCCTGCGTGGCGCGCAAGGTGCTCGTCACCAACACCCCCGGCGTGCTCACGGACGCGACCGCCGACATCGCAATGGCGCTCATCTTGATGGTCACGCGCCGACTCGCCGAAGGGGAGCGCGTCATTCGCAGCCAGGCCCCGTGGCAGTGGGGCATGTTCTACATGCTCGGCTCGGGAATCCAAGGTCGCCAGCTCGGCATCGTCGGCATGGGCCAGATCGGCATCGCCACCGCGCGTCGTGCCAAGGCCTTCGGCATGACGATCGCCTACACCAAGCGCAGCCCGCTCGATGCGGCGACGGCCAAGGAGCTCGGCGCCACGCACATGGAGATGGACGAACTGCTCGCCACGAGCGACGTCGTCTCGTTGCACTGCCCGTACTCGCCAGAGACCCACCACCTCATCTCCACGCCGCAGTTGAAGAAGATGAAGCCGACGGCCTTCCTCATCAACACCGCGCGCGGACCGGTCGTGGACGAAGCCGCACTCGTCGAGGCGCTCACCTCCTGCACGATCTCGGGCGCTGGACTCGACGTGTTCGAAAAGGAACCGGAGGTCCATGCGGGACTGCTCGGTCTCGACAACGCGGTGCTCATCCCGCACCTCGGATCCGCCACCGTCGAGACGCGCACCGCCATGGCGACGACGGCCGCGACCAACTGCCTCGC
>CAYXIY010000074.1:0-6544 GCA_964465475.1 uncultured Acidimicrobium sp. | reverse complement strand
GCCGCTGCGATGTCATTCGCAGAGAGTGTGAGTTCAGCCATGGTGGTGTCCTTTCGAAAACGAGATCAGATCAGCGACTTGAGTTGGTCGAGGCGGGTACGAACGGTGTCGTCGATGACTTCGTCACCGACGGTGGCGACGAGTCCGCCGAGCACGCTCGGGTCGACGACGACCTTCAAGTTGACGGGCTTGCCCGTCGCCTTGCTCAGTGCGGCAGCGAGACGCTTCTGTTGGTCGTCCGAGAGCGCGATCGCGCTGCGCACTTCGGCGAGCGACTGCGACTTGCCCTGCGACGCCTCGCGCACGACGATGTCGATGATCGCGGGAAGGTCGCGCACCTGTCCTGCCGCGACGATCAGGTTGACGAGCTGGATGGTTGTTGCCGACGCCTTGCCACCGAGGAGTTGCTCGACGACCTGTTGACGACGCTCCGACGGAATCGTGGTGTCAGAGAGCGTGGCACGCAACTGGTCGTTCGACTCGAACGCCCGTGCCATGCGGAACAACTCGTCTTCGACACGATCCAGACCGCCTTCTGCACCGGCGATCTCGACGAGCGCGCGGGCGTATGCCTCGACCTTTGCTGAACTCATCGTGCTGCTCCTACGTTGGCGATGAACGACTCGACGAGTTCGTTCTTGGTCTGGTCGTTCAGCGTGCGCTGGATCACGATCGGCGTCGCCTTGGCGGCAAGCAGCGAGATCTCCGCTCGCAATTCGTCGTTCGAGCGACCCTGTGCGGCTGCGAGATCCGCATCGGCCTTCGCTTCGAGGTCGGCGACTTCCTTGGCGACGCGGGCGCGACCCTCACTCAACACTGACGCTGCCTGGGCATCGGCTTCCGCGAGGATGCGCGAACGCTCTGCGGCGATGTCGCCGAGGGCGGAGCGGATTGCGGAGGCGTCGCTCGTGGCCTTGACCTTCGCATTGGCTGCGTCGTCAAGTTCCTTCTGGATTCGCTCGGTGCGGGCGTTGAAGCCCTTCTTGATCGCCGGTCCCGCGAACTTCACGAGGGCACCGACGACGATCACCGAGGCGAGTCCGCCGTAGATGATCTCACCCGTCTCCGGCAGGAGCCAGTGGTGGGTGACGTTCGGATCCTCGGCTGCGAGGAGTGCAATGAGACGGTTCATGATCAACGTGCTCCTGACTGCATGACCTGTTGCACCGCTTCACGCACGACCGACCCATCAGGAGACTTGCCCACTGCAAGCTGGGTGGTCCGTGCGGTGACGGTGGCGACTGCTTCTGCGACCTGATCGCGCACCTTCGCGCGCGCCGCTGCGAGCTCGGCGTCTGCGGCCGAACGCTTCGCTGCGATGCGCGAGTTGGCCTCGGCGATCTTGTCGTTGCGCTCCTTGTCCACGGCCTGACGTGCGGCGTCGATTCGCGAAGCCGCCTCCGCACGAACGTCGGCGAGTGCCGCTTCGTACTTGGCGACGTCGGACTGTGCCGCTTGGCGCATGGAATCGGCCTGCTCGAAGTCCTCGCGGATGCCCGTGTACCGCGCATCCATTCCCCTCTTCAACTTGGGGAACAGGAACACGCGCATGATCACGAGGAACACCAGGAACGACCCAGCACCCCAGATGAGCTCTTTGCCCTCTGGTGCGATCGGGTTCGGTGCCGAGGTGGACTCCGCCGTGGTGGCCTCCGTGCCGGCTTCTTCACCGGCAGCGACGCGCACCTCGAGCAGTTGACCCTGCTGTGTTGTGACGAGGACTCGCATTGCGATCAGGCGAACTTGAGCAGAATGAACGCGACGAAGCCGATGAGCGCGAGCGCTTCGGTGAAGGCGACGCCGAGGAACATCGTGGTGCGGACCATGCCTGCAGACTCCGGCTGACGAGCCATCGACTCGATGGCCTTGCCGAAGATGATGCCGATGCCGACGCCTGGGCCGATCGCGGCGAGACCGTAGGCGAGACCCGCCATCTGGGCTGCCGAGTTGGCCTTCTCCTCAGCCGCGGTGAGCTCCGCAACGCGGATGCCTGCGCGGGCGATTCGTGTTAACGCTTCCATTGTTTGTTCTCCTGTTTGTTTGTGGGTTGTTCGTGTAGTGGGTATCTGTCGGTGTTGCGAATGATCAGTGCTCTGGGTGCGTCGCCATGCCCAAGTACACCGCGGTGAGCGTGGTGAAGATGTAGGCCTGGAGGAACGCAACCAAGATCTCGAATGCCGTCAAGAACATCAACACGCCGAACGGCAACACGCCGATCGGAATGAGGAAGAAGCGCTGGGTCTCTGCCTGGATCAGGGCCTCCGAGAGGAGCGCGAAGATGACGAGCAGCAAGTGGCCCGCGAGCATGTTGGCGAAGAGTCGAACGGCGAGCGAGAAGGGGCGCACCACGAGCGTCGAGATGAACTCGATTGGAGTGACCAAGATGTACAGCGCCTTGGGCACTCCCGGTGGGAAGAGCACGTTCTTGAAGTAGCCGATCGGCCCCTGGTTCTTGATGCCCGTGGCGTTGTAGACGACCCACACGAGCAACGCCATGAACGCAGGGATGCCCATGCGAGCCGTCGCCGGCATCTGGATGAACGGGATGATTCCCGGCACGTTGCAGATGTAGATGAAGATGAACATCGTCAACAGGAACGGCGTCCAACCGAGACCTGAGCGGCCCATCGTCTCCATGATGATGTTCTTTTCGATGAACTCGACGGCGATCTCGGCGAGGTTGCGAGCACCCTTCGGTGCGGTCTTGTGGTCGCGATTCGCGGCGATCAAGAAGAGCACGGTGCCGATGAGGGCCGCGGCGATCGAGATGAGCACGACCTTGTTGATGCCGGGGGTGATGTCCTTCCAGCGCAACAGCGTGTTGATCGGCGGGAAGTGGAATCCGCGCGTGCTCTCCCCTTCCTCCGTCGCTTGCACGAGCAGCGATGTCACCCGCGCGGAGGCCAGCTGTGCGAATTGCGTTGAGATCACGTTGGTCGTCCTGTTGTGTTGGTTAGTGGCCGTTGGCCTGGGTTGATGGAGATTCTTGCTGAGACTGGGGCTTTGGCTTCAATCCGGGATATGCGAGCGACAGTGAAACATAGCGCAGTTCCCAGAACAGCAACCCGACGTGCGCGACGATGATTGTCACACCCATCGGCACGAGTTCGACCCACGACAGGTTGCGCACGAGGTAGACCGCGGCTGCCACGATCGCGAGCCGGATCACGTAGCCGAACAGGGTCATCCCCATCATCAGCGCATAGGAAATCTTGGCCGTGTACGAGACCACCCAGGCCGCGAGCCCGTAGTTGCCGAGGATGAGGACCAGGCCGTAGACCGCGGACCACGCGCCGTTGGCTCCCCAGCCGAGCGCTCCGAGGCCGATGAACAGAGGCGCCACGATCGCCCCACGACGCACGATGTCACGACCGATGGCAGCTTCTGGAGCAGGGCCGGTGTCGTGCATCGCAAGCACGTTCACGTAGTCCGGATCGGTCGTCTTCACGGTGCGACCGACTGACGTTGGTGGGCAGTGGCCTGCTCGAGGCGCTCGGACACCTTGGCGTCCATCACCGACTTGTACTGGTAATACATCCGCACGAAGTTCCCGACGACGGAGAACACGACGAGGGCGATGGTGAAAACCGGAGTCGTCGACACGACGGCGTCGATGACGAGACCGATGACGCTGAACACGAGGACGCTGATCGCCATTTCCGCGCCACGTCCGAGGGAGTCGCCGGAGCCCGAGGCGATCGGTCGTTTGGGGGCAATCGTTCTCGTCAGTTTTTTCATGTGGCGTGATCCCGGGTGCTTGTGAAAGCAAGTACAAACTAGACCGAGGGCCGAAATCCGACCAAACCGCTCGTGCGTTTGTGCCGCCTCAGGGCGCTGGGACGTCGTCGTGGCGCCGGCCAATCCGCGGGTGCACGACGGTGAATCCGGCGAGCGCCACGGCCGCCAGGACGAACGGCCAGAGGGTCGGATTCGTCTCCGACAGTGCCGGATAGAGCGCAAAGCCCGAGAGCAGTGCGGTCCACAGCCACAAGATGACGACTGCGCGGCGGGGTCCGTGACCGAGTGCGATCAGACGGTGATGCAGGTGTCCTCTGTCGGCGGTGGCGAGACCCTGACGGTTGACCGCTCGACGCAGAATGGCAAACACCACGTCGACGATCGGCACGCCGAGTACGAGGAGCGCGATGAAGATTGGCGCGATGAAGAAATAGGTCTGCCCCGCACCGACCTGCGACTGCGGATCGCTGCGGCCCCCGACGACGCTCGTCGACACGGCCATCAACAGACCGAGCAACAACGCTCCGCAGTCCCCCATGAAGATGCGCGCGGGGTTGAAGTTGAACGGAAGGAAGCCGACGCACACGCCGAGGGTGATGATCGCAACGAGTGGACCGATGTTTGGCTCGGAGAGCAGTCCTTTGGATGCGAGGTTGTTGGAGTAGAAGAAAAACGAGCCGGCGGCGATCGCCGTGATGCCTGCAGCAAGTCCGTCGAGTCCGTCGATCAAGTTGATGGCCTGCGTCATGCCGATGAGCCACAGCGCGGTGACGAGCGGAATCCAGTCGCTCGAGAGGATGAACACGTCGAGCAGCGGCAATCGGAAGTAGAACATCGTCGTTCCGAAGTAGACGAGGATCATCGCCGCACCGACGACACCGGTCACCTTCATCGGTGGAGAGATCTCGCGAACGTCATCGAAGAACCCGAGAACGATGATTGCAAGTGCGGCGATGACGACGCCGATGATCTCGGAGTTGCCCCTGAGCAGAGGCTGGAAACGATCCATGCTGAACGCCACGACGAGCGCGACGATCAGACCGACGAAGAAAGCGATGCCTCCGACGTTCGGCGTCGGCACCGGATGCGCCCGTCGCTCGTCGGGCTCGGCCATCCAGTTCTTGCGTCGTGCCACTCGCTCGACGAGTGGAGTAGCGACCGCGGTCGCGGCCGCTGCACTCGCACCGACGATCAGGTAGCCGGCGAGGTTACGCACTCGTCGGGTACACCGGGAACTTCGCGCACAGCTCGGCGACGCGCGTGCGAACCGAGGCGACGACGGAAGGGTCCTTGCGTCCCCGCAGCGTCGTCGCGATGTATTCGGCGATCAGTGGCATCTCAGATTCCTTCATGCCCTGCGTGGTGACCGACGGCGTACCGATGCGCACGCCACTCGTGACGAACGGACTGCGCGGGTCGTTCGGGATGTTGTTCTTGTTCAAGGTGATCCCCGCTTCGTCGAGGACGAGCTGGGCCTCCTTGCCGGTCAGCTCGGCATCGAACGGTCGAAGGTCGACCACCATCATGTGGGTGTCGGTGCCGCCACTCACGAGACGGAATCCCTGCTTGGACAACGCCTCGGCGAGGGCCGCGGCGTTCTTCACGATTTGGTGCGCATAGTCCTTGAAGCTCGGCTGCAACGCCTCGTGGAACGCGACCGCTTTGCCGGCGACGGCATGCTCGAGCGGGCCACCCTGACTACCTGGGAACACTGCCTTGTCGATCGCGGCGGCATGCGCAGCAGTCGTCAAGATGCAACCGCCGCGCGGACCGCGCAACGTCTTGTGCGTCGTGAACGTGACCACGTCGGCGTACGGCACGGGATTCGGATGCGCACCACCGGCGACGAGCCCCGCGATGTGGGCGATGTCAAACATCATCAGCGCACCGACCTCGTCGGCGATCGCGCGGAAGGGCTCCGGTTCGAGACGACGCGGGTATGACGTCGTGCCGGCCACGATCAGCTTCGGCTTGACCTTCTTGGCGAGGTCACGAATTTGGTCGAAGTCGAGGCGCTCGTCGGTGTCGCTCACGCGGAACGACTGAAAGTCGTACAAGATGCCGCTCGCGTTGACGGGTGAACCATGGGTGAGGTGCCCACCGTGGTCAAGGCTGAGACCGAGCACCGTGTCTCCCGGCTTGATGAGACCGAGATACACCGCCATGTTCGCGCTCGCGCCTGAGTGCGGCTGGACGTTGGCGTGATCGGCTCCGAACAGTTTCTTGATGCGTTCGATCGCCAAGGCCTCGATCTCGTCGACTACCGCGTTGCCACCGTAGTAACGCTTCTGCGGATATCCCTCGGCGTACTTGTTGGTGAGCACCGAGCCCGTCGCCTCCATCACGTCAGGCGAGGTGAAGTTCTCGCTCGCGATCAGCTGCAGACCTGTCGTTTGACGGACGCGTTCCTTTTCGATGAGGGCAAAGACCTCGGTGTCACGATTCGTTTGTGATGGCCACGGCATTAGCGGGCTCCTTCCTGTACTTCGATTTCTGCAAGTTGTGCGACGCGACGCTCGTGTCGACCGCCCTCGAAGGCCGTCGAGAGGAACGTGGCGACGATCTGTTCGGCAAGTTCGAACGACACGACACGCCCGCCCATCGACAACACGTTGGCGTTGTTGTGGGAACGCGCCATCTCGGCAAGGTAAAGGTCGTTGCAGAGTGCAGCGCGCACCCCGCGAACCTTGTTCGCTGCGATCTGCTCCCCCTGGCCACTTCCCCCGAGCACGATCCCGAAATCGACCTCGCCGTCACGGACGCTGCGCGCCACCTCGGCACAGATGGGTGGGTAGTCGACGCTCTC
>CAYXIY010000073.1:0-6650 GCA_964465475.1 uncultured Acidimicrobium sp. | reverse complement strand
ATGCACGCAGGTCGTGCAGGGTCGTCATCTCTCCATTCTGGCCGAAGGTGAACGCACTCGACGCGCGAATAGTGCCCGGGATCGGACTCGAACCGATACGACGATTTCTCGTCAGGGGGGTTTAAGCCCCCCGCGTCTACCATTCCGCCACCCGGGCGCCTGTTTCAGGCTACGCGGGTCTCCGGGCTCGTGGCATCGACGTCGACGAATCCTGCGGACACGAGTGACTCCCACAGTGCGGTACGCACGACGTCGGCGTCGGGCGGGACGAGGCGGTTGGCGACGATCACCCCCTCGATCATGTCGGCGAGCACCGCGACGAACGGGCGATCACGCACGAGGACCGCAACCACGCAACCATGCTCGGTGCGGCGGAGGCTTCGCTGCACACCGAGGGTTCGAGGAGGACTGCGAAACCCAGGGGCGTCAAGACCGAATCGCTGTGCCTCGTTCGACAGGAAACGAGCGGCAGATGCAAACATCATCGTCGATCCGCCCGTCATGGCGACAGCATCACACACCCGTGTGACAGAGTGAGGCGGTGGCGAGCACCGAGACACTCAACCCCATGCAGCAGGCCGTCGTGGACGCCCTCGGCAAGCCGCAGGGCTGGGAACCGTTGCCTGAGTCGATCGTCGTCGGAGTCTCCGAGCACTTGAGCGAATCGCTCGCGGACGTGGCCGAGCGGTTCACGCCCGACAAGCCGTTGTGGATCAGCAAGGGCAAGTTGACGGCGATCCATGGCTGTGAGACGAACTTCGTCGCGTCCCTCGACACCTTCGAATGGACGTTGCGCAACGTGAAGGGAACCGTGTTGCACAAGGCGATCGAGCTCGGCATCAACTGGCGTGGCGAACCCACCCCTGGCGACGTCGTCGACGAGGCCCTCGCCCAATTGGCCGATGACGAGCGCAGCGCGGGTGAGTTCATCGAACGACTCTCACCCGCCGAGCGCGCACAGTTGCGCAGCATGGCGATCGACGCCTACTCCAAGTTCGACGAGTGCTTCCCGCCACTCAAGAACGCGTGGCGCCCGGTCCTCGAGAGCTCCGCTCGCGTCGAGTTATTCGGCGGCAGGATCAACCTGTCCACACGGGCAGACTTGACGCTCGGTGCGGTCGGCTCGAAGGTCATCGTCGACATGAAGTCCGGTCGCATCTATCCCAACCACCGCGAGGAGCTTCGCTTCTACGCCCTCGTCGAGTCGTTGCGCGCGGGCGTCGCACCACGCATGCTCGCGACCTACTCGCTCGAAACTGCACGCGCGGAAACCGAGGACGTCACCGAGGGTGTCCTGCAGGCGGCACTGCGCAAGACGATCGACGGCATCCGCCAGATCGCCGAGGTGCAGCTCAAGGATCGCGAGCCGAACCTCCGGCCATGCACCGCGTGCTACTGGTGCCCACTCGCCGACACCTGCGACGAGGGTGCGGCCTTCATCGCCAGGCGAAACGACCCGGACGCAGACGACTACTGACGCTCACGCATCCGGCGTGATCAACGCGACGGGCACACCGAGACCGACGCCAGAGCGAATCGTCGCGATGCGCCGACCCGGCTGGACCGCGTCGCGCGGTGACCCGATCACGTCCGGCCCCATGTGGGCAACGACGTCGTCGAGATTGCCGACGGTGAGCACGAACCCCCACAGGTACGTCTGCGTGACGCGCGGGTTCTCGACGACCTCGACGACGACCGAGCCGAGTCGATGGAATCCCTGACGAATGCCCTCACCGGCCTCACGCACCCGCTTGAGCGGATCACCGGTCACACGAGCGATGGCCTCGGTCGTGCGCTGCAGGTCGTTCGTCATCACGACGACGTGGTCAATTCCACGGACGTCGATGATCGACGACGACGATGCAGCGTTCACGACGCGGTCATCGAAGTTCGTCTCGAGTCCGTCTGGTGACTCCATGACGGCGACACGACCGAGCGTCCACGAGACCAGCCCCGGCTCGCGGGAAGGATCCACGCGCACGGCGACGTCGCCGAAGGTGCAACGAGAGTCGTCGAAGGAAAATCCGAGTGATGACCAAGCGGTGGGCAAACCGCCGACCGTGAGTTGGGTGATGCGCGCCATCGTCAGCGACGAGGGCTACACGGCGTGGTTAGCCGCGCCCCATGTTCGGGCGCTTGCCGTGGTTCGCCTTTGAACGGCGCAGGCGCGCCTTGCGCTTCTTGGTCTTCTTCGACATAGGGTCGCAAGGCTAACGCCAGAAACGACCGATTGCGCCTTATGGCTGACGCCAACGAGCGCGGCCATCGGAATAGGGCGTTCCGCTCTGACTGGTCTTCGAACAGACATAGGTCTTGCCGTTCGTATAGGTGCCCGTGGCCCCCTCGGGCGAGCACCACGCTCCTGGATACACCCTCGAGACACCCGGAGTCGACGAGACGGTCGTCGTCGTGGACTGCACAGGTGACGTCGGGCTCGGCGCAGTCGACGCCGGTGCGGTCGACGTCGAAGGGCTTGCTGGATTCGTGGTTACGGTCGGGCCGACCTGTGGCGCGCTCGGTCGCGTCGTCGTCGTGGTGGCCGGCACGGAGGACGTCGGGACCGCAGGCCACGGGGCGACGGTGAGACCTGGGCACGAACCGATGAGCAGGTTCTTCACCCTGCCCCACTCGCTGTGATCCATGGACAAACCCCAGCGGGCCTTCACCGCGATCCAATTCGAGAGGTAGGTGCACAGATAGGACTTCGACGGCGGCAACCAGTTGCTTGGATCCTTGTCGCTCTTCGACTGATTCACGCGATCGGTGACCGCGAGCAACGTGCGCGAATCGGACGTGTCGTTGGCGTATGCGCGACGCATGTCGCTCGACCAAGCCCAGGCTCCCGAGTCCCACGCCTCCTTGAGCGCGACGACGTGATCGATGTCGATGCGCGACGGATCGCTCCACCGCGCACCGTCATACGGAGAGATCCAATCGCCGGCGACCACGTTGCAGTCGATCGGATCGACCTGCGGCAGGCTCACGCTGTCGCGCTTGAGCACCTGGTCACGAGAATCACATCCGTCGCCGTCGACGTCACGCCAGTGTTCGAAGAGGGACCGTGAGTAACCAGCGGGTCGCTCCCGTTCGACGACGATCCCCTGCAAAACGAGCAGAGCAGAGCCACCGTTGCGCACGCGCGACATCGGCTCGGCAGACGTGGCTCCAGCGACCGTGGATGCAGACAGGGCGACGATTGCAACGGCGCCATTGACCGCAAGTCGCCACTTCACCCAACGAACGCTACCTGCACCATCCGTGGTGCTGGGTTCAACCTGCGTGGATGACCAGCGGTGGCTCGGACTCGACCTGCGTCACGTCGTGTGCGTCGAGCTCGATGAAAATGCACTCGCCTGGACATACCTCTGCGGCCTTGACCACTGCCAGGTGATCGCGCTGCTCGACACGCGCAAGACTCCCCGAGCTGCCCGGGTCGTTGAGCGCCACCCCGCGCTCGGCGACGTATGCGATGCCGTCCTCGAGTTGCACGAAGACGTCGGGACAGTGGTCCACGCACAGCCCGTCACCGGTGCACAAGTCTTGGTCGATCCACACGCGCATCGCGCGAATGCTACAGGTGGTCTAGGACGAGGCGCCAAGCAGTGCGACGACGTTTGCGGCGATGAACACCATGTTGCGCGCGAGCGTCATCCACGAGATCGGCTTCGTACTCGAGGCCCCGAAACACGCACACACCGGTCGCCGTCCCCGTACCAATAACGATGCGATCAGCGCACTGAACCCCATCAACATGACGAGTGACACGATCGTGGCAGGACGCGGCCAGAGCTGGGCCACGAGGAGGACGCCGACGCTCCCCTCGGCCGCGACGACCACGAGTGCGACCGGCTTGGGAACGGACAACTCAGCCGCCTGGGAGATCCATCCGCGCACGTCCATCAACTTGCGCACGAAAGAGAAGATGAACACCGCACCGACGAACGCCCCGCACCACTGGTCGAGGTCCCACATCAGCGCGGATCAGGCGTGGCCACGCCAGTGACGGCGCTCTTGTAGAACACCATTGCATCCCCTGCGTTCGCATCGAGCGTCAGGCTGCGCACACGACCGAGGACGAAGAAATGGTCACCGGCCGGCGTGACCGATTCGATCGAACAGTCGATCTGGGCGAGAGCGCCGTCGATGATCGGCATCCCGGACGCAGAGAGTCGATGACTCACGTCGTCGAAGCGATCGGAACCGTCGACGGGCTCCTTGGCGAACCTCCAGCACAGGTCCTCCTGCGTTCGAGTCAGCACGTTGGCGCAGAAACCTCCACCCTTTTCGATCTCCGGCCACGACTTGGAACCCACTCCGGGGAAGAACCCGATGAGTGGCGGATCGAGCGAGACGGACACGACACTGCCGATCGTGATTCCCCACTTCGCTCCCTCGTCGTTCACGCCGGTGACGACGCAGACTCCCGTCGGCAGATGTCCGAGCACGGTGCGAAACACCTTCGGATCGATCGCGCCTGACATCGACGTCATGCTACTCAACTAGGGTTTTGCCATGGCTGGAGGCCCGACCATCACTCACGAGACGGTCACGGCCAACGGCATCGACTTTCACTACCTCGCCTGCGGAACCGGTCCGCTCGCGTTGTGTCTGCACGGCTTTCCCGACACTGCACACTCGTGGCGACATCTGCTGCCCGAACTGGCGCGAGCCGGATTTCGCGCCGTCGCTCCGTTCATGCGCGGTTATGCGCCGACCTCGCTCGCGCCGAATGGCGCCTACCAAACCGCCGCGCTCGCAACGGATGCGAATGCGTTGCACGCCGCCCTCGGCGGCGACGAGCGCGCCGTGATCGTCGGCCACGACTGGGGTGCGCCTGCGACGTATGGTGCGGCGATCCTCGAGCCGTCGCGATGGAAGCGCGTCGTCGGCATGTCGGTGCCACCGTGGAACACCTTCGGAAATGCGTTCCTCACGAACCAGGATCAGATTCAACGCAGCTGGTACATGTTCTTCTTCCAGCACCCACTGAGCGACCACATCGTCGCATCCCAGGACATGGCGTTCATCGACCGTCTGTGGAACCAATGGTCCCCGGGTTACGACGGCGAAAGCGACGCCAAGCGCGTCAAGGAGTCGTTGGCCGACCCCGCCCATCTCGCAGCAGCGCTCGGCTATTACCGTGCGACGCTCGGTCAGGGTTACCGCGATCCGCAACTCGCCGACGCACAGACGGCGATGCAGACCGAGACTCCGAGCCAACCGGTTCTCTACCTCCACGGTGAAACCGACGGCTGCATCGGAGTCGAACTCGCACATGATGCGCGCACGCGCAAGCCGGCGAACGCCGAGGTCGTCGTCGTCGAGGGTGCGGGTCACTTCCTCCAGCTCGAGCGACCGGACGCCGTGAACGCACTGATCGTCGACTGGGTCACGGCAGGCTGAGCCAGCCGTCGCGCTCGACGACGAGACCCTCGCTCACGAGATCGTTCGCGATCCGTGCGGCACGCTCCTCGTCGGCAACACCCATCACGCGTGCGACGTCGATGAACGCCACGCCACCCGTGGTGAGCGAGCGCAACAACTTGCCGCGCGCCTGACGATTGGACCCCTCGAATCGACCCTGCGGACGCGAGGTTCCCGCCGTGAGTGGTGCAGGATCCTCGCCGTTCGTTCCCGCCCAACCACAGTGGGTACGCACAGGACACTCGCTACATCGCGGGACTCGCGCGGTGCACACCGTGGCGCCGAAGTCCATCAACACTTGGTTCCACTCCCAACCAAGTCCGCTCGGCACGACGTCGTCGGCGAGTCGTTGGAGTTCTTTCTTTGCGAGCGCACGATTCGTCACCCGCGCCATCACCCGCGCGACGTTGGTGTCGACGATGCCGAGGTCGTGGTGGTCGGCGAACACCATCACCGCCCGAGCGGTGTAGTCACCGATCCCCGGCAGCGCGAGCAACTCATCCAACGTCGACGGCACCACGCCGTCGTGACGCTCGACGATCGCCTTGCTCGCCTCGTGCAGGTTTCGACACCGGCGCGGATATCCGAGTCCGCTCCACAGCGTGAGTAGTTCCCCGAGCGGCGCGGCTGCGCACGCCGTTGGTGTCGGATACGCCGCGACGAACGCGTCGAACTTCGGCACGACCCGGTCGACTTGCGTCTGCTGGGACATCACCTCGCTCACGAGGATGTGCCACCGATCCCGCGTCGCTCGCCATGGCAAGTTGCGCAGCTGGGGCAAGCCCCAGGCGAGCAGCGGATCGACGAGTTCGGCTACTGGCCCCAGACGTCGTGACCGTCGTACGGGCGCTTGCGCTCGGGCAGCGCCGCTCGTTTCCACACCATCACGCGACGACGGAAGTAGCAGACTTCCTTGCCGTCCTGATTGAAGCCCTTCGTCTCGACGGTGACGACGCCGCGATCGTTCTTCGACTTCGACTCCTGCACGTCGAGCACGCGGGTCTCGGCGTGGATCGTGTCGCCGTGGAACGTCGGGAACTTGTGCTGCAGCGTCTCGACCTCGAGGTTCGCAATTGCCGCCCCGCTCACGTCCGGCACGCTCATGCCCAACACGAGGGAATAGACGAGGTTGCCGACGACGACGTTGCGACCCTGCACGCTCTGGGCTGCGAACCAGTCGTTGGTGTGCAGCGGGTGGTGGTTCATCGTGATCATGCAGAAGAGAT
>CAYXIY010000072.1:0-6763 GCA_964465475.1 uncultured Acidimicrobium sp. | reverse complement strand
CGATTGTCCCAAAATGCGAGGTCGTACTGCTTCCACTTCCAGCGCACCGTGAATTCTGGCTTCGCGACGTGGGAATGAAGGTAGGAGAGCACGCTCGCCGACTCCCCTGCCGACAACTCCATGATCCGAGTCGTGAAGCTCGCGTTCACGAAGATTCCCTTCCTGCCCGTCACCGGGTGGGTGCGCACCACAGGATGCACGACGGGTGGATTCTTTCGTCGAGCCTCCGCGAGCCGCTCCCTCGCCTCAGCCGAGTTGCCGTATCGCTCGACGGTGAACGAGGCCGCCATGTCGTGTTCGGCCGTGAGTCCACCGAGGAACTCGCGCATCGGCTCTGAAAGCGCGTCGTACGCGGCGATGCATGACAACCACAACGTGTCGCCACCGTGCGGCGGAAGGACGCGCGCCGAGAGCAACGCACCCATCGGAGGATTCTCGATGAACGTGACGTCGGTGTGCCAGGTGTCGGAGTCTGGAGGGTTGTCGTCGTTCGTGTCGAGCACGATGATTTCTTCGACCTCGGAGTCGTGTGGGTAGAACGGGTGGATGTGCAGCTCGCCGAACTGGGCGGCGAGATCGCGGTGCTGGGTCGGGGTGAGGGGCTGGTTCTCGAAGAACAGCACGTGATGCCGATGCAGTGCGTCGAGGATTTCGTCGCGCTGCGTCGAGTCGATCCCGCGACATAGGTCGATGCCCGAGACCTTCGCGCCGATCGCAGCCGAGATCTGTTCGACGATCACGACGCCACGATATCCCGCGTGTTCACGGCGCGACGACGAGGTAGCCGTCGATGTCCCCAATGAACGAAAAACGCCCAGGGTCGGAGTTCAACGCCTCCCACATCGAGGGGTCGAAGATCAGATAGAGCGCATCGGGGTCGAACTGCCCTGCGCGCAGTCGATCGTGCAACGCTTGGTTCTCGCGCACGTAGGTGTCGATGCTCCAGCGGGAGAAGTAGCCGGCGTTCGTCGCCATCCCCCGGCGTTGGACGAAGTCCTCGATGTGGATCCACCGTCCCTCGGGGTCGTTGTTCAGGGGTGGATAGGTGACCACCTTGTCGCGGCCGGCCACCACCTCGTTCCACATCGGGTCGTCCATCTGGTTGACCCACACGGGCTGGTCCCGGAAACGCGAGCGGACGCCATCGATCGCACTCGACGAATCGACGATCGACACGACGACGGCGAGGGCCAGCACGGCTGTGGCGACGCGCGCAGAGGTGCGTCGCGTGAGGACGACGACGAGTCCGAGGATCACGAGGTAGTACGCCACCCAGACGGCACGCGCGTGTGTGCGAAACGTCTGGGTGAACTGCTCGAGGACTGGCACGAGTTCGTATTCGAAGAACGTCCGACGTCCAATCCCGGGCCTCATCGTCATCGCGTAGGCGGCAAGCAGCGTGGCCGCGCCGATCAGTGTCCGATGGCGACGACGGGCGACGCAGTCGACAACGACGGCGACGATCACCCCGCCAACGACGACGGCCAACACCGTCGAGAGCTCCTTCGCCGGGACGACCACTGCAAGGACCGCCGTGATCGTGAGCACCACCGCGACGAACCTGCCCGAGACGACCTTGTGGCGCCACAGGAGCGCGGCTGCGACCACCGGCACCACGACGAGGAGGACGCCGGAACCGAGATAGGTGAACCCTTCGACGTCGCCGAAGAGTTCGAGTTGGTCCGGCAAGACTCGCGACCAGCCACGTGAGAAGTCCGTCGCCGGATCGACGAAGGCCATCGGCTGCCAGCGGAAGCGATACGGAAAGTCCTGCGGCGTCACGCTCGAATCTCCGACGAAGAGTTTGCCGCCGAGTGAGGCAAATCCCGAGAGGATGGCAACCCCAACAAGTGAGCCACCAACGATCACCATCTCTCGAACGCTCGCGCCGACCCCTGAACGTCGCCTCACCAGCGAGGCAATCCAAACGCCGACCACCATCGGCACGAAATAGGCCTGCACGAGGAGCGCCGCACACGCAAGGACGACCCACCACCATGTCGTGGTTCGCGGTGAGAAGTAGGCGCACAACGCACCGAGGATGAGAAAGTGACTGGCGAGAGCGATGTGGCCATATCCCTGATGCACGAGGCGATACGACAACGCGGGTGCAAGCACGAAGAGCAACGACGCAAGCATCTGGTGCGTCCTGTCCGCGATGAGGTGTGCGAGCAGCCTCATCGCGACGAGTGCCTGCAACACGAAGCACGCCCAGATCCACAGACCGAGGTATTGGAACGTCTCCGGCAGGACCGCATCGAACGGCTTCAGGAGGAAGGCGACGAGCGGGATCGAGTCGGTGAACACGATCGAACTTGCGAACTCGAGACCGAGCTTGGGATTCGCCCCGAGCGGCCACTGCACGAGTGGTGTGTTGCGGAAGAACGCCCACCCGAGGTAGTGCTGGGCAGAGTCTCCGAGCATCAACCAGTCGCGCCGCGTCGGATCGACGATCGCCCCGCCGGTCACCCAGACGAAAGCCAGGGTGCCAGAGACGAGCCCGAAGATCGTCGTTGCGTGACGCGCGACCGTCTCACGCACGGACCGCACGCGCACTAGATCGCCCGTTCGTCGTCTCCGGGCGAGTACGCATTCGGCGGGAACTTCTCGCCGCGTGGCAGCGGGAAGTATCGATGGTGCCACTGCCCCGTCACCTCATAGATCGCCGTGCCCTTGGCCCCGTCGCTCGTCGTCACCTGCATTTCGCTCAGCCCGCCCCCGAGGGTCTGGGGCGTGCGAGTGTTGCCGAAGCTGTATCGCTGCGCCCATCGACCGGTTGCATCGACGACGATGCGCCGACCGCCCTGCAGCCCGAACGTGAGCCGGCCGGCGAGCCCGTGCACGTCGTCGCCGAAGCGTTCATAGGACGTCGAGTTGCCCTTGGCGTCCAGCCACGTGAGGTCGTGGTCGAAGCTCACGACGGGGATCGGTGCCGACATGTCGCTCGGCGCGAAGCAGCCGTCGGTGTAGACGCGCGCTCCGTTCGGCAACTCCCAGTGCCAGATGCTGAGCATCCCCTCTTCGAGCTGGATCGGCGTCCACATCCAGAGCGGACAGCGTGCATGGTTGCGAATGCCCCACGAGTGGTCGCGCTGACCCCACCATCGATCGATCGTCGACGTCACGCCACCGCGAGTGACGGTCCCCGAGTACCAGCCGGATTGGAACATGTGGCGTTGGTCCCAAATGATTTCGTGACCGGCGTGCATCGTGCCACGACGGAGTGGATACGCAGCGGTGCGCGCGGTGAAGGTGAGGTCGAGCGACACCGGAGACGCATCGGATTCCTCGACGCACAGCCTCACCACCTTCTTCGGTTCGATGACGTCGATCGTCACCGGTCCGACGCGAAAGTCGTCGTAGTCGCCAGCGACGTGTCGCGCATGGCGCGCCATCACCGGCTCGCCCGCGACGCGTCCGAGCTGCAACGAGTCCATCTCCTCACGCGCGGGAAAGTGCGCGAGGGTGAGGATCGGCACGTCGTTCGGACCCTTCGGATCGTGGGCGATGAAGAAGAGACTCTCCCGCCAGAAGTGGTGATGGACCACGGTCGAGCGGAACGGCTCGGGGATCTGATGTCCGAAGCGTTCGTCGGCTGCGTCGAAGAAACTCATCGGATTCAGTCTGCCAGCACGTCGAAGGAGCCGAGGTCGGCGACCTGACGCGCATGGCGATTGGCCATCGCCATGAACATCTCGTCCCCGCGATCGGTCTGTTTGACGATCATCGACGCCACGACCGCCATCACGAATCCGGCGAAGGCGTACCGTCGATACAGCCACCACGCCTCGTCGACCGACAACGTCACCCCGTACTCGCCGAGTTGCTGCACGTAGTGCGCGACGAGGGGTTCCTCGACGGCCGCACCGAAATCGGTCGTCAACCCAGCGCCAAGGAAATAGACGACGTCGAGGAGTGGACATCCGACGGCGACCGTCTGGAAGTCGACCACACCGACCCGACGCTCGCGCTTGTCGCTCGCAAAGAGCACGTTGTCCAGTCGATAATCCCCATGGATGACGGAGAAGCGAACGGGATCGTAGGAGAAGTAGTCACGTGGCTCGGTTGCGAGTCGCGCGCCAACTTCGCGCGCCTCGTCGCTCAGTCGATCCGCGTAGCGCTCGGAAAACGACGAGTGCAACTGGGAGTACAGCACTTGGACGTTGCGCTTGTGTTCCGGTGGGTTGCGGTGCAACCACGGCATCGTCTTGATCGTCGGGTCCTGCCACAACGGGCCATGCAGGCGCGCGATCTCTCCCACCGCATCCCGTGCATCGTCGAGGCCACATCCCGCCAGCTGGTCCCCCTGCACGCACGGGGCGAAGTCGCTGAGCAGCAGGGCGAACTCGTCGCGATCCGCATCGAAGTCGACATGGAAGCACTGCGGGGCGTTCACGTCGACCTTGGTGCGCACGTCCCGATAGAAGGACGTCTCGACTTCGTAGGTGCGCGTCGCCCTGCTCGCTGCTCGACTCGCCTCGCTCGCCGACTCGAACTTGGCGACCATCGTCTCGGGCAATCCGCACGGACGTGAGTATTCGAGCGTCAGGCGTCGACTCTCACTCATCTGACCCGTACCGATCGGAGCCTGGGTCACGGCGACGACGTTCGCCCCACCAAGACGCGCGCCAAGCATGCGCGTCAACTCCTTGGGCGTGAGCACCCGTTCCCCCATGGAGGGAACAGTAGTTGCGATACCGTCGAGACGTGCTCGCCCAGGCTTGGCATCCCGTCGCGTTCTCCGACTCCCTCTCGAACACCCCCGTCGGCTGCACGCTCCTCGGTCGGCCGATCGTGCTCTGGCGCGACTCGCGAGGTGTCGCACACGCCACGAGCGACGTCTGCATCCACCGCGGCACGGCGCTGTCCGGCGGGTGCGTGCGCGGGGACGAGATCGCCTGCCCGTACCACGGGTGGCAGTTCGACGCGACGGGCACGTGCACGCTGATCCCCCAACTCGAGGACCCGACGCGCATCCCACCGAAGGCACGTATCGCTGCCTTCGCGTGCACGGAGCGCTACGGGATCGTGTGGGTCGCCGTCGACGAACCGCGCCACGACATCCCGTCGATCCCCGAATTCGGTGACGACTCGTGGACATGGGTCACGTGCGGGCCGTACGAGTGGAATGCGCACGCGTCACGTCAACTCGAGAACTTCACCGACTTCGGCCACTTCCCGTGGGTCCATCCCGGGCTCCTCGGAGATCCGCAACGCCCCGTCGTACCGCCCTACGACGTCCACACCGACGGCCACGTCGTGCACTACGACATCGTGAGGCCGGAAGCACCAAACACCGACGACTTCCCCGTGTTCGCCAACGCCGACACGTCGACACCGATGCGTCGCTCGCGCTATGAGATCCATCTTCCGTTCACACTGCTGCTTCGACTCGGATGGGGCGGCCGAGAAGGGATGGTCTATTTCTTCTCGTCCCAGCCCGTGGATGAGGAACACAGCCGCGGGTTCCTGCTGATCGGTCGCAACTACAACCTCGACCAACCGGCGTCGGTGTTGCGAGACTTCGAAGACGTCATCTTCGGCCAGGACAAGTCGATCGTCGAGTCGCAACGTCCGAAGAAGGTTCCCTACGAGCCGACCGCGGAACTGCACATGAAGTTCGACGCAGTCGCACTCGCCTATCGCCAGGCGATGCGGGCAAACCGCTTCGACGACTAGCGACCGAAGCGAAGCAGGAACTCGAGCAGTCCGCGGTCTTCGACGGCAATCGCCGAGATGCTCGGGTCGGGAATCGACCAGTCTGCAAAGACGATCTCGAGCGAACCGTTGACCTCGATGACTCCGTCCGTGACGCGCGCGACGAGCGCGACGGTGACGTCCTTGGTCACGCCGCGCAGGGTGAGCGAACCCTTGGCATCCACGACCACGTCCCCACCAGCGAGCGCTTCTGGCGTCAGAGAAATCGGTGCACCAAGTTCGAACGTCGCGGTCGGATATGACGCCGTGTCGAGGATTCGTCCCCGGACTTGGCGGTCGCGCCGATCACTGTCGCTCACGAGCGTCGTCATGTCGACCTCGAAGCGCGCCTCCGTGACCTGCTCCGCTGCAATGGTGAGCGATCCGGTCACCGCATTCGTGCGTCCAACGCCCTCGGTCGACTGACCAAAGAGGATCTCTTTCACCCGATAACCGACGACGGAGTCGGATTGCACGCTCCACACGCCATCGAGCACGGGTTCAGGTGCCTCGGCAATCGTGGTGGCGACGTCGAGCGTGGTCGGTGTTGGCTCGAGGGTGAGCGCGTCGGGTGCGTCGTCCTTCACGACGTTGATGTACACCCAGGGAACGCCAACCACGGCCACGACGAGAGCGACGACGGCGAGGAGAATCTTGCGGACGACGGGGGTCACGGCTCCACTATGGCAAATCCGGCAGCAATCTCGTCGACGTTGCCGAAGATTGTGAGCATCGCCGCCGCATCACCCTCGAGGACGATGGTCCCCTTGCCGATTTCGTCCAGGAACGTCGTGTCTTGGGCGATGACGTTGAGCAGCATCTCCCGCGTCATCGTCACGGTCACGTGTGCGTTCGGATCGTGGCGGCCCCGTGTCGCATACAGCGCGCGATTCGACAACCCGAGGATCCAGCGCTCGTCTGAGGTTCCCGCCATGTCGGTGAAGGTCCAGTTCACCGCCACGCGCACGCCGCCGATCGCTTCTGACTTGATTCGCACACCGATCGTGTCGAAGACCTGCTCGATCGTCATCGCCCGGATCATGTCGCGTGCCCGTCGTGCCCCCTG
>CAYXIY010000071.1:0-6988 GCA_964465475.1 uncultured Acidimicrobium sp. | reverse complement strand
GTGAGCCCCATGTACTCGAGCGCGCGGCTGACGGTGTCACGGGCGGTGGCGTCGGCGAAGTCCGCGGGATTCGGGATGCGGCCGTCGATCGGTAGCACTTGAGCGGGGTTGGTGCCCCAGGTGACGTGCGGAGTGAGAGTGGAGGCGTCGATGACCACTTCCTTGTCGAACTTCGCGCCCTCGTCGGTGCGCAGTGTCGACCACTCGGCGACCGCGGCGTCCCACGCGGCACCCGTCGGGGCGAACTCGCGACCCTTCAGGTAGGCAAACGTGGTCTCGTCCGGTGCGATGAGGCCGGCCTTGGCTCCTGCTTCGATCGACATGTTGCAGACGGTCATGCGACCTTCCATCGACAGTCCGCGGATCGCCGACCCGCGGTATTCGATGACGTGGCCGATGCCGCCGCCGGTGCCGATCTTGCCGATGATCGCGAGCACGATGTCCTTGGCGGTGACGGACGGGTCGAGTGTTCCTTCGACGGTGACGCTCATCCACTTCGGTCGGCTCTGGGGAAGCGTCTGGGTCGCAAGGACGTGCTCGACTTCGCTCGTGCCGATGCCGAAGGCGAGTGCGCCGAATGCGCCGTGCGTCGAGGTGTGGCTGTCGCCGCACACGATCGTCATGCCGGGCAGCGTGCGACCCTGCTCTGGTCCGATGACGTGCACGATGCCTTGGTGCGAGTCACCCATCGGATAGTGGGTGATGCCGAACTCCTTGGCGTTGTCGCGCAACACCTCGAGCTGGCGGGACGAGATCGGATCGGCGACCGGAAGGTGGATGTCCTTGGTCGGCACGTTGTGGTCCTCGGTGGCCACGGTGAGGTCCGGACGACGCACGCCACGACCGTTGATGCGCAGGCCGTCGAAGGCCTGCGGGCTCGTCACCTCGTGCACGAGGTGGAGGTCGATGTACAGCAGTTCCGGCTCGCCTGGGGCGGCGGTGACGACGTGGCGGTCCCAGACCTTCTGGGCGAGCGTGAGGGGGGTCGACGACATGGCCTTCAGTCTGCCGTGGCCCACCGCGAATTTCACGACTCGGGCGTCACATTCCGCGTGCTCGCGCACACATCGGGTCATGACACCAACGATTCCCACACCACTATCCCTTGCCACGTGCGTGGAGCACAGCCTGCACCTGTCGCTCGATCGCTTCGACCTTTCCAAGGCGCGTCTGTACGGCATCACCGTCGTCGACCCCCACGGGATCCCCGACAACACCGATGGGGCGTTGCGCATCACCTTCCTCGCCGAACACGGCGACGTCTATGAGCTGCTCGAGGCACCGACGAGTGCGATCTCCAAGATGTTCGACGCCGCCGTCGTCTTGACGTGCGGATGGGCTGCGCCGATCGACGACGAAGACCCGCGCGACCTCGCACCGAGCGCGCATCCGCGACGTCGCCGGGTTCGACTCGTCGTCACGGTGAGCGATGCGGGTGTGGCATCCGTCCTGCGTTTCGCCGACACGCCCGACGAGGTGATCACCGACGACGGAGCCGCACGAGGATCGCTCGCCGATGCGGTCAACTCGTTGTGGTTCACCGCGACCGTGGACGAAGTCGACGAACCGCGCACGCACGCCTAGTCGACAGGCGTTCCGGCGCACCCTGCCGATAACTTGAAGGTGTGGCCGATTGGGCAGAACGCGTCAAACAGCTCGCCAAGGAGCGCGACGCAGTCATCCTTGCCCACAACTACCAATTGCCGGAGATCCAGGATGTGGCGGACCACGTCGGAGACTCTCTCGGACTCTCGCGCATCGCGGCACAGTCGACGGCCTCGACCATCGTGTTCTGCGGCGTGCACTTCATGGCCGAGACGGCAAAGATCCTCTCGTACGACAAGACCGTCCTGATCCCGGACGCGAACGCGGGATGCTCGCTCGCCGACACGATCACCGCCGACCAGTTGCGCGCATGGAAGGCCGAACACCCCGGCGCGGTCGTCGTGAGTTACGTGAACACCACGGCGGCGGTGAAGGCCGAGACCGACATCTGCTGCACGTCGTCGAATGCCGTCGAAGTCGTCGCCTCGATTCCCGTCGACGTTCCGGTGTTGTTCTGTCCCGACCAGTTCCTCGGCGCGCACGTGCAACGCACGTTGAAGCGCGACAACATGCACATCTGGATGGGCGAGTGCCACGTGCACGCTGGCATCAACGGCGCCGACTTGAAGGCGATGGTCGCGTCCGAACCGGAGGCGGAACTCTTCATCCATCCCGAGTGCGGATGTGCGACGTCGGCGATGTATCTCGCCGAGACGGGAGTCGTGCCGCGCAGCCGCACGAAGATCCTGAGCACCTCGGGAATGATCACCGCGGCCAAAGAGACGACGGCAAAGAAGGTCCTGGTGGCAACCGAGACCGGCATGTTGCACCAGCTCCGCCACGCCAACTCGAAGGTCGACTTCGTGCCCGTGAATCGCGCAGCGGTCTGCAAGTACATGAAGATGATCACGCCGGAAAAGCTCCTGCGTTGCCTCGTCGAGGGCACCGACGAGATCTCGATCCCTCGCGAAGTCGCCGACAAGGCGCGTCGCAGCGTCGAGCAGATGATCGCCATCGGCACGCCGTCGCGCACCAAGGAGTGACGCCAATGCGCATCGCCCTGCCGCGACGCCTGGCCGCTCCGCAGCCATCGTGGACCCGCGACGTCGACGTCGTCGTCCTCGGATCGGGTGCTGCGGGACTCGCCGCCGCGCTCGCCGCGCGCCCGGTGCGCAACGTCCTCATCGTCACGAAGGACACCCTCGATGCGGGAAGTACGGCTTGGGCGCAAGGTGGACTTGCCGCCGTGCTCGACCCGACCGACACCTTCGCCGAGCACGTGCGCGACACGCTCGAGGCCGGAGCAGGCCTGTGTGACGAAGTCGCGGTGACCTCGCTCGTGCGCGACGCCCCGACGGCGATCGACTACTTGGAGAAGCTCGGCGCGGCATTCGATCCGGGGGCCGACGGCGAACGCGCGCTCACTCGGGAGGGTGGACACTCCCGCTCGCGCATCGTGCATGCGGGCGGCGACCAGTCCGGTGCGGAGATCCAGCGCACCTTGGACGAAAATGCGATCAACGCCGGAGTGGAAGTGTTCGAGCACGCGTTCGCACTCGACCTCGAGTTCGGCGTGTCGGCGACGGGTCGGCGTCAGGTGGCCGGCGTGCGCATCGCGGTGCTCGGGCCCCAGGGTGACGTCGTGAGCGTCGGAATCGTGACCGCGCGCGCGGTCGTCGTCGCCACGGGTGGATATGGACAAGTGTTTGCGAGCACGTCGAACCCGGCGGCGGTGACCGGCGACGGTCACGCGCTCGCCTTGCGTGCAGGTCTCACCCTGCGCGACCTCGAGTTCGTGCAGTTCCATCCCACCGTGTTGTGGCAGGGAGTCGACTCGACGGCTCAGCAGACGCTGATCAGTGAGGCCGTGCGCGGCGAGGGCGCGATCCTGTTCGACGCGGCGGGCGAGCGGATCATGAAAGGCGTCCATCCCCTCGAGGACCTCGCGCCACGCGACGTCGTGGCGGCCGCGATCAGCGAACGCATGGCCAAGGCGGTCAACGGCGTGGATGACCACGTCTTTCTGGACGCAACGGGAATCGGCGAACGCTTCGAGGAGCGTTTCCCGTTCATCACGCGGGCGTGCCGCGCAGCAGGGATCGATCCGACCCGCGAGCGCATTCCCGTCGCGCCGGCCGCGCACTACACCTGCGGTGGCATCGACTCGAACTTGGACGGCACCACGTCGGTCGAGGGGCTCTACGCGGTCGGCGAGGTCGCTTACACGGGTGTGCACGGCGCGAACCGACTCGCTTCCAACTCGCTCACCGAGAGCCTCGTGGTCGGCACGCGCGTCGGACGCAACCTTGCATGGAAGTTGCCGGCGAAGGTCGAACTGATCGACGAGCGTCCCGATGGCGAGGGTGCGCTCGATGATTCGATGCGTGCACACGTGCGCACGTTGATGGCCAAGCACGTCGGCGTGCTGCGCCGACCGGAAGCGCTCGCCTCCACGCTCGATGCGCTCGGCGTGGTCGCCGACAAGGTCACCGACGACGTGCTCGCGACGCGCAGGAACTTCGAGGCGACGAACATCCTGACCGTGGCTGCCGCCGTGACGGCGTCCGCGCTTGCGCGCACCGAGAGCCGGGGATGCCACCGACGCACCGACGTGACGTCGAGCGTTCCCGCATGGGAGCGCCACCTCGAGGTCTCACTCGGCGATGACGGCCTTGCGATCCGTGGCGGAGTGTCGGGCTGATGCACTACCACCCGATCTCGGACGCCACGGCGCGATCGATCGTCGCCGGCGGCCTGACGATCGATGAGGTGCGACGCGTGATTGCCCGTGCACTCGACGAAGACTTCGCCCACGGTCCCGACGTGACGACGAATTCGACCGTTCCTGCCGACCAGAAGAGCATCGCTCGTTTCGTCAGCCGCGCAAGTGGCTGTGTCGCGGGCCTGCCCGTCGCGCTTGCGGTCATCGAGATGGTGTGTTCGCCGCAGGCGGTGACGGCGAACTCGATCCTCGTCGACGGAACGCTCGTCACGCCTGGAGACGTCGTGCTCGACGTCGTCGGACCGACGCGCGGACTTCTCACCGCCGAGCGCACCGCGCTCAACCTGCTCGGTCACCTGAGCGGGATCGCCACTGCCACCCACGAGTGGTCGGAGCGCCTTGCGGGAACGTCGGCTCGCGTGCGCGACACGCGTAAGACGCTGCCGGGTCTCCGCGCGCTGCAAAAGTATGCGGTGCGCTGCGGTGGCGGGGTGAACCATCGGATGTCGCTCGGCGATGCGGCACTCGTGAAGGACAACCACGTCGTGGCAGCAGGTGGAGTCGCCGAGGCGTTCGCCCGCGTGCGCGCCGCGAATCCCGACATCGTCGTCGAGGTCGAAGTCGACACGCTCGAGCAACTGTCAGAGGTGCTCGCCGCTGGGGCCGATCTCGTGCTCCTCGACAACATGGCGCCTGCGACGTTGCGTGAGGCAGTTGCGATCGCGGGACGTCACCGTGAGTCGACCGGTCGCCACGTCGTGCTCGAGGCAAGCGGTGGTCTGACGCTCGACAGCGCCCGCGACGTCGCCGCCACGGGCGTCGACTACGTGAGCGTCGGCGCGCTCACGCATTCGGTTCGCGTGCTCGACATCGGCCTCGACCTCGAGGCGGCGAACTAGTTCGTCACGCCCGCTGCGTGCAGGCACGCCTGCACGAGCACGGGAACGTAGCTGTCGGCAGCCGCGTAGACCGCGTTGTGTCCCGCATCCACGTGGAACGCGCGCACCTGCGGAATCGTCTCGACCAGTTTCTCTTGGCGCTCGACGGGCACGACGGTGTCCTGCGTGGTGACGACGACCGAGGTCGGCACGTCGATCGAGCCGATCCAGTCGAGAGAGTTGAAGCTGCCGATCGCGCTTCCCGCTTCGATGATGTGCAGCCAGTCGTGCGTAGCCATCTGCTGGATTGCCCACGGCTCCACGCCCTCGCTCTTGCGCTGCAGGTAGATCTGTTCGGTGAGCCAGTCGCGTGCCTGCGCGGGTGTGAGCCGGGCGAGTGCGGCAAGACCCGTCACGCCGAGGAAGCCGAGCTTTTCCTCGCGCGAGGTCGAAAAGTGGGGCGCAGTGCTGCACAGCACGAGTCCGCGCACGCGTGACTCGTGGCGCTTCCACATCAACTGTGCGACGGTGCCGCCCATCGAATAGCCGACGGGAATGAAGGTGTTGATCCCGAGCACGTCGGCGATGGCGGCCGCGTCGTCGGCGCAGTCTTCGAGACGAAAGGAGCCGTTCGCGCGAATCCCTTGGCCGTGTCCGCGATGGTCGGGGGCGATCACCCGGAAGTGTCGACCGAGTTCCTCGAAGCAGGCGAACCAGTTGAGGTCGGCGGTGGCGGTCCAACCGTGCAGCAACACGAGCGTGGTCGCGTTCGGCGGGCCGTCAACTTCGCGAATGAAGGTTTGGCCGCGCCCGGGCAGGTCGATCAGCCGACCAACCGGAAGCGCCATCTAGTTGGCGACCGCAGTGTCGATCACGCGCACCTTGAGCTCGCCGTTCGGCGCCTTGTAGGACACGGTGGTGCCCTTCTTTGCGCCGATCAGCGCGGCGCCGAGCGGAGACGAGGGGCTCATCACGCTCACGCTCGAGTCGCCCGTTTGTTCCTCGACGTGGCCGATGAGGTAACGCTCTGCGGCGTCGTCATCGTCGCCGTCATAGACGATCGTGACGATGGTGCCCAGCCCGACCACTCCGGCCGGAGCAGGTGCGACGATCTCGGCGTCTTCGAGGATCGACTCGATCTGGCGAATGCGACCCTCCATGTGGCCCTGCTCGTCCTTGGCGGCGTGGTAGTCGCCGTTTTCCTTCAAGTCACCGAGTAGACGGGCGGCCTCGATCTTCTCGGCAACCTGGATGCGACCACGCGTCGTCAGGTCCGCATACTCGGCCGTGAGACGGTCGTGCGCAGCCTGTGAAAGTTGGTGCTTTGCCATGCGCCCAAAGGCTATCGGCGTCAATACGATGGAATATCTATGTCGCGCGCGCACAAAGTTGCAGTCATCGGCGGGGACGGAATCGGACCGGAAGTCGTCGCAGAAGCTCTGAAGGTCGTCGCCGCAGCGGGAGTGTCGCTCGACACGACGAACTTCGATCTCGGTGGTGCGCGTTATCTGCGCGACGGGGAGATCCTCTCTGATGCGACGCTCGGCCAGTTGCGCGAGCACGACGCCATCCTGCTCGGCGCGGTGGGAACTCCCGACGTGCCGCCGGGCGTGATCGAGCGCGGGCTGTTGCTGAAGATGCGCTTCGAGCTCGACCTCTACATCAACCAGCGCCCATTCAAGGGCACGGCCCCTGGCCACGGCGTGGCGCACGACTTCGTCGTGATCCGCGAGAACACCGAGGGGCCCTACGTCGGCGAGGGCGGAGTGTTGCGCAAGGGAACTCCGCACGAAGTCGCCACGCAGGGGAGCGTGAACACGGCCAAGGGCGTCGAGCGATGCGT
>CAYXIY010000070.1:0-6992 GCA_964465475.1 uncultured Acidimicrobium sp. | reverse complement strand
CTCAACGACGAACGCTACGTCGGCGCCAACATCCTGATCGCTGGTCCGAGCTTCGGCGTCGGATCCTCCCGCGAACATGCCGTGTGGGCGTTGCAGCAGGGCGGCTTCGACGCGGTCATCGCGCCGAGCTTCAGCGACATCTTCCGCAACAACTGCACGAAGAACGGTCTCGTGCCCGTCGTGTTGTCCGAGCCGACCGTGAACCGACTCTGGGGCATCGTCGAAGGTGACTCGAACGCCGAGATCACGATCGACCTCGCCAAGCGCACCGTCGAGATCCCGTCCGCTGGGCTCACCGAGGCGTTCCAGATGGACGCCCAGACCCAGGAGCGCTTCATGAAGGGCCTCGACGACATCGGCATCACGCTCGCCAAGGCCGACGAGATCACCCGCTTCGAGTCCACGCGTCCAGCGTGGCTCGCACGGCGCTAGTTCAGGACCGAGTTCTCCGTCACGATCAGTCGGGTGCGACCCGACACGTGTGCAAGCGAATCGGCCACGACCGCCTTGCCGATCTCGGAGGCATACGCCGCGTCGAAGTCAGCCTGCGAGTCGAACCACAGCTCGGACACCCCGTTCGGCTGTCCGGCCTGCGGTGAGTCGACGACGTTGAACGTCGCCTTGCGCAACTTCGGCAACTGGCGCGCGAGTGGTGCGTGCTCGTTCAACCACCAGGAGACGAACTGGTCGTGCGACAGGTCGTCACCGGCGGTGAGCAGGATGATCGCCTTGAACATCAGCCGGGCTTCTTCGTGCGGGCGAACGGCCGACCACCGATTGCGAGTGCGACGCACACCACGATCTCGTCCGGGCGCGGCGAATCGTCGATGCGCACCTCGATTGCGTCCATCTCGTCGAACGACCAGATGTCGTCCTTGTTCGTGATCGGGATCGTGATCGGCGAGCCTGCAACGGCCACCTTCTTCGTCGACGGAATGATGTCGTCACCCTTGATCACCACCTTGCGCACGGGTGCTCCGAATCGCGGGTGGATGAGCGCGGCAGCATGCTCGATCTCACCGTTGACGCCGACGATCGCCGCCTTGCCGTACGCGGTCACCTCGTCGGCGCGCACGCCAAGCGCGGCAAGTGCACGCTCGGCGAGCTGACCGGAGATCTCCGCGCCCATCGCCTCGATCTCGGCGAGGTCACGCTGGGCCTTGCCCGAGAACGGGTTGGTGATCACCGCACTGCTGACCGCCTTGCGCACGACCCGACCGGTCGGAACCGACTGCTCGCCGAGGATGTCTTCACACGTGGTCACGAATTTGCGGATGAACATCTCCGCATCGTATCAGTGTGCTTCGTTCAGCCCCTTGGCGATCTTTTCGAACGCCGTCGCCAACGAACGAATCTCCGTGTCGCTCAGTCGGTCGATCATGTGGTGTCGGACGCTGTCCACGTGATGCGGTGCGACCTTGCGCAACAGGTCCATTCCCTTGTCCGTCATCACCGCATACGCCACGCGCTTGTCGCCCTCGCTCTGCACGCGGGCGACGATCTTCTTGCGCAGCACCCCCTCCATGCGCCGAGTGAGTCCGCTGCGCGACAGGCGCAAGGTGTCGGCGAGGTCGCACATCTTCATCCGCCTGTCGGGCGCGTCGGACAACATGGCGAGAAGTTGATAGTCGCCTCCGTCGAGGCCGAACGGCTCGAGGTCGCGCTCGATGGCGCGCTGCAGGTCGACCGACGTGGTGACGTAGGCGAGCCAGGCCCTCATCTCCGCTTGGTTCAGCCACTTGGTTTTCGCCACGATCGTCATCGTACCGTAATAGTTGCGTACGCAACCATTTTTGCCCTATGGTTGTGATCGCAACTACCCCTGCCGGATCGTCCGGCAATCAATACAAGGAGCAATCAGTGGACACCATCATGATCATCGGCCGAATCCTCTTCGGTCTCATCTTCATTTCGTCGGGAATCAACCACCTGACCAAGAGCCAGCACATGGTCGGCTATGCACAGTTCAAGAAGGTCCCAGCCCCCAAGGCGTCGATCCTTCTCTCGGGCATCCTGCTCACCCTCGGCGGACTGTCCGTCATCCTCGGCGTGTATGCAGACCTTGGAGCACTCGTGCTCGCCGCACTGCTCGTGGTCATGGCCCTCAAGATGCACGACTTCTGGACCCAGACCGATGCGCAGACCAAGCAGATGGAGCTGATTTCGTTCTCCAAGAACCTCTCGATGGCCGGAGGCGCACTGTTCCTCTTCGCCGTCGCAGCATCCGAGGGCACCAACATCGGTTGGGAGCTCGGTAGCCGTCTGTGGGGCATGGCGCTCTAAGCCCAACCCATCGAATTTCAAAAAAGGGGCGGCCCACACGGGCCGTCCCTTTTTCGTTATCCGTGCATCTTGCGCCAGTCGTCCTCGCTGCGGCCGAGTTCGGCCAGTCGGATGCTCACCGCAACGGGTGTTTCGATCTCCGCCCCACTGCGCACGAGATCCACGAGCCGACCATCCTCCGCCCACACGTGGCAGGTGTTGATCGTGCCGTCGAATCGACGGCGACGCAGCTCCTCGGAGTCGTGCGAGAGGTCGCCTTCGGCGACTCCCTGCGCGGCTTCATACATCCGCATCGACCACTGGGTTTGCACTGCAACCGGAGCCATCGCCGACAACAGTGCGGTGATGTGGGTGCATCCGCGGGGACCGGCGAAGAGCTCCTTGACCTTGGCGTTGAAACCACGGGCGATCGAGAGTCCCTCGAGCTTCTGATAGTGCGGGACGATGTTCGTGCACTCGAAGTGCGGATGGCTGTGGTATTCGACGTTCGCCTTGTCGATGCGCAGCGTCGGGTACTCGATTTCGAGGTCGACGACCATGTGGTGGATCCACAGTGGTTCTGGGTCGGCGTCGATGTAGAGCCCGGCTGGCTTTTCGTCGCACACCACTCCACGCAGCATGAACCGATCGGCCGACATGCGAAAAGCCCGCACCTCGTATCGGCGGGTGTGGATGAGCGGATAGTCGGGATCCGGGGGGAACATCGTGAGTCGCTGCATTCACGCAACGCTAACCGTGAGGACCAAAGCCGAACGGGTCACAGCGAATAGTTTGGACGCGGTGAGCAATCGACGACGGCGCGCGAAACGGGAGGACCTCGGTCGCGACTTTCGCTTCGTCTGGCTGAGCATCCTCGTGTCGAGCTCGGGCGACGGAATGTTCGTCACCGCGTTTCCCCTGCTCGCGGCCATCCTCACCCGCGACCCCGTATTGATCGCCGGAATCACGATCTCGACGCGTCTCCCCTGGCTCCTCTTTTCGATCTTCACCGGGGCGATCGCCGATCGCAGCGATCGTCGCAAGCTGATGATCGGTGCCGATCTCGCACGCATGGTGATCGTCGGGGTGCTCGGCGTCTCGATCCTGCTCGATGCCGTCTCCATCTGGCAGCTGTACGTGTGCGCCTTCCTCCTCGGCATCTGCGAGACCCTCCACGTCAATGCCGCGCAGGCCTTGCTCCCCGCGATCGTGCGCCAAGACCAGTTGCTGCCGGCCAATGCCAGGTTCGCCAGCGCACAAATCGTCTCGACGCAGTTCATCGGTCCGCCGCTCGGCGTGGCGATGTTCAACGCGACACGTTCTCTGCCGTTCCTCGCCGACGCCGTCACCTTTGCGGGTTCCGCGGGCCTCATCGCCGCGATCCCCGACGAGCACGCCGTCGCGAAACCCACGACGCGTTTTCGTGACGACGTCCTCGACGGTCTGCGTTACATGCGCGACAACAAGGCACTGCGACGACTCACCGAGATCCTCGCGTTCGTCAACTTCTTCTACTTCGCCGCCGCGTCGCTCCTCGTGCTCTACAACGAAGAGGTCCTCGGAGGCACCGACCTCACGTTCACCGCCCTGTCGGTCGGCGCAGCCGTCGGCACGGTGTTGAGCCGATTCGTCATTCAGCGAATGGTCGATCGATTCGGAACGACGACCACGATGGTCATCTCGATGTGGTTGTGGGCGATCCCGACGACGATGATGGCACTCACGTCGAATGCCGTCTTTGCGATCTCGTCCAACGTGATCCTGGGGGTCGGAACCGGACTGTGGATCTCGCTCAACACGACATTGCGCCAACGCATTACGCCGTCACGCATGCTCGGACGTATGAATGCGGCCTCGCGGACGGTCTCCTGGGGCATCGTTCCCTTCGGCGCCGCGTTCGGCGGCCTCACCGCTCGTTTGCTCGGCCTTCGCGGTCCGTTCATCTTGTCGGCAGCATCGATGATCATCTGTGCACTCATCGGACGACGACTGTTGAGACCCGTCGAGGCGGCGGTGCAGGAGCTCGAGCAAAACCACGACGACTCGTCGTCGCATGGTTGACTGAATCGGTGCCCCTCCTCCCGAAACTGACGCCGAATCGTCGCGCCATCCTGCTCGCGACGTGGGGCCTGTTCATCGGACTGTCGCTCCTGCTCGTCACGGCGGGCATCGTCTCGACGCTCGTCGGCATCCGAGCCGAGCTGAAACAGCTCCCCACCGTCGTGAGCGGCGGCATCACGACGGCGTACTACGCCGGATTCCTCCTCGGGTCGTGGTACGCGCTGCGCGCCCTCGCCCAGGTCGGCCACATCCGCGTGTACGCAGCGCTCGCTTCCCTCCTCAGCGCCGCAGTGCTCATCACCGGGGCGTACGGATCTCCGATCGTGTGGATCGCGATGCGCGTGATCACCGGACTGTGCTTCGCTGGCCTCTACGTGGTGGCCGAGTCGTGGCTGAACGGTCTCGCCACGAACACCTTCCGCGGGCGCCTGCTCGCGATCTACAACGTGGTGACCATCGGTGCATATGGCGCCGGGCAGCTGCTCGTGTTCAACTTCGATGCGCGCACGCTCACCGGCTTCGCCTTCGCCGCGATGGTCGCCTCGCTCGCCGTCATTCCGGTGGCGATCTCGGAGCAGGCGGCGACCCCACCCGTCGAGCATCACGAACACATCTCGATGCGCGAGCTCGCCCGCATCGTGCCGACCGGCGTCGGGACCATCCTGCTCGTCGGCCTCGCCCACGGCGGACTCCTCGGCATGGCGGTCATCTTTGCCACGCGCGAGGGACTCTCGACCGGTCGCGTCGGTGTCCTCGTCGCAGTCATCCAAATCGGCGGCATGGCACTGACGTGGCCGATCAGCGCGGCATCCGACGACCTCGACCGGCGCATCATCGGCGTCGTCGTCACGCTTGGTGCGATCGCGATGGGCTTCGTCATGTTGACCCAAGACGCCACCAGCAACTGGATGATCCTCATCTTGTTCGTGATCGGTGGCCTGAGCTTCCCGATGTATGCCATCGGCGGCGCCTACACCAACGACTGGGTGTCGCCGGAACACACGAGCGCCGCGGCGTCCCAGCTCGTCACGCTCTACGGTCTCGGCGCAATGGTCGGCCCCCTGCTCGCGGCCCCGTTCCTCGACGTCCTCGGCGCCGACGGCTACGCGTGGTCGATCATCGCCTTCCACTCAGCCGTGCTCGTGTTCCTCGTCTATCGCATCCGCGCATGGCACGCCCCACTCACCACCAAGGCCTGGCACGACGTGTCCTTCCACGGTCGCGCATTCTTCGTGCCGGCCACGATCGTGTCGATGGGGGTATCGGGAAGACGAAGCCGGGCATCGAGCGAGGAACCCACGTCGTGACCATCACCGGTGTGACCCCGTACCTCTGGTTCGACCGCAATGCGCTCGAGGCAGCCGAGTTCTACGTGTCGACCTTCCCGGGTTCGTCCATCGACTCGGTCTCCCACTACCTCGACGACGCGCAGCTGCCGAAGGGATCCGTCCTCGTCGTCGAATTCACGCTCTTCGGACGACCGTTTGCCGCGCTCAACGGCGGACCACACTTCACTCATTCGGAAGCCGTGTCGTTCCAGGTGCTGTGCGACACCCAGGACGAAATCGACCGACTCTGGAACGCACTCGTCGCCGACGGCGGCGAGGAGAGCATGTGCGGGTGGTGCAAGGACCGCTTCGGCGTCAGCTGGCAGATCGTGCCGCGGATGCTCAACCCGCTGCTGCAGCACGCCGACGACGCGGTGAGAATGCGCGCATGGGAGGCGATGCTGAAGATGCGAAAGCTCGTGATCGCCGACTTCGCCTAGTCGACCTACTCGCCGGTCTCCCCGTCGACAGCCTCCCGCAGCAGGTCTGCATGTCCGTTGTGGCGCGCGTATTCCTCGATCATGTGCACGATGATCCAACGCAGACTCGGAGACTCGCCCGTCGGCCACGTGCGCGTGGCCAGTTGATCGAGGCCGTCACCGATCACGCGCTGGACGTTGGCACGCGACCGCGCGACGAAGTCGCCCCACAGCTCGCGTAGTTCCTCCGGAGAATCGTTCACCGCCGAGTTCCATTCCCAGTTGTTGTCGGCCGCCCAGTCCACCGAGCGCCACGGTTCGCTGCGCTCGACGTCGAAGAGGAAGTACGAAAACCAGTGGTCCTCCACCCACGCCATGTGCTTGAGCAGACCGCCGAGGGTCATCGTCGACTTCGCGACCGTCAGCGACATGCCCGCCGCATCGACGCCACGCGTCTTCCACTCCAGCGTCGCGCGCTGATAGTCGAGAAATCCGAGCAGCGTGTCGACCTCGCCCGAATTGATCGGTGGTTCGGGACGTCCGACGTCGTCGATGGTCACGATCGTGCCTTGCGCAGGATGAAGCAGAACTCGTTGCCCTCAATATCCGTCATCACCTGGAACCAGTTCGTCTCTTCCTCGACGACGGACCCGACTTTTCTCGCGCCGAGGGCTACGGCAGACGCAACCGCCGCGTCCAGGTCGTCGACGTCGAGGTCGACGTGCACGCGGTTCTTCACTGCTTTTCCTTCCGGCACCTTTTGGAATCCCATGTTGCGCCAGTGTGGAACTCCACCAAGTCCGATCCACGTCGGCGAAGTCGTTCGGTCGTCGATCTCGCCACCGACCAACGTTTGCCAGAACCCGGCGAGTCGAAGCGGTTCGGCGCAGTCGAAGACGACGCCCAACGGAACGGCAATCGG
>CAYXIY010000069.1:0-7096 GCA_964465475.1 uncultured Acidimicrobium sp. | reverse complement strand
CGCCCGTGGTCCAGTTGATCTCATGGCCGACGCGGTGCGCGCGGCGTTCGACGACGCATCCTGTGGCATCCCAAAAGATGTGGATGCGATCCACGTCCTGCGCTCGCTGTCCACCAAGTCCCACAATCCCGCGCTTGCCATTGCGCGCTCGCTCGGGATCACCGCGAAGGTCCATGGCTACACGACTCACGGTGGAAACCTGCCACAAGCCCTCGTCAATCTGAGCGCACTCGACATCCAAGCTGGTCGAGCAGACCTCGTCGTACTCACCGGAGGCGAATCGTCACGTTCACGACGTCGCGCCAAGGCCAGTGGAGAGACGCTTGAGTGGATGGTCGAGAATCCGTCCAACAGTGACGATCCGCAACCAACGAACGTCGGCGGCGACCTCGAGATGCTGCATCCCCTCGAGATCGAACGAAAGGTCGTACTGCCGATCGAGATCTATCCGATGTTCGAGACGGCGTTGCGCGCCGCACATGGAATGACCATCGCGCAGCACCGCGCGCACGTCGGAGCACTGTGGTCGCGCTTCAGCGAGGTTGCCGCGGACAATCCGTTTGCGTGGACGCAGAAGAAATTCACGAGCGACGAGATCGTCACCCCGACCGCGACGAACCGAATGGTCGGCTACCCATACACGAAGATGATGAATTCGAACAACGACGTCGACATGGCGGCCGCACTCGTCATGTGTTCGGTCGAGAAGGCGATTTCGCTCGGCATTCCTCGAGATCGCTGGGTGTTCCCGGTCGCCGGAACCGATGCACACGAGCACAACTACGTGTCGCACCGGTGGAGCTTCGTGGACACACCCGCAATCCGGATCGGCGCTCGACGACTGTTCGACCTCACGGGCTGGTCGCCACAGGATCTCGACGTCATCGATTTGTACTCGTGCTTTCCTTCAGCGGTGCAGCTCGGCGCCGCGTCGATCGGGCTGCCGCTCGACAAGCGACTCACCTGCACCGGTGGGTTGCCGTTCGCGGGAGGGCCGTTCAACAACTACGTCATGCACGCAATCGCGACGACCATGATCGAACTGCGTCGTCGTGGCGACGGAAAGGGCTTCGTCTGGGCGAACGGTGGATATGCGACGAAGCACTCCTTTGGTGCGTACCAAGTCGACGATCCCCGACACCCGTTCCTCCATGACTCACCCCAGGACGCCGTCGATGCACTCCCCGCTCGACGCGCGGCATCGGCGAGCGACGTCTCGGGTGACGTCACCGTCGAGGCGTACAGCGTGATGCACGATCGAGATGGGTCGCCTGCTCGACTCGCCGCTGCGGTGCTGACCGACGACGGCGTTCGCTCCTGGGGCGTGTCCACCGACAGGGGGCTGATGGACCACTGCATCGCCAATGACGCAGTCGGTGAGCGATTCGTGCTGTCACCGACGGGCAAGCTCGTGGAGCGGAAATCGTGAGCGACACGTTCCCGCGACAATATGCGCGCACGCAGCGACTGACCCTCGGTGAACCCCGCACGATCACGGTGTCGCCGGACGGCCGCCGTGTCGTGTTCTGCCGTGCTGGCTCCGGCACGGACTCCGTCACCTCGCTGTGGGTGTTCGACGTCGATGCCTCGCGAGAGCGGTGCGTCGCAGACGCACGTGAACTCATGGACCACACGACAGGGTCTGAATCCGATTTCGAGCGCGCACGACGCGAACGCGCGCGCGAAGGAGCTGCCGGAATCGTCAGCTACACGTGCGACGACGACGTCACCAAGGCTGCGTTCGCACTTGCCGGCAAGCTCTTCGTCGTCGGTCTCGTCGACTCGTCCGTCGTTGACGCGACGCCACGCGACCTCGAGTCGGCAATCTTCGACCCACGCCTCAGTCCTTGTGGACGGCGAATCGCATACGTCACCGGCAACGACCTGCACGTTCGACATGAGGACGGTTCGACGTCCGTCATCGCGCGTGGCGGTGGCGACGTGAGTTGGGGACGAGCCGAATTCATCGCCGCCGAGGAGATGGGGCGCCATCGCGGTCACTGGTGGTCTCCCGACGGCGATCGACTCGTCGTTGCCCGAGTCGATGAGTCCCCCGTCGAGACGTCATGGATCGCAGATCCTTCCAACCCACAACGACCCCCGCGAGCCGTGCGTTACCCGCGTGCCGGGACGAAGAACGCCACGGTCTCCGCGTCGATCGTCACTGTCGACGGAAACCACACGCCGATCGCGTGGGCTGGCGTCGAGTTCGACTACCTGACGAGCGTCGTATGGTCGCGTGGCGGTCTTGTCGTCGGCGTGCAGAGCAGGGACCAACGCGTTCTCACGTGGTTGAACGTCGATCCGTCGACGGGCACGGCAACGGTCCGATCGACGGAGCGGGACGAGAAGTGGGTCGAGCTCGTGCCCGGCACGCCGAGTCTCACCGCATCAGGCGTACTCGTCACATGCGGGGAACGACATGGCGCGCGCACACTGCTAGCCGACGGAAAAGCGATCTCGCCAGGTGCACTGCAAGTGCGCTCGGTACTTCACTCGAGCGACACCCACGTCGTCGTCTCGGCCAATGACCTCTCGTCTCCCGAGTCGCTTCACACCTATCGGATCGCACTCGACGGTTCGACGTGCGAGCAACTCACGATGGGAGACGGCGTGCATTCCTCCGTCGTCGGTGGAGCCACCGTGGTCACTCGTTCGACGTCGCTCTCGGCGAGCCGAGCGACGTTCGCGGTTTCCAAAGGCTCGACGATCGCCAATCACGCAGAGGTCCCGCTCGTGACACCGAACGTGAGCCTGCATCGACTCGGCAAACGACGCATCCCGACGGCAATCGTCACGCCGAGGAATCACGATGGACGTCGACTCCCCGTGCTGTTCGATCCCTACGGCGGCCCACACGCCCAGCGCGTCGTGTCGTCGTCACTTGCCTATTGCGCATCGCAGTGGTTCGCCGACCAAGGCTTCGTCGTCGTGATCGCCGATGGTGCCGGCACCCCAGGGCTGGGAACGACGTGGGAGCGCGACGTCGCAGGCGATCTTGCAGAACCCGTCCTGCGCGACCAACTCTCCGTGCTCGATGAATTGCCGACCGTGTGCGACGTCGCCGACTGCACCTCGGTGGCGATTCGGGGCTGGAGCTTCGGCGGCTACCTCGCCGCACTTGCCGTCTTGCGCGCCCCCGATCGTTTCCACGCCGCGATCGCCGGCGCACCGGTGACCGACTGGCGCCTCTACGACACGCACTACACGGAGCGCTATCTCGGACACCCGGAAACGGCGCCCGACAGCTACGACTCGACGAACCTCGTGCGCGACGCCGCCCTCCTTCGCCGACCTCTGCTTCTGATCCACGGTCTCGCCGACGACAACGTGCTGAGTGCCCACACCCTGCAGCTGTCGAGCGCACTCCTCGCCCACGGCAAGCCCCACGAGACGCTCCTGTTGAGCGGCGTGTCGCACATGACGCCTCAGGAGGTTGTCGCCGAGAACCTGTTGCTCCACCAGGTCGACTTTCTCCGGCGAGCGCTCAACCTTGCGATGAGCTGAGCCGGCCGAAAACGAAGCGATCGCGTTCGGTCAGGTCGCGCCTGACGACGACGTCGACGAATCCAGCATCGACCATCAACTGCGACACCGAGTCGGCCTGTCGATGTCCGATCTCGAGCACGAGAGACCCACCGTCACTCAGCCACAACGGCGCGTCGGCGATCACCGAACGCAGATCGTCGAGACCGTCGGCACCACCGAAGAGCGCCTCGTGTGGTTCCCAGTCGACGACGTCACGCGCCACTTCCGGGTCACCGACGGCGATGTAGGGAGGGTTGCAGACCGCAACGTCGATCGTCCGTGCAAGATCGGACGGTAACGCCGACCACCACGAGCCATGTGCGAGGTGTACTCGAGCACCACGTCGACCAAGCGACGCGAGATTCGCTCGTGCGACGTCGAGGGCGTCCGTCGAGGTGTCGGTGAGCCAGACGTCAACGAGACGCGGGTGGCTCTCGAAGGCGATCGACAAACCAATGGCGCCACTCCCCGTGCCGAGATCCACGACCCGTTGCACATCCGCCGACTCGTCGAGCATCCCGAGTGCGATCTCGACGATCAGTTCGGTCTCGGGTCGCGGGATGAGCACGCGCCGGTCGACGAAGAGGTCGAGATGTCGAAACGCCCAGCGCGACATCACGTACTGCAAGGGTTCGCCCGCGAGCCGCCGTGCGACCATCGCGTCCAGAGACTTCATCATCACCGTTGTCGGCGACTCGGTCAGTTCGGCGTCGAACTCTGCTCCGTCGAGTCCGCACGCGTGCTCGCACAGCCACCTCGCCTCGGTCGCGCTTGCGAGTCGGGCCGTCGTCTCTGCGACGACCTCGCGCCACGTGAGCGGGCCGTCCATCACACGCTGCTGGCGTGGGCCAACTGTTCGATCTGGTACTGCTCGGTGAGCGCATCGATCACGGGGTCGAGGTCTCCCGCGAGCGCATTCTGCAACTGATACAGGGTGAACCCGATCCGGTGGTCGGTGATGCGGTTCTCCTTGAAGTTGTAGGTACGGATCTTCTCGCCGCGTCCACCCTTGCCGACCTGTGCGCGACGCTCCGCGGACATCTTCTCCGCCTGTTCGTCTTCGCGCAACTTGAGCAACCGAGAGCGCAACACCGTCATCGCGCGAATTCGGTTCTGCAACTGACTGCGTTCGTCCTGCATCGCAACCACGAGTCCGGTCGGCTTGTGCGTGATGCGCACGGCCGAGTCCGTCGTGTTCACACCCTGGCCACCAGGTCCGCTCGCGCGATAGACGTCGATCTGCAGGTCCTTTTCGTCGATCTGCACGTCGACTTCCTCCGCCTCGGGCAACACGAGCACCGTCGCCGACGACGTGTGGATGCGACCCTGGCTCTCGGTGACGGGCACCCGCTGCACGCGATGTGGGCCTCCCTCGAAACGCAACTTCGTCCACACGGAATCGCCCTTCACGAGCATCGTCGCCTGGTTGATTCCACCCATCGGAGACGTGTCGAGCGACAACACCTCGACACTCCACCCGTTGCGCACCGCATACGCGTTGTACATGTCGAACAAGTCACGGGCGAACAGGTTCGCCTCCTCGCCACCTTCGGCACCTCGAATCTCCACGATGATGTTCTTGCCGTCGTTCGGATCCGGTGGCAGGAGAAGCACCTTCAACTCTTCCTCCAACCCGGCGATCGAACCAGACGCGGACTCGAGCTCCTGCTCCAATTGTTCTCGCTCAGAACCTGCGGCGTCGACGAGAAGCTCTTTGGCCGCCTCGACCGTGTCGAGCGCGTCGCGGTAGCGACGGATGCACTCGACGAGTGGCGTCTGTTGCTTGTAGCGACGCGACGCCTCCTTCAACTTGCGCTGGTCGCCGAGCACCTCGGGACTCGCCAGGCTCGCCTCGAGCGCCTCATACTCGGCTTCGATGACCTTCAGGCGCTCCAACACGGGCTTCAGGCTACGCCACGGCTACGCGCCGTGCGTCGCCACTTCACAGAAGTTCGCGGGTCGCTCGAGCAATCCCGCGAGCCGACGAATGCTCGGCGTGACGTTGCCGGGTGCGGCGACGATGACAAGTTCGGCGTCCGTGCGCAGTCGATCCCGTGCGTCCGCGCCGAAGGGAACGACGTCCAGGTCGGCGATCGCGGTGCATGCAACGACGAGCGGCGAACCATCGGTCGATTCGCCGACGGCGACGCACGGAACCGGATCCTTCACGTTGTCGCGCTTGACGGGCGGCTCTGCGACTCGCAAGGTGCGTGCGCCGACGATGCCAGGTGACGCAACCACCCTGCTGCGCAGGAGTCTCTCGATGCCGAGTCGAGCAAGAGGATGCTGTGCGGAGGCATCCGAGCGGATCGCGGTGACCGTGCGGGCGACGTCCATCAATTGCTCACCGGTTGCCACTGCGCCGTGGACGAGGCGAAAGGTCTCGCGGTCATGCGCACCGACACCAATCTCGAGGCGCACACCGTCGGTTGCATCTGTGTCCTCGACCACCCTGCACACTTCCAAACCCAGTACTTCGCCCGTCAAGACACCGTGCTCACGGACGACGTCGACGCCACAATCGGCGATGAGCGAGGCGAACTTCTCGTGCGTCGCGGGTACGACATGCTGCGGTTCGTGGTCGAGTGGTTCCACCTCGACGAGAGCGTTGTCGCGATACGTCCACACGATCACTCGCGGAGCAAAACACCGTGCGCGACGCGCAACGATCGGTGCCCGATCGGACCCGACGACGAGGTTCAGTTCCTCGACACCTGTGGTGTTCGCCCACAACATCGCGACCGACAACGCGTGCTGCTCGTGTTCGACGGCCACGAGCCAACCCGATCCACCGACGACGACCGCAGGGCCGATCGCGCTCGTGGACTCGGTGACGCTGGACGGCTCGACGCCTCGCGACGCGAGCGCACCAGCCAAGCGCACCGATTCGAGACGGCGACGCTGGTCGGTGTGCACGAGGCGACGAGAAGTCGGACTACGCGGTTGGTTGCTTGGCGATTTCGCTCAGGAACTCGTCGTTGTTCTTGAACGTCTTCAGACGGTCGATCAACAACTCGAGACCTGGAGCGGCATTGCCGTCAGCGGCGAGACCGTTCAACACGCGACGCAACTTCCAGACCATCTGCAGCTGCTTGCGGTCGAAGAGCAGCTCCTCGTGACGCGTGCTGGACGCGTCCACGTCGATCGCGGGATAGATGCGTCGCTCGGCGACCTTGCGGTCGAGGCGAAGCTCCATGTTGCCGGTTCCCTTGAACTCCTCGAAGATCGCGTCGTCCATTCGGCTGTTGGTCTCGACGAGAGCGGTCGCAAGGATGGTGAGACTTCCGCCCTCCTCGACGTTGCGCGCCGCACCGAAGAACTTCTTCGGTGGATAGAGCGCACCTGCGTCGATACCACCGGACATGATGCGTCCGGTTGCCGGAGCCGCGAGGTTGTACGCACGCGAAAGTCGGGTGATGCCGTCGAGGATGATCACGACGTCCTCGCCCATCTCCACCATGCGCTTGGCCTTCTCGATCGTCAACTCGGCGACCTGCGTGTGCTCCTCCGACGGCCTGTCGAACGTGGAGGCGATGACTTCGCCCTTCACGGTGCGACGCATGTCGGT
>CAYXIY010000068.1:0-7150 GCA_964465475.1 uncultured Acidimicrobium sp. | reverse complement strand
CCGCCACCTTGAAAGGGTGGTGTCCTAGGCCACTAGACGATGGGGGCTTGGACGAAAACTCGGTTGAGAGAGCCCTTGAAATCTATCAGCGGCCGATTTGGTTTCACCCCGGCGAATCGTCGGTGACCGGGAAAGCGCCTGCTTGGGCGCTGACCATCCAGTCGAGGAGCCAACCGAGGTAGGCGTACAGCTGGTGTTGGCCAAAGGTCGGGTCGGATTCGTCGACGTCGTCATGGTCGTCTTCGCTCACCGACAGGAGCGTTCCGAGCAGCAAGCGAATCCCGTTTGTCGCCTTCATGAGGGCATCAAGATCGGATTGCGTCAGCTGTATCGACGTCGACTCTGCGGACGCGTCGATCAGGGTTCTTACGTGGTCCACCGAATGAAGATGAGAAGCGAGGAGTTCGGATCGCATGAAGCGCTGGTATTCCTCGTCATGTTCCGGATCTTCGTGGTATGCGGTGGGGAAGAGTCGTCGCACCGTCTCGGATTCCTGACCGTCGACGAGAACCTCCTTGAATTGACCGAAGAGGTCGTTGAGCACACGGCGATCTTCTGCGTCGACCGAAAACGTGTAACGGCCGTCGTCGCCCTTCGAAACTGGCCCGCGTGACCTCATGCGTTGCCCGAGTCGTCCTTTTGCATCGTCGCCCACAATCCGTGTTCGTGAAGTCGGTAGACGTCGAGCTCTGCTTTTTCGCGACTGCCCTGCGACACCACCGCGCGCCCCTTTTCGTGCACGTCCAACATCAGCCGGGTTGCCTTTTCCAAGCTGTACCCGAAGAGTTTCTGGAACACGAGCGTCACGTACGACATCAAGTTGATGGGGTCGTTCCACACGAGCACGATCCACGGGCGATCAGCGTTCGTCGATTCGTCGACTGCGACGTCTTCGCGCACGAGTGGCTGGTCGATGATGTCGGGCACACACCCATTGTGTCGGGGTGTGACATCGAGCGGCACCTCGTTCGTGATTGGCTCACTGCAGGCATCGCCCGTAGCCTGTGGGCGTGCCACTCGGCGTTCGCCCCCTCGTTCCATCGCGGATCTTCAGTCACCGCTCGGCGCCCTCACAGACGGCTCGCAGAGGACCGGCGGCGTATCTCGCGTTGACGAAACCACGAATCGTCGAGCTCCTCCTCGTGACGACGATTCCGACGATGGTGCTTGCCGAGCGGGGTTGGCCGTCGATCGGTCTGATGGTCGCGACGTTCTGCGGAGGTGCGCTTGCCGCGGGCGGCGCGAATGCGATCAACATGATCATTGACCGTGACATCGATGCGCTGATGGAGCGAACCAAGGATCGCCCACTCGTCACCGGTGCGATTACCCCTGGTCGGGCCATCGTCTTCGCCGTCACTCTCGAAGTCGCGGCATTCGTCGTCTTGGCGGTCTTCGCAAACGTCCTCGCGGCCGTCCTTGCGTTGTCCGCAACCGTGTTCTACGTCGTCGTCTACACCCTGTGGTTGAAGCGCACGAGCCGACAAAACATCGTCATCGGCGGGGCGGCTGGTGCGGCACCGGTTCTTGTCGGCTGGGCAGCAGTGACGAATGACCTGAGCTGGGCGCCGCTGGTCCTCTTTGCGGTGATCTTCCTCTGGACGCCACCACACTTCTGGGCGTTGGCGATCCGCCACGAGGACGACTACCGAGCGGCCGGCGTGCCGATGCTTCCCGTCGTCACCCCGATTCGCCAGACGATTTCGGCCATGGTGCGCTACACAGTGCTTCTCGTGGGAACCTCGCTGCTGATGGTTCCGGTCGGCAATCTCGGGCTCATCTATGGAATTACAGCGCTGGTATTCGGGGTGGCGTTTGTCATTGGGACGGTCCGATTGGGGGCAGATCCGACGTCGGCGAAGTCGATGCGGCTGTTTTCGTTCTCCATCACCTACGTGACGGTCCTGTTCGTCGCGATGACCGTCGACGTGCTCATTTTGGGCTGATTCACGCGACGGGAGAAGTTCGGACCGAGACCCCGCCCATTGTTAGTGTCGTATCCGTCATGTCTGCGGTCAGCGCACCCTCAGCGGTGAATTCCACTCCCTCCACGCCCCTGTTCGGGTCGGTCGCCACGTGGTTGACCACGACCGACCACAAGCGGATCGGCCGACTCTTCATGGGAACGGCCATTTTGTGGCTGCTCGGCGTGAGCGCCGTCGCCTCCGTCCTGGGATTTGAGCGCATCGCCGACGGTGCAGCGACATTCGACGTCAATGCAGTGCCACAGCTCTTCGCGTTCACCCGAGTCGGGCTGATGTTCGGTGTCGTCCTCCCGCTCATGATCGGCCTCGCAGTCGCGGTCGTTCCGCTCCAGATCGGTGCGCGATCGATCGCACTCGCCCGCGTCGCCGCTCTTGGTTACTGGGCATGGGCCGCAGGCAGCGCACTGGTGATTGCGTCCATCATTGGCAACGGTGGTCCTGGTGGCGGAAACGCCCAGATGGTCGACGTCTATCTACTCGGTCTCGGCCTCGTGCTCGTCGGCTTGCTGGCCGCATCCGTGTCGTTGTTCGCGACGGTGATGACGGCACGTTGCCCCGGCATGTCACTGGATCTCGTGCCGATGCTCAGCTGGTCTGCACTGGTCACTGCAGTGTCGGTCATCCTCACCGTTCCCGTCGCGCTCGGCAGCGTGATCTACGTCGCCGTCGATCATCGCTACGGACGACTCGCATTTGGCGGGAACAAGGGCATCGACACGTGGCTTGGCTGGGCGGTCGGCCACCCGCAGTCCTTCATCTACGCACTGCTGTCGTTCGGCATCCTCGCGGACATCGCACCGGTTGCAGCGCGTCGCCGCCAGTTGTTGCGCGGTGGGATGCTCGTCGGTATCGGCGTGGTGTCCGCGGCGGTGATGGGGACGGTCAGTCAAACCCCGCACGTGTTTGAGTGGAGTGGTTCTGCAAGCGACAAGTTGTCGAGCGCCATTCCCTACGCACTGTTCAATCTGTTGCCGTTGCTTGGCGCCGTGATCGTGATCGGCCTCGCACTGTTCACCTTGGTCAATGGCAAGCCACGACTGGTCGCCGCATTCGTTCCTGCGTTCCTCGGCGTCGGCATGGTGCTCACCGGCATGGTGGGAAGCGCAATCGAGCACGTGTCGAGCGCGGGTCTCGCCGGGACCGTGTTCGGCGAGGGCGTGTCCTACTACCTGGGTTACGGAGCAGTACTCAGCGGGTTCGCCGGCATCGTGTTTTGGGCGCCGAAGATTTGGGGCGCGAAGCCACCAGCCCCAGCCGTGCTCGCTCTCTCCGCGCTCGCATTCATCGGCGTCGTGTTGTCGAGCTTGCCCTACTACGTCGCTGGATTTGCCGATCAACCCGCCGGAGTCGTCGGGCCCTTCGTGTACGGCGGACCGTCGGGACTGTGGAACACGGCAAGCACTGCGGGACACGCGCTGTTCCTCCTGTGCACGCTGCTTGCCTTCGCGGGTCACTTCCGCGGGGCCGAAGCGGCGACAGATGATCCGTACGATGCCCACACGCTCGAGTGGATGACGTCGTCTCCGGCACCAATCGACAACTTCGTCGAGGTGCCCCGCGTGTCGTCGGCAACGCCGTTGCTCGATGCGAAGATCCCCGCGGAGGTGACCAAGTGAGCGCCGTGACCGACCGCCAACTTCCCGCAGGTGCACCACCGGCAGCCCGTAACACGATCCTCGTTGGTGTCGGTGCAGTGGCCGTCGCCGGGACGATGTTGATGTACGGGATGCTCGCTGTGTGGTTCAAGTTCCGCGACGCAGCTCCGTTGCGCGCCGCGAAGAATGGCAAGTTGATCCGTGACTGGCTGCCCGCCGACATCGCAATTCCCGAGGTCGTGACGAACACCTTGATGATCACGATGGTCGTGACGTGCGTGATGGCCCAGTGGGCGGTCTACTCGGCAAAGCGCAACGACTCCTCGCACGCTGGACTTGCACTCCTCGTGACGTCGATGCTCGGCGTCGCTGCGATCAACGGTCAAGTCGCCGTCTACGTGCAAATGGGAATCGGCATCATGGATGGGCCGTACCAGACGATGTTCTACGCCGTGACGGGAACGATGTTGTTCCTCCTCGTCACCGGTCTTGCATTCTCGTTGGCCACGATGTTCCGTGTGTATGCGGGTCGGGTGCGCGACCACCAAGTCGTGAGTGCGCACGCGTTGTATTGGTATTTCCTAGCGACGGCGTTCCTGGCCATGTGGTTCGTCGTGTACGTGCAGAAGTAGGCGCCGATGTTCACAACTGGATCCAAGTACTACATCGCTCTCAGCGCACTGGCGAGCGTGTCGATCGCCGTCTACCTCATCTTCATTGGCCCCTCATCGATCGGAGCGACGGCGCTGTTCGGCATGATCGCCGCCACGGCATTGCTCGCCGGTCTCGCTCTCTACACCCGTGACTCGGACGTCGAGTCGACAAGTGGTGCACAGGCGGCCAACGTCGCACCGTCGACAAGCATGTGGCCTCTGGTGTCGGTGCTTGGCGCGGTCGTGTTGTTGCTCGGCACCGTCACCACACCGATTGTCTTCATCCTCGGAATCGTCGTCCTCGCGACGTCGTTCGTCGAGTGGGTCGTCCAAGCCTGGAGTGAGCGCGCCTCAGGGGATGTGGCCTACAACGACTCCGTCCGCAAGCGCATCCTCAACCCGATCGAATACCCGGTACTTGCAACCGTTGGACTTGGTGTCGTCATCGTGGCGTTCTCACGAATCATGTTGGCGATCGACAAGAGCGCCGGAGCCGTCGCGTTCATCGTGGTTGCCAGCGTCGTGCTGCTTGCTGGAATCCTCTTCGCAACGCGACCGGGACTCAAGCGCAGCCTCGTCACGGGCATCTGCGTAGTCGGCGCAGTCGGTCTCGTGGCGGCGGGAATCGCAAGTGGTGGATCAGGACTTCGAGAAGACTTGGTCCTTGCCGCTGAAGAGGGCCACTACATGCATCGCGAGTGCGGACCTGAAAAGTCCAAGTACGGTGACAAGTTGGCGCTCGAGTCGGTGTCTGGCAAGAGCAGCGTGATTGCGACCATCGAATTCGTCGATGGCAAGTTGATCGCGAGTGTCCAAGGCATCAACGGCCCACAAGAGTTCCTCACGATTCCTCGGTCGAACCCATCGAACATCCTGTTCCGCAACAAGACCGAGGGCGAGTTCCGTCTCGTTGCTCACCTCGGGGAGCGGGCGGTGACCGATGGCGTGGTGGAGAAGGTCGAACAGTGCACCCAGCTCATTCCTGAGGGCGCCGAGCAGTTCTTGACGTTGACGATTCCCAAGCCGGCGCTCGACAAGCCCTACACCTTGGAAATCGCGGGAGTGGACGGCCAGAGCATCGAGGTGGTCGTACCGTGAATCACGATCGCACGTATTCACGTGTTGCAAAACTCGTCAATAGGCTGAGAAACATGCCTTCGCGTGTCCGTACTGGACTGTCGCTTTCCGTCGCAGCCGTGGCACTCACGGGTTGTGCGACCAACGCGCCGCAGGACACGTGGGCGCCCAAGGGTCCGAACGCACAGATCATTGACGACCTGCAAAAGCCGGTGTTCGCCGTTGCCGGCATCGTCGGCCTGATCGTTGCAGTCGCCGTCGGGTATGCGATCTTCAAGTTCAAGGATCGCGGCCAGCCGATTCCGGAGCAGACCCACGGCAAGCCGGCCCTCGAGATCACCCTGACGATCATTCCTGCACTGATCCTGACCGTGATCGGCGTGTTCACCTTCCGCACGGTGTTCGACCTGTCGAAGACGTCTGACACGGAGATGATCATCAACGTCACCGGCCAGCAGTGGTGGTGGGAATACGACTATCCGGTGCAGGAGGAGTTCGGCATTACCAAGCCGATCATCACCTCGGGTCAACTCGTCCTTCCCGTCGGCACGAAGGTGTTGTTGCGCCAGACCAGTCGCGACGTGATCCACTCCTATTGGATCCCTGCACTCAATGGCAAGCGCGACGCAGTTCCGGGCCGCGTCCACACGAATCGAATCGAAGCCGACGAGCCAGGCATCTATGCGGGGCAGTGCACGGAATTCTGTGGTCTGTCGCACGCGAACATGCGCATGGAAGCGGTCGCACTGAGCAAGGCCGACTTTGCGAAGTGGGTCGAAGGTCAGCTCGCCGAGTACAAGTCACCCGCGGAGGGGACGCTCGCCAAGGAGGGTGAGAACGTCTTCGTCAACCAGTGCGTTCGATGCCACCAGGTCAACGGTTTGAAGCGGGCCGACGGCACGCCGATCATCGCCGCACCGGACGAGAACATTGTTTCCGGAGCTGCGCCAAACTTGAGTCACCTGATGTCGCGCAACACTTTTGCTGGCGCAATGTTCGACTTGGTTACCGAAGAGTGTCGCAAGGAAGTCTGGGGTGCCGACAGCGCGAGCTTCGGCGAGAAGTACCTGGCTGGCGTGTCGGAGAAGTGCCTCAATCAGTCCGACCTGCGTGGCTGGTTGCGCAATGCTCCTGAGATGAAGCCGATGTATGCGAACCCAGCGTTGCTCGCGAGCAGTGGCGGCAAGTATCGCGGCATGCCAAATCTCGGTTTGACCGAAAGCGATATCGAAAAGCTCGTTGCATACCTTCTGACGTTGAAGTAATCGGAGACAACCATGGCAATCATTGAGCGTCCATCGACAGCGGTGAGCGAACTGCAGGTGACCGCACCGGCGATCCCATCGACGGCCCTCGGTGCCCTGAAGCGCCCAGTCACGACGAGTGGTTGGAGGGCGTGGTTGTTCACGGTCGACCACAAGAAGCTCGGCATCATGTATTCGGCGACGGCACTGTTCTTCTTCATCGTCGGCGGAATCGAAGCGGTCCTCATCCGACTGCAGCTCGCAGCACCAAATGGCAAGGTGCTGAACGCCGACCTCTACAACCAGATGTTCACGATGCACGCGACGACGATGGTGTTCCTCTTCGTCATGCCGATGGCGGCGGGTCTCGCCAACTACTTCGTCCCGCTGCAGATCGGAGCGCGTGACGTCGCGTTCCCACGCATCAACGCGTTCGGGTTCTGGGCATTCCTCTTCGGTGGAATCTTCCTCAACCTCGCCTGGTTCCTCGGCGGTGCCGCGGACGGTGGTTGGTTCATGTACGCACCGAACTCGGGCCCGGTGTTCTCACCGAGCCACGGTGTCGACTTCTGGGCCCTCGGATTGCAGATCACCGG
>CAYXIY010000067.1:0-7196 GCA_964465475.1 uncultured Acidimicrobium sp. | reverse complement strand
GCGGCACGGACACCTGCGCGCCATTGGCCACCGTTGACACGCGAAGTCCGATGATGCCTTGGGAGTCGATCTCGTTCTGGGCGCTCGCGAGGATCCGGGCGCGGGTCAGTGGGTCTCCGACGAAGGACTGGCCACGACTCACCACGGGACGAATGTACTTGCGCACTGCCCGTCCACGAAAGCCCGTGTTCGCTTGCTCAAACCCAAGCCCAGTATGGGTTTGGCAATGCTTGACCGAACAGGTGTTCGGGGTTAGGGTCACTGAGGTCCGATCCACCCAACCCACGCACACATCTCGGTGAACCACCGCACACCCCACATTTAGGGTGCGCAGTCCACCAAGAACCCGAGCAGACAGGAACCAGCCATGGCAAGCAAGGACAACAAGCAGTCAGAGGTCAAGAACAACTCGAACGAGTCGATGAGCGATCGCATGAAGGCCCTGGATGCCGCGCTCGGCCAGATCGACAAGCAGTTCGGCAAGGGCTCGATCATGCGGATGGGCGAGAAGGACTCGATGAAGGTCGCCGCCATCCCGACTGGTGCCCTGCCGCTCGACATCGCCCTCGGCGTCGGCGGTCTGCCGCGCGGGCGCGTCGTGGAGATCTTCGGTCCCGAGTCGTCCGGCAAGTCGACGCTCGCCATGCACGTCGTGGCCGAAGCCCAACGCAACGGTGGCATCTGCGCCTACGTGGACGCCGAGCACGCGCTCGACCCCGTCTATGCCAAGGCGATCGGCGTCGACACCGACAACCTGCTCATCTCCCAGCCGGACACCGGTGAACAGGCACTCGAGATCACCGACATGTTGGTGCGCTCGGGATCCCTCGACGTCATCGTCATCGACTCGGTCGCCGCGCTCACGCCGCGCGCCGAAATCGAAGGCGAGATGGGCGACAGCCACATGGGTCTCCAGGCCCGACTGATGAGCCAGGCGCTGCGCAAGCTGACGGCGAACCTGAACAAGTCGAACACCATCCTCATCTTCATCAACCAGCTGCGCGAGAAGATCGGCGTGATGTTCGGAACCCCGGAGACGACGACCGGTGGTCGTGCGCTCAAGTTCTACTCCTCGGTGCGCATCGACATCCGTCGCATCGAGTCGATCAAGGACGGGGCAGAGGTCGTCGGATCGCGCACCCGCGTGAAGGTCGTGAAGAACAAGGTCGCCCCGCCCTTCCGCCAGGCAGAGTTCGACATCATGTACGGCAAGGGCATCAGCCGCGAAGGCGCCGTGCTCGACATGGCCGTCGAGATGAACATCGCCAAGAAGTCGGGCGCTTGGTTCACCTACGAAGGTGAGCAGCTCGGCCAGGGTCGTGAGAACGCGAAGACCTTCCTCATCGAGAACCCCGAGGTGATGGTGCAGATCGCCGAGCGCGTGCGCCAACAGGCCGGCGTGCTCGAGGTGGACGACGCCGCGGGCTTCAGCGAAGACGACGACGAGCCCATCGACCTCGACTAGGGGTCGGCCAAGTTTCCCGTCGGCGAGTGTCCCTACCACTCGCCGACGGGGCTGCCATCTCCGGATGGCCTCGTGCACGCAACGGTAAACTTGGGTCACTGTGACCCGTAAATACGTCGTGCGCACCTTCGGGTGTCAGATGAACGCGCACGATTCCGAGCGCATCGCCGGGCTGCTCGAGACCGACGGACTGGAGCGCGCCGAGTCCGAGGACGACGCCGACGTCGTGGTGCTCAACACCTGCTGCATTCGCGAGAACGCCGACGACAAGTTGTACGGCTCGCTCGGTTGGTTGAAGCCGTGGAAGGAAGCCGGATCCCGCGAGGGCCGGGAACGCCAGATCGTGGTCGCCGGATGCCTCGCGCAAAAGGACAAGGACCGTGTCCGCGAGCGCGCCCCGTACGTGGACGTGGTGATGGGAACCCACAACGTGCACCGGGCCGTGGACCTGCTCGAGCACTCGCGAGTCCACGGTGGAGTGACCGAGATCCTGGACGAGGCCGTGATCGACGACCACGCGCTGTTTCCGAGTGCGTTGCCGGTGCGTCGCGAGAAGTCCTACAACGCCTGGGTCACGATCCAGATCGGCTGCGACAACACCTGCACCTATTGCATCGTGCCGAGCGTGCGCGGAGAGGAGATCTCGCGACCCTTCGACGACGTCGTCGCCGAGGTGCGCGACCTGGCCGAGCAGGGCGTCACCGAGATTTCGCTTCTGGGCCAGAACGTCAACAGCTACGGCCGCGACCTTGCACGTGCTCGACGGCGTGGTGGAGACACGGACGTGCGGTTGCGTCCGCAGTTCGCCGAGTTGCTGCGCGCGGTCGGGGAGGTGCCGGGGATCTCTCGCGTGCGCTTCACGAGCCCGCACCCCAAGGACATGACGACCGACTGCCTGCAGGCGATGGCCGAGACGAAAGCCGTGTGCGAGCACCTGCACTATCCGTTGCAGTCGGGTTCCGATCGGGTGCTCCAACTCATGCACCGCGGATACACCGCGGAGCGCTATCTCGAGCGCCTGCGCGAGGCGCGTGCGACGATTCCGGACCTCGCGGTGACGACGGACCTGATCGTCGCCTTCCCGGGCGAGACGGAGGAGGACTTCGTGCGTTCCCTCGAGGTCGCCGCCGAGGCCCAGTTCGACTCGGCGTATCTCTTCATCTTTTCCCCCCGCGAGGGCACGGCGGCTGCCGAGATGGTCGGCGACTTCGTCGATCCTGCGGTGGCGGGTGAGCGCTTCGATCGGCTGAAGGTGGTGCTCGATCGCACGGCGGTGATCAAACATCGCGAACGGATCGGACGAATCGAAGAGGTGATCGTCGAGGGCGTGAACAAGCGCGACGAGCGCATGCTCACGGGTCGCACGCGACAGAACAAGCTCGTGCACTTTTCCTCGCCCGAGTTGTTGCGCGTCGGGACCTATGCGACCGTGCAGGTGACGGACGCGGCGCGGTTCCACCTCTCGGGGCACCTGGTCGAAGTCACGGCCGAGCCCACGCACAAGGTGCGCCTCGCGGTGCACGCGGTCTCGTGACGACGACCAAGCCAGTCGTCATCTGCGGGCCGACGGCGAGCGGCAAGAGCGACACGGCGATGGCGGCCGCGCGCGCGACGGGTGCCGAGATCGTGGTCTGCGACGCGATGCAGGTGTATCGCGGGATGGACATCGGCACCGCAAAGCCGACGCCCGACGACCAGCGCGCCGTCGTACACCACTGCCTCGACCTCGTCGAGCCCTCCGCACGCTTCACGGTGAGCGACTACCAGACCGCCGCGCGCGCCGCGGTCGCCGACGTCGTCGCCCGCGGCAAGCGTCCACTCGTCGTCGCCGGAACCGGGCTCTATCTCACTGCGCTCATCGACGACCTCTCGTTTCCCGGTGAGTATCCCGAGGCGCGCAGGGAGATCGAAGCCGAGCGCGACGTCGCGACGCTGTTTCGTCGCCTCGCAGAACTCGACCCGTTGGCTGCATCGCGGATCGAACCGACGAACAGGCGACGCATCGAGCGCGCTCTCGAGGTGACGCTCGGCAGTGGCCAGCCGTTCAGTTCGTTCGGGCCCGGGACCGCCGCCTATCCCGACAACGGGATCACCCAGATCGGAATCCTCTGGCCGCGCGAGGTGCTTGCCCGTCGCGTGGAGGAGCGCGTGCACGCGATGATGGCGGCCGGGTTCCTGGACGAGGTGAAGGCCCTCGTCGAGTCGAAGTCGATGTCGCACACCGCGCGCCAGGCGCTCGGCTATGCCGAGTTGATCGACCACTTGCACGGGGAGTGTTCGCTGGACGAGGCCGTCGCCGACATCGTGTTGCACACGCGACAGTTCGCGGTGCGCCAGGAGCGCTGGTTCCGTCGCGATCCCCGCATCCGCTGGGTCACCGTCGAGTCCGATCCCGTGGCCGAAATCTCACCGCTCATCATCGAGGCGCTGCACTAGACCATGGGTATGGGTTTTTCGGCGCGCGTCGTCAAGCACTCGGGACTCGGCAACGACTTCCTCGTGCTCGAAAACCCGCCGACGACCGGCGTCGACTGGCCGAGCGTGGCGCGCCGGCTCTGTGATCGTCGATCGGGCATCGGCGCCGACGGACTCCTGCTCCTCGGACACGACGGCGGCACGTCGCTCACGATGGTGCTGCACAACTCCGACGGCTCGGTCGCCGAGATGAGTGGAAACGGCATTCGCTGCCTCGCGCAGGCCGCGTTCATGTCGGCCATGCGCAACGAACCCGTCGCCTACCAGGTCTCGACCGGGGCGGGGGTGCGGCGCGTCGAGGTCACCCCGCGCGCCGAGGGGATCGTCGATGCGGCCGTCGACATGGGGGAGATCACCTCGATCGATCCACCCGCGACGTGGGCGAGTCTGCAGGCAGATCCGAACCGACCCGTCATGCACCTGTCCGTCGGCAACCCGCACGCCGTCGTCGGCGTCGAGGACGTCTCCGTCGTTCCGCTCAAGGAGCTCGGTGAGCGCGTGCCGATGGTCAACCTCGAGATCATCGAACCGGGCCCCGAGTCGAACGCGATCACGATGCGCGTGCACGAACGTGGCGCGGGGATCACGAAGGCCTGCGGCACCGGTGCGTGTGCGAGCGCGTGGGCTGCGGTGCGCTGGGGGCTCGTGAGCAGCAAGGCCGAGGACGTGGTCGTGCACATGGACGGCGGCGACGTTCGCGTGCGGGTGAACCAGCCGACGGAGGGTCGCGTGACGCTGATCGGGGAGTCCGTCTTCGTCTCGGCTCACGACGTGGTGATCGATTCGTGAGCAATCCGTACCAGGAGGCGCTCGGTCGCACCCTCATCGAGCGTGCGTTCCGCGAGCGCATCGTGCTCGTCGGCGTCACCCTCTCGGGCCACGACGACCACGAGACCGAAGAATCACTCGACGAACTTGCGCTCCTCATCGACACCGCCGGTGCAGACGAGGTCGCCCGCATCACCCAGCGCCGCGACGCGCCGGATCCGACGTATTACATCGGCAAGGGCAAGGCAGAAGAGCTGCGCGAGTTGTGCCTGCAGGTCGACAGCGACACGGTGGTGTTCGACAACGAACTGTCGCCCGCTCAGCAGTTCAACCTGGAAAAGCTCCTCGGTCGCACGGCGATCGATCGCACGGCGGTGATCCTCGACATCTTCGCCCAAAACGCCCACACCCTCGAGGGCAAGGCGCAGGTGGAGCTCGCGCTGCTCAAGTACCGACTGCCGCGTCTGCGCAGGGGAGTCGCCGGTGCGCTGTCCCAGCAGGGCGGTGGCATCGGCACGAGGGGTCCCGGTGAAACCAAGCTCGAGGTCGACCGCCGACGCATCCAGGACAAGATCGCCAAGTTGACCAAGGACCTCGCCCATCTCGCGAGCACGCGACGAGAGCAGTCCAAGGGTCGCAATCGCTCGGGTCTCGGCAGCGTGACGATCGTCGGCTACACCAACGCCGGCAAGTCCACGCTGCTCAACACGCTCACGGACGCGGGCGTGCTCGCCGAGAACCGTTTGTTCGCCACGCTCGATCCGACGACGCGACGACTGGCGCTTCCCGGTGGCGAGCCGGTGTTGCTCTCCGACACCGTCGGTTTCGTGCGTCGACTTCCACACGGTCTCGTCGAGTCCTTCAAGAGCACCCTCGAGGTCGCCACGCGAAGCGACCTGTTGGTGCACGTCGTGGACTCCACCGCCGTCGATCCCATGGGTCAGATCGACGCGGTGCACGAGGTGTTGGACGAGATCGGCGCGGGACACGTGCCCGAGCTGCTCGTGTTCAACAAGTCCGACGCCGCAGCCGAGGCCGCCGAGCGTCTCGTGCGCGAGCATTTCGGGTCGGTGTCGATCTCGGCGCGCACGGGCGAGGGAATCGACGTGCTGTTGCGTACGATCGGAGATCGCATGCGGGCGATCACCGCGGTGGTGGAGCTCCTCGTTCCCTACGACCGCGGGGACGTCGTGGCCGCCATCCATCGAGAGGGAGAAGTCGTGTCGACAGCCAACGAAGAGACCGGGATGCGGATCCGCGCACGGCTCTCGGGTGCCTCGGCCGGTCGTCTCGCGAACTTCGTCGTCGAGGGGGCCTCGTGACGGAAGGTTTCGTTCCACCGCCGTATCCCTACGACCGACTCGATGCGTTCAAGGCGCTGTGTGCCGCGCACGAGGGCGGGATCGTGGACTTGTCCATCGGCGATCCGTGCGATCCTCCCGCGCCCGCCGTCGTCGCCGCGTTGTCGACCTCGAACGCCGAGCGCGGTTATCCGCCGAGCATCGGCATCGAGCCCCTGCGCGCAGCGGCCCGAGACTGGATGTCGCGGCGTTTTGGCGTCGACGTGCCGCTCACCCAGGTTGCGGCCTGCGTGGGGAGCAAGGAGTTCGTCGCCACGACCGCCCACTGGCTGCGGCTCAAGGATCCTTCGCGCGACACCGTGCTCTATCCCGCCGTCGCCTATCCGACCTACGAGATGGGGGCGGTGTTTGCCAACTGCAGGCCGGTCCCCGTCGCGATGCGTCGGGACGGAACGCTGGACGTCGACTCGATCAGCGCCGACGACGCGGCGCGCGCGGTGATGATCTGGTCGAACTCACCGTCCAATCCGACTGGTGCGCTGGATGACCTCTCCGGCGTCGTCGCCTGGGGTCGTCGCCACGGCGTGCCGGTGTTTTCCGACGAGTGCTACGCCGAGTTCACGTGGGACTCTCCAGCCCGCAGTGCGTTGCAACACGGACTCGACGGAGTCGTCGTGTTGCACTCGCTCTCCAAGCGATCCAACCTCGCAGGTCTGCGCGTCGGGTTCTACGCGGGCGACGCCGACCTCGTGCACTACCTGAAGGAAGTCCGCAAGCATGCGGGGATGATGGTGCCGGGTCCTGCACAGCGCGCCGCGGTCGTCGCGTTGAACGACGATGCGAGCGTCGCCATCCAGCGCGACGTCTATCGCCGGCGACTGGAGACGATGTCGCGCGTGTTGTCCACGTGGTCGGGCATCGACGTCACGCCACCTGCCGGCGGTTTCTACCTCTGGTTCGATGCCAAGGACGGCTGGGCGTTCGCCGAGCGACTCGCGCGCGAAGGGGGAGCACTCGTGAGCCCCGGTGACTTCTATGGAGCAGGTGGGGCGAACAACGTGCGCGTCGCGGTCGTGCAGCCGGACGAGAAGTTGCAGCTGGTAGCCAAGCGCCTCGGCGTCAGCTGAGTCGGCGCAACACCGTCACGAGCTTGCCGAACACCGTCACGTCGGATGGGTCGAACACCA
>CAYXIY010000066.1:0-7357 GCA_964465475.1 uncultured Acidimicrobium sp. | reverse complement strand
CCGGATGCATGGTGGACTGCATCGGCCATCGTCATGCCGATGCCGCCGTCCCGGATGCCGTCTTCGATCGTCACTACTGTCGAGTGGCGCGCGGCGTCGTCGATCATCGCTTGGTCGAGCGGCGCACACGAGCGCACGTCCCACACCGTCGTCGGGATGCCGCGAGATTCGAGTGTCTTTGCCGCATCGAGCGCGGCCGAGACCATCTTGCCGACCGCCAAGATGCATGCCGTCGGCGTCGACGCGGCGACGAGGCGGCGAGCTGACAGCCCGTGGCCGACGTCGGTCGCCTCGACGTTGCGGGCGGTTCCCTTCGGATAGCGGATGACGACTGGGCCTGCATCGAGCATCGGGATTGCATCGATGAGCATCTGGCGCAGGTCCTGGGCGCTCGAGGGGGCGAGCACTCGCATCCCTGGAACTTTCGCCAGCAACGCCATGTCGTAGATGCCGTGGTGGCTCGGGCCGTCGTCTCCGGTGATGCCGGCGCGATCGAGGCAGAACAACACGGGCAAACGGTGCAGTGCAACGTCGTAGACGACTTGGTCCCACGCACGATTGAGGAACGTCGAGTACAGCGCGACGACGGGACGAAGACCACCGAGCGCCATTCCGGCTGCCGCGGTGACGGCGTGCTGCTCGGCGATGCCGACGTCGAAGAATCGATCGGGAAAGTGTTGCTCGAAGGCGATGAGTCCGGTCGGTCCTGGCATCGCGGCAGTGATTGCCATGATTCGCTCGTCTTTCGATGCGAGATCGATGAGCGTGTCGGCAAAGGCTTGGGTGTATCCCGTCGGCCCAGCCTTCGGCGGGCCCTTGGCGGGGTCGAACACCGGTGCGTCGTGGAGGTGCTTTTCGTCGTCGTCTTCTGCGGGCAGATACCCGCGACCTTTTTGCGTGATGACGTGGATGACGATCGGGCCTTCGGCGACTCGTTGGCTCGCCGAGTCGAAGGCGTGTTCGAGCGCCTCGATGTCGTGGCCGTCGATGGGACCGATGTAGCGCACGCCGAGCGCCTCGAAGAACGCCGGAGGCTGGAGGAACTCGCGCACGCCCGCCTTGATCGCCTCGAGCCCGCGCTCGGCCTGTGGTCCGATGAGGGGTAGATCCTTCAGGAACTTCTCGAGCTTGCGCTGGCGACGCACGTAGACGGGGTTGAGGCGAATGTCGGTGAGCTTGTGCGAGAGCGTCTCGGTGAGTCGCTCGACGGGGCCGGTGTGGTGCGTGTCGGTTTCGACCGATCCGCCCTGGGTGAGGTTCGAGATCGTTGGTGCGTAGCTGCGCCCGTTGTCGTTCAACACGATGATCACACGCTTGCCGCTGTGGCCAAGGTTGTTCAGCGCCTCGTACGCCATGCCGCCCGTCATCGAGCCGTCGCCGATCACCGCGACGATGTTGCGCAGGTCCTTGCGTTGGCCCGAGTCGCGCGCCACCGCAAGGCCGTAGGCGTAGCTGAGCACGGTCGAGGCGTGGCTGTTTTCGATGAAGTCGTGCGGGCTCTCCTCGCGGCTCGGGTAACCGGAGATGCCGCCGGCTTGGCGCAGCTTGGAGAATCCGGCTTGGCGACCCGTGACGATCTTGTGCACGTAGGCCTGGTGGCCGGTGTCCCAGAGGATCGCATCGGTCGGGGACTCGAACACCCGATGCAGTGCGAGCGTCAACTCGACGGCCCCGAGGTTGGAGCCGAGGTGGCCACCGGTCTCGGCGACGGCGTCGACCACGAAGCGACGGATCTCGTCGGCGAGTTCGGTCAGTTGGGCGCCGGACAGTCCGCGAAGATCGCTTGGTTTCGTGATGTCGGCGAGAGCCATGGCTCTCCACGCTACCCGTGTCAGAGTGCGGGGTGAGAAGCCATCCTCGCATCGAGACGCCGATGATTCCAGCGATGTAGCCACGTGCCGATGACGAATCCGACTCCGAAGACAAGGAGACCACCGAGACCGTCGATCCAGAAGTGATTGCCGGTGACGACGATGCACAGCAGCGTCGTTGCGGGATAGAGGAACAACGCGGTTCGAATCCAACGTCGCTTGGCGAGTGGCCACATTGCGAACACGCACCACGTCGACCAACCGATGTGCAGTGACGGCATCGCTGCGTATTGGTTCGACAGCGTCGCACCTGGTCCTTCGTTGAATGCCCACGGTCCGCCGAACTCGGCGATGGTGTCGACGAATCCGAAGTTCTCCGCGCCGTTGTAGTTGCGCAGTTCGTGCTCGATGCATGCACCTCCGTGGCCAAGGTCGGGGCAGGGCTCGTCGAGCAACCGTGGCGGCATCAACGGAAACAACACGAATCCGATGAGGGCGAGCCCGGTCATTGCGGCCAACGTGTTGCGCCACTGGCCGAACACGTCCGGGCGCTTCTTGAACAGCACGAGGAAGATCGCAAGGGTGACGAAGAAGTGTGCGGTCCCGTAGTAGGTGTTCATCAACTTGATGAACCAGACGTGGGGGAGGAACCAATCCTGGATCGTCTCCTCGTGGTAGAGACCGAGCGCACGTTCGATACGGATCACGCGGATCGCGTTGGTGAAGGCGTGCAGCGGAACTTCGACGCCGCGTACGAGCGCGGAACCAAACTGATTGCGAATCAGCGTGTAGATCGCATAGAACGTGCCGATGATCAGCACTTCCTTCCACCACAGCGTGCGATGGTGTCGGGGGACGGCGACGACAAGCTGCTCGGGGGACGTGTCGTGCACGACATCAAGCGTATTGGCGAAGCGGCGCTCGACTGAGCCACGCGGAACGCGATGGGTAGGCTGAAGCGCATGTCCATGACCGAAAATCCCCTCGTCGATCCCGATGTCATCGCGCGGGTGCTCGCCAAGGGCAGAAGCACCGGCGCCGAGTTCGCGGAGATCTTCGTCGAGGACAAACGGTCCACGTCTGCCGGTCTGGATGACAACAAAGTCGAGCAGGTCAACAGCGGTCGTGACCGCGGAGCAGGAATCCGCGTCATCGCTGGCGAGACGACAGGGTTTGCCCACACCTCGGACCTGAGTGAAAAGGGTCTGCTCGCCGCGGCTGAGGCCGCCGCGCAAGCTGCTCGCCAGGGCGATGGGGGCGTGCACACGATCGCCCTGCGACCGCTCCTCACGCATCCCGTGAACACCGTGCGCACCGCACCTGATTCGGTGACCAAGGCGACGAAGGTCGAGTTGTTGAAGCGTGCGAACGACGCGGCTCGCTCGCTCGACTCGGCGATCGTCCAGGTCTCCGCCGGTTACGGCGATTCGATCAAGCGCATCCTCGTGGCCAACTCCGACGGAGTCTTCAGTGCCGACACGCAGGTTCGCACGCTGTTTCGCGTGAGCGCGATTGCCAACGGTGACGCTGGCATGCAGACCGGATACCAGTCGCTCGGCCACACCATCGGCTTCGAGGTGTTCGACGACAACGACGTCGAGGAACTTGCGATGGCGGCCGCACGGCAGGCGCTGACCAAACTGAAGGCGCGCCCGGCTCCGTCGAGTGCGATGCCGGTCGTCATCAAGCAGGGTTCCGGTGGCGTGTTGTTCCACGAGGCGTGCGGTCACGGACTCGAAGCCGACCTCGTCGGCAAGGGCGCGAGCGTCTATCGCGACAAAGTCGGTCAGCTCGTTGCCTCTCCGCTCGTCACCGTCGTCGACGACGGCACGATGACGGGTGAGTGGGGCGCGATCGGCATCGACGACGAGGGTCACCCGACGCAGTCGAACACGCTGATCGAAAACGGCGTGCTCACCGACTACATGTGGGACTACATCCGCGCACGACGCGAAGGGCGCCGCCAGAGCGGCAACGGTCGTCGACAGAGCTATGCGGACCTGCCGATGGTGCGGATGACGAACACGTTCGTCACGGCTGGCACCGAGGACCCGGAGGACATCATTCGCGCGACCGAGCGCGGCGTCTACGTCGCCAAGCTCGGTGGCGGACAGGTCGACACCGCGAGCGGTGACTTCGTCTTCGGCATGGTCGAGGCCTACCTCATCGAAAACGGCGAGATCACCGAACCGTTGCGTGAAGGAAACTTGATCGGAAACGGTCCGCAGGTGCTGAAGGACATCGACCTGTTGGGCAACGACTTTGCGATGGGCGGCCCGGGCACCTGTGGCAAGGATGGCCAGGGCGTGCCGGTCGGCGACGGCTGCCCGACGCTGCGCGTCACGTCGATGACGATCGGTGGAACCGCGGCATGACGATCGGGGTGCCCGATCTGCAGGAGATCGCCGACCGAGTGGTCGCCGCGGCCAAGCCCGGGGAACAGATCGAGGCCTACGTGAGCCGTGGCGGGGAGACCGCCATTCGCGTCTATGAGGGCGAAGTCGAGCACTTCGTGTCGGCCCAGAGCGAAGGCGTCGGCATCCGCGTCATCCGTGACGGACGCACGGGGTTCGCCTACGCGGGCACGCTCGATCCGGCCGCAATCGCCGAGGTGCTCGCCGACGCACGCGACAACGTCTCGTTCGGAACGCCTGACGAGTTCGCCGGACTCGCGACGCCCGATGGCGTGGAGCAGATTCCGCAGAAGTTCTGGGACGACGAACTCGCCAACTACCCGACGACCGACAAGATCGCACTGACCAAGGAACTCGAGCGACTCACGCTCGGGATGGACTCGCGCGTGCGTGTCGAGGAGTCGAACTACGACGACGGATGGGGCGAGGTCGCGGTCTCGACGACGACCGGCATCCGCGAGAGCGGTCGTGGCAACTCGTGTTACGTCTCGGTCTCCACGCTCGCCGACGACGACGAGGAGACCCAGACGGGATTCGGCTACTCGGTCGGTGATTCGCCGAAGGAGTTCGATCTCACTCGCGCGGCACGCGAGGCGGCCGAGCGAGCCACGCGCCTGCTCGGAGCCTCCAAGCCCGCGAGCAAGCGCACGACGGTGGTGCTCGATCCGTTCGTGACGTCGCAGTTCCTCGGCGTGCTGTCGAGCACGCTGAACGGTGAGAACGTCGCCAAGGGACGCAGTCTGTTCGCCGAGCGTCTCGGGGACACGGTCGCCGATCCGCGAATCACCCTCGTCGACGATCCGACGAACCCGCTCGCGTACACGGCGACCGACATCGACGGGGAGGGCCTTGCGGCTCGTCGCAACGTGTTGATCGAAGGCGGGGTGCTCAAGCAGTTCGTGCAGTCGTCCTACAGCGCGCGTCGCATGTCGACGAAGAGCACGGGGAACGCCACGCGCGGCGGATTCGCCTCGACCCCCGGGGTCGGATGCCTTGCCATGCAGCTCGTTCCGGGAACGGCCACGCAGGAGCAGTTGATCGCCGACGTCGACGACGGCGTGCTCATTCAGATGGTCTCGGGGCTGCACAGTGGAGTGAACCCGATCTCGGGCGACTTCTCGACCGGGGCATCTGGCATGTTGATTCGCAACGGCACCATCGGTGAACCGGTTCGCGAGTTCACCATCGCGAGCACGCTGCAAAAGATGCTGCTCGACATCGTCGCCATCGGTGGCGACGTCGACTGGTTGCCCTCGCGCGCAGCCGGGCTGTCGCTCGTCATTCGTGACGTGACCATGAGCGGGCAGTAACCAGTCGGCCCATGTCGATCCTGCACGCGATCGTCCTCGGCATCGTCCAAGGGTTGACCGAGTTCCTTCCGATCTCCTCGAGCGGCCACCTCGAGTTGGTGCCCTGGTTGTTCGGATGGAACGACTTCACCGACGAAGCCGTCGCCAAGGCCTTCGACACGGCCCTGCACCTCGGCACCCTCGTTGCAGTCGTCATCTATATGCGTACCGAACTCGTCAAATACGTAGGGGCTGGACTCGGTGCGCTGCGTCGCCCGCGCAGTGCAACCCCGACGGGCAAGTCGGCCTGGTTCTTCGTCGCATCGGCCATCCCTGCAGGGCTGGTTGGAGTCGTCGCACAGGACTGGATCACCGAGTCACTCGGTGGACCAGCGGCGATCGCTGCGTCGTTGATCGGATTCGCACTCGTGTTGTGGTGGGCGGATCGTCGATCGGGTTCGCGCGACGTCGCCGACTACCGGCTGCGCGACGCGATGCTCACCGGTTGTGCGCAGGTGCTCGCACTCAATCCAGGAACCTCTCGATCAGGGATCACGATCTCCATGGCACGCGCGATCGGCTTCAGCCGCGACGCCGCGGCTCGGATCAGCTTCCTCATGTCGATCCCCGTGATCGCTGCGGCGGTCGTGTTCCAGCTCGGCTCGTTGATCGGCGACGGAGTGCCCGACGGTCTCGGCGCGGCGCTCGTGGCTGGAATCGTCGCATCGGGAATCTCCGGATGGATTGCGATGTGGGGGATGATCAAACTGCTGCGTACGCGTCGGTTCACCGGCTTCGTCGTCTATCGCATCGTCGTCGGTCTCGGCGTCTTTGCGCTGCTCGCAAGCTCGGTGCGCTAGCCAGCGATCGCGAGGACCGCGATCCCGAGGGTCGCTGCATCTGCGACGTCGACGACGACGTCGTGGGGAACCGCGATCAACACCGAGCGATCGTCGCGACCGACCTCGACAACGAGCGCACCCTCGACGAGGAACGTGCCGTTGGCCATGACGTCCACGCTCGTGCCTGCCACGAGGCGTTCGGCGAGCCCGCCAGCATCGATGCTGATCCCGCGCCAACCCTCTGGAATCACCGTGGCGCGGGAGCGCGTCGTGTTCGAGGTCGTGAGCAGATCGCCGACGTGGAGTGGTTGTGACGCAACGACACCCGTCGCGTCACGCAGTGCGTTCGGTGCGAGGTAGGCGACGGGGACGTCGAGCCGGCGAAGCACCTCGTTGGTCACGTCATCACCGGGCTCGATTGCAGACGTGGTCACGAACACCGTGACCATCTGGCCGTGTGCATCGATCGATCGCTCGAGGCGAATCATGGTCGCAAAGACCGACGCACCGAGCGCCGCGACGCCGAAACCGACGACGATCCGCTGCAACGCCGGAGACCGAGCGAGCACGATGGATGCCTCGAGGGCGCGTTCGGCGACAAGGGTGGTGAGTCGTCTGAGTCGTTCGATCGTCATCGGCACACGGATGTGTGCGCGAGACCTATCAGGACGACGTGGTGGACGACGGGGTCGACGTTGCGGTGGACGTCGAGGCGGCCGGGGCAGGCGCCGCCGGGGTGCTCGAGGAATCAGTCGTCGAGGTGGTCGTCGACGTCGAGCTCGAGGTGGAGCTCGACGAACTGGACGAGCCACGACTGTCGGTCTTGTAGAAGCCGCCACCCTTGAACGACACGCCGACGGGGGTGAACACCTTCTTCACGGCCTTCACGGTGCCGTCCACGGGGTGGGCGAGCTCGGTGAGGGGCTCGTCGGTGAAGGCCTGCTGCACCTCGATCGTCTCCCCGGTGTCGAGGAATTTGTAGACGTACGTCGGCATGGTGG
>CAYXIY010000065.1:2863-7371 GCA_964465475.1 uncultured Acidimicrobium sp. | reverse complement strand
GCCGACGTAGATGCGACGAAGGCCTGGAAGCCGCAGTTCGACCGCACCGACGATCTCGGTGGCGTGTTGCGGCCGAAGGGAAAGTTGCTCAGTCGTGCGTTCGGTCTCGACGACACCGTCTCCCAGCCGCGACCAGAGCCGACCGATCGGCTCGAGCGTGAGCCGTTCAACGAACACGACATTCCCTGATGTCGATGGACGTACGCGCATCGCTCGATGCGGCATGCGAGCCGAGTCGAGTGTTCGCCCTCGTGTCGGATCTCTCGAGCTATCCCCAATGGATGGATCTCGTGCATCGGGTGGCGCCTGATGGTGAAGGGGCGTGGGAAGTGGAACTGCGTGCCAAGGTCGGTCCGTTCGCACGTTCCAAGCGCCTGCGCATGGTCCGTTCGGAGTCGCAGTCGCCGAGCCTGGTGCGATTCGAGCGTCGAGAACGTGACGGTCGACCGCATGCGCCGTGGGTCTTGACCGCGACGATCACGTCGTCGGGCGAAACGAGCACGCTGACCATGCACCTGCACTACGGCGGGTCGCTCTTCACGGGCGGCATCCTCGAACGCGTGCTCGGTGAGCAGATCGAACGCGGTCGAAGCCGACTGGCAGCGCTGGTCGAGAACTAGATCGTCGCCGTCGAGCGACGAGACTGAATTCGCACGGGCTGACCAGCGGCGAGCTGCCCACAGGCTGCGTCGATGTCGGTTCCACGATTGCGCCGCACCGTGACGTTCACGTGCAGTTCTTCGAGTCGCTTGGCGAATTCGGCTATCCGCACCTTCGGGGTCCCGGTCGTCGGCCAACCCGGTGTCGGATTCAGCGGGATCAAGTTGACGTGTGCGCTCGGCTTCAGTCGATGGACCAAGGTGGCGAGTTCGCGTGCGTCACGTGGCTGGTCGTTGACCCCGTCGATCATCGCCCACTCGAAGCTGATGCGGCGGTTCTTGGCAGCGAGATAGTCGTTACAGGCGGCGACGAGGTCGTCGATCGGGTAGCGCTTGTTGATCGGTACGAGTTCGTCGCGCAGGTCGTTGCGTGCCGCGTGCAGCGACACCGCGAGGTTGACGGGGAGCGGCCGCTCGGCGAGCGTGCGGATGCCGGGGATGATGCCGACGGTGGAGATCGTGAGGTGTCGCGCCGAGAGGCCGAGGTCGCCGTGGATTCGTTCGACTGCACCCCACACCGCAGGTTCGTTGGCGAGCGGTTCGCCCATGCCCATGAACACGACGTTGGCGAGGCGTTGCCCCTTGGCCTTGCTTGCTCGTGCGGCGCGCACCACTTGCTCGACGATCTCCCCAACGGAGAGTTGACGGGTGAATCCGGCCTGACCGGTGGCACAAAAGCCGCACGCCATCGCACAACCGGCCTGCGTACTCACGCACACGGTTGCGCGGTCGCGATAGTGCATGAGCACGGTTTCGATCGGGTGACCGCCGTCGCGCAGCGACCACAGGAATTTCACGGTGTCACCGGAGTCACTGATGCTCGTCGTCGTGAGCTCGAGTGCACTCGGTAGCGCCGTGGCGAGCCGCTCGCGCAGAGCCTTTGGCAGGGTCAGGATGTCGTCGGGATCCTGCAGGTTCGCATACAGGCCTTCCCACAGCTGGGTGAGTCGAAACGCCGGTTCGCCGTCGAGCAACGCGGCGAGGTCGTCACGGGTGACGTCGAACAGGCTCGCCATTGTCCAAGGTTACGGTCTCAGCCGAGGTGTGGCTGGGCAAGACGTTCGTAGTCGGCCATGCGCGTGCGAAGCACGTCCAAGCTCGCCGTCCAGAACGATTCGCTCGTGACGTCGAGACCGAACGACTCGCCGAGTTCCTCGGCGGTGTCCATCCCGGCGCGCGAGAGCACGGTGTCGTAGCCGTCGCGGAACTTGGTCGGATTCTCCTGGTACTTGGCGTAGAGCCCGAGACCGAAGAGCAGACCATAGGTATATGGCCAGTTGTAGAAGTGGCTGCCGTAGTAGTGCGGCTTGAGCACCCACATGTGCGGATGGCGCGTCGCGGGGTCGATTCCGTCCCCGTAGGCGTTTGCTTGTGCGTCCAACATCATCTCGTTCAACTCGCTCACGCCCAGCGTGCGGCGCTGACGGCGGGCGAAGACCTCGGTCTCGAACAAGAAGCGGGAGTGGATGTCGACGACGACCTGGGCTGCGCCGATCAGGTTGACGTCCAACAGCGCGAGGCGCTCGTCACCCGACAGTCGGGCGAGCCCTTCCTCGACGACGAGGGTTTCGCAGAAGATGCTTGCCGTCTCCGCGAGCGCCATCGGCACGCGCTTCTGCAGCGCCGTGCGTTGGGCGAGCTGGGTGTTGTGGTACGCGTGACCGAGCTCGTGCGCGGTGGTCTGCGCGGAGTCCACGCTGCCCGACCAGTTGAGGAGCACGAGCGAGCGGTCGCCGACGAAGGGCATGCAGAACGCGCCGCCGACCTTGCCCTCGCGGGGTTCGGCGTCCAGCCATTGTTCGTCGATCGAACGGTCGACGAGATGGGCGAGGTTGTTCGAGTAGCTGGCGAACGCACCCTTGACGAGAGAGATGCCCTCGTCCCAGGAGATCGTCGACGGGGAGAACTCGAGCGGTGCGAACATGTTCCACCACGACAGGCCGTTCGCATCCCCGTGCAGGCGACCCTTGACTCGCATCCAGCGGCGGAAGTCCCCGAGCGAGGCGTGCACGGCGGACTGCATCGCGTCGAAGGTGGCGCGGCTGACGGAGTTCGCATACAGCGAGGCATCGAGGGGTGAACTCCACGCGCGGCGCTTGTTGACCACGTTGGCTTCGCCCTTGATGCTGTTCATCGCCGCCGCACAGGCCACCGACACCGTCGGCCACGCGCGCATCTCGGCGTCGTATGCGGCCTTGCGCACCGCGGGATCCGGATCGGTGGCGAGTCCGCGCACCGCGGCCATTGGCATGGTCTTCGTTCCACTCGGCAGGTTCACCTCGGTCGACAGCTGAGAGGTGAGGTCGCCATGCAGGCGACCCCACGCGGACGATCCCGTCGTGGAGAGCTCGGCATACAGACCTTCTTCGCTCTCCGACATCTGGTGCTCCGCGCGATCCTGCAGACGAAGGAGCGGTCCAAGGTGTTCCTTGGCTTGCGTGCTGACGAGTGCGAGTTCGCTCGCGCCGAGCGAGGCGACCCAGTCGGCGAGGCGGGCGAGCAGCGGCGAGACCTTGGCGTCCAGGTTCTCGAGTTCGCTGAGCAGACCTTGGGCCCGCTCGTGTCGCGAGTCGGTGCTGACGGTGGCATAGACGTAGCTGAGGAGGATCTCGGACTCCTCGACCGTCGAGTTGAACGCCGAGATCGCCGCATCGGCGGCAGCGCCGTCCTTGGCGCTCGGGGGACGGGGAGTGGTGGCGCGGATGTCGTGTTCCTCGAACAACGCCTCGAGTCGGGTGATGGACGCGCCGAGTCGCTCCATCGAGTCGGTGAAGCTGCGCGCATCGAAGCTCTCGTGCACGTCGGCGACGGACCAGCGGGGCAGTGACTCTTCGTGGGTGCTCGACATGGTGGTAGAGGCTATTTCACGTTGCCGACGAACGCACGTTGGGTGTGGTGCGGGGCAAATCCGAGCGAGCGATACAACGACACTGCGCGTTCGTTGTTCGAATCCACGTACAACATTCCCACCGGTGCGCCGATCTGGTGCAGGTATCGCAAGCCGGCGACGGTGAGTTCACGTCCGAGTCCGCGTCCTGCGAAGTCGGGATCGACGGCGATCACGTAGATCTCGCCGAGGACCGGCTGGGTGTCGAGGTGCACCTTGGTCCAGCAGAATCCGGCGAGTCGACCGTCGACCTCGTGCAGCAAGAATCCACTCGGATTGAACCACGGCTGTTCCTGTCGCGAGCGCAGGATGTCGAGCGACCACGCGCCCTGTTCGGGGTGCGCGGCAAAGGCGCGATTGTTCACCGCGAGCCACGCATCCTCGTCGTGGCCGACGCGGAAGGGTCGGGTCGTGATCGTGGGCGCCGGGGCGGCGATTGGCAGCGGCACGCGCATTTGGATCGCCAGTCGTCCCTCGGCGAGACCGACGGCATGGGCAAGTTCGGCATGCAGCGCGGTCGGCTCGAACACCCACCAGTGCACACGCCCGCCACCCTCGGAGGCGATCACCCGCAGCGCCTCCCCGAGGATCTCCGGGCCGATCGAGGACATCTCGTAACGATGGTGGGGGGAGACGATGACGTCGAGAGACCACGAGTCGTTGCCCCGCGACACCTGGCAGTAGGCGACGAGGTGGTCGTGCCCGGGTATCCAGGCGAGGAGACCGACGAAGCCCGGCCGCCCACCTTCGCGCAGGTCGATCCACAAGTGGTCCGACAGTGGTCGTTGACCGTCCGCCCGTTCGACCTGACGCAACAGCTCGTCGACGTCGGCCATGTCGCCGTCGACGAGTCGTCGCTTGATCTCGAGCACGGCCATGCGTTCAGGCTACCGAGGGGTACTTGGCTAGAGTTCGGCCCGTGGCGGCGCGACGTGCAACGAAGGCAACAAAGACGAGCGCGA
>CAYXIY010000065.1:0-2763 GCA_964465475.1 uncultured Acidimicrobium sp. | reverse complement strand
AAGAAGTCCGCGGCGAAGAAGTCCGCGTCAAAGAAGTCGGCCGTGACGAAGGTTGCCAAGCCGTCGAAGAAGGTGCAGGACAGGGCGACGGAGGTTCTGCGACGACTGAAGTCGATCTATCCCGAGGCGGTCTGTGAGCTCACGCATGCCGATGCGTTTCAACTTCTCTCGGCCACCATCCTTTCCGCGCAGTGCACGGACGCTCGCGTGAACATGGTGACGCCCGAGCTGTTTCGTCACTATCCGACGCCGCAGGCACTGTCGGTGGCCGACGTCGGCCACGTCGAAGAGCTCGTGCGCTCGACGGGCTTCTACCAAACCAAGGCGAAGAACCTGATCGGCATGGCACACGCGGTGATGACGCGATTCGGCGGCGTCGTGCCGCACGAGATCGACGACCTCGTGACGTTGCCTGGCGTCGGTCGCAAGACGGCGAACGTGTTGCGCAGCGTTGTCTTTGATCTGCCTGGGCTACCGGTCGACACCCACGTCGGTCGATTGTCGCGGCGGCTCGAGTTGACCAAGGAGGAGGACCCGGTCAAGGTCGAGTACGCGCTGCATGCGCTGTTGCCGCCCGAGGAGTGGGGGGAGTTCTCGCTTCGTCTCATCCTCCACGGTCGTCGGGTGTGCGATGCCAAGAAGCCGATGTGTGTGACATGTGAACTCGCCGACATCTGCCCGTCTTCGGCGCTTCCGCGGGCGTCGATGGCGCGCTCGGCCGGTTCCAGGCGCCCCGCCGTGCGCACGGGAGCAGGGGGCCAGTAGAGTCATGACTTCGCGCGTTGCTCGCGCGAGGCGATCACCGGGTCCGCCGCCTGGGATCGCATGATGGAGGCCCCTTCGGGGGCCTTTGTCATGTCGGGGCTTAGTATTCCGTGGATGTCGGATGCGAACACCGAGACGACGCGCGCGGAACTCGCCGCACTCGCCGACACGCTCGACCGGTGTCGCGAGCGGATCGCGGACCTCGCCCAGCGTCGCGCGATGTCGATTCGAGATCCGAACGCAGCCGAGGTCGGCGACGACATGTTGATGGCGATGTATGAAGCGGAACGGGGCGTCAACACGGCGTTGCGACTCGTGCAGCGCGCGGTGCGTCAGGGTCGAGCTGGCTGACAATTCGGGGTGAAGCCGGTCCCGTCCACGGATACCCTTTCGGCGTGACCGTTGAGCAGGAAAAGCTGCCGATCAAGATGTTGAACGATCGGGTGCTCGTTCGCATCCCGAGCGCCGACGGCGAACGCCGTTCGATGGGCGGCATCCTCATTCCTGCGACTGCTCAGGTGTCCAAGCGCCTGGTCTGGGCGCAGGTCGTCGCCCTCGGTCAGAACGTTCGCGTGGCGGAAGTCGGGGACCAGGTGCTGTTCAGTCCGGACGACCGCTACGAGGTCGAGGTCGGGGGCCAGGACTACATCATGTTGCGTGAACGGGACTTGCACGCGGTGGCCGCCTCGCGCATCGAAGCATCCACCGGCCTGTACATCTGATGCGCATCCAGCCCGATCGCGCGACGTTTGCCGACCTTGCCTCGCGCTACAGCGTGGTGCCGGTGTGGACAGAGTTGCTCGCCGACGTCGAGACGCCGGTGTCGGCGTACTTGAAGCTCGTCGGTGACGGCCCCGGGTTCTTGCTCGAGTCCGTCGAGCACGGCGAGCGCTGGAGTCGCTATTCGTTCGTCGGCCGACACGCACAGCGCACGCTCGTGCTGCGCGATGGCGTCGTGACGAGTGACGCGCCCCTGCCCGACGGCGTGGTGCTCGATCGCGGGATCCTGGCGGCGATGGAGTCGTTGCTCTCGATCTATCACGCACCACTCCTGCCCGAGTTGCCGCCACTGCAAGGTGGTCTCATGGGTTTCCTCGGTTTCGACGTCGTGCGCGAGGTCGAGACGCTGCCGACGTCGGCACGCGACGATCGGGGACTGCCGGATGCGATCATGTCGATGATCGGCTCGCTCGTGGCCTTCGACCACTGGCGCCAGCGCGCATACGTGCTTGAGAGCGTCGCCGTGCACGGCATGGATTCCACGGCGATCGACGCCGCCTACGACGCGGCAATCGGCCGCATCGAGCGCACGGTCGCCGACCTCGCCCAACCCTTCTCCGACGTCGCCGTCGAACCACCGAGCGACGAAGAGCGTGCGGTCACCGTGCGCGACGTCGGCAAGGGAAGCGACTACCAGCGAAGCGTCGAGGCCGCCAAGGAGTACATCAGGGCGGGCGACATCTTCCAGGTCGTGTTGTCCCAGCGCACCGACATCGACCTCGAGGCCGACCCGTTCGACTTCTATCGCGTGCTGCGCCAGGTCAACCCGAGTCCGTACATGTATTACGTGAAGCATCCAGAGATCACGATCGTCGGGAGCTCGCCCGAGCCGATGGTGCAGTTGTTGTCGGGTCGCGTGATCTCTCGTCCGATCGCCGGCACACGCAAGCGTGGTCGCGACGACGAGCACGACCGACTGCTCGCCGCCGAGTTGAAGGAGAACCCCAAGGAGATCGCCGAGCACGTCATGCTCATCGACTTGGCCCGCAACGACGTCGGCCGCGTCGCCAAGTTCGGCACGATGAACGTGGACGAGATGATGACCCTCGAGCGCTACAGCCACGTGATGCACCTCACCTCGCAGGTCTCGGGCGAATTGCGCGACGGACTGGGTCCGATCGACGTGCTGCGTGCGACCCTGCCTGCCGGCACGGTGAGCGGAGCGCCGAAGGTGCGGGCGATGGAGATCATCGACGAGCTAGAGCCGGTGCGTCGTGG
>CAYXIY010000064.1:0-7673 GCA_964465475.1 uncultured Acidimicrobium sp. | reverse complement strand
CGCATCGGGCGCGGCGTGCGACTGGGCGGACTCGAGTGAGGCGATCGAGACGTCCTTGCCCCGGGGATACCGGAACGTCACGTTGCGGAACTCGACGCGACCCTTCGGCGATGCCAACTCGATCGCGCCCGGGCGTTCGGTGATTGCAACCGGCGCATCGAGCACCTCGAAGACGCGCTCGAAGCTGACGAGTGCGGTGAGGATCTCGAGACGCGCATTCGTCAGACCCGTCAGTGGCTGGTAGATGCGCTGCACGAACGCCGCCATCGCCACGAGCGTGCCGACGGAGATTCCACCATCGACGACCATGAAGGCGCCGACGCCATAGATCGCCACGGCACCGAGAGCGCCGACGAGACCGAGGGCGACGAAGAACACCCGTCCGTACATCGCCGACTTCACGCCGATGTCACGCACGCGCACCGCGCGCGACGAGAACGCTCCGACCTCCTCGGTTCCCCGACCGAACAACTTGACGAGGAGTGCTCCCGCGACGTTGAAGCGCTCGGTCATCTGCGTGTTCATCTCGGCGTTCAGGCCCATCTGCTCGCGGGAGATGTCCTGCAGTCGCACACCGATGCGACGGGCCGGGACGATGAACGCGGGCAGCACGATCAGCGACAACACCGTGAGTCGCCACTCGAGGGCGATCATTGCCACGAGCGTCGTCGCGAGCACGACCACGTTCGACACGACGCTGCCGAGCGTCCCGGTCACGGCGGTCTGGGCGCCGACGACGTCGTTGTTCAGGCGGCTGATCAGCGAACCGGTCTGCGTGCGGGTGAAGAACGCGATCGGCATGCTCTGCACCTTGGCAAAGAGCGCCACGCGCAAGTCGTAGATCAGACCCTCACCGATCAGCGACGACAGCCAACGCTGCACGATCTGCAGCCCGGCCTCGGCCAGCGCGAGCACGACGAGCACGATCGTCAGCACGACGATGGCTCGACGATCGGCGTTCGGAATCGACACGTCGACGATCCGGCGAAACAGCAGTGGTGGGGCGAGTGCCACAAGTGCCGCAACGAGGATCGAGGCGAGGAAGAACGAGATCCGCGTGCGATACGGGCCAGCAAAGCGGGCGACCCTGCGCAGCGACGATCCGCGGATCGACGCACCCTTCACCGCGCTCTCATCACCCGGAATGAGGTGGTGGGGACCCATGCGCATGCCGTCAGGCTACGAGCGCCGTTCAGCGCCCGTGCCACTCGTAGGCTGGACTGATGCGATTCGTCGTGCGCCGACTCCTCGTCGGCCTCGCACTCGGTGGCCTCCTTGCCGCCTGCTCCTCGGGTGATGCCACGACTTCATCCAGCGAGTCCACGACGCAGTCCACATCGTCCTCGTTCGTCCCGTCCACGCTCGAGTGGGATGCCTGCGACGGCGCAGAGCCCGAGTCGGCGGTCGTCTGCGCGACCCTCGACGTGCCATACGACTACGACGACCCGTCCAAGGGATCCTTCACCTTGTTCGTGAAGAAGCGCCCCGCCGACGATCCTTCGACCCGCGTCGGTTCGCTCCTCGTAAACCCCGGCGGCCCGGGCTTCGGCGGAAGCTCCCTGGCCGACGACGCCTACTACTACTTCTCTAGCGACCTTCTCAAGAGTTTCGACGTCATCGCGTGGGACCCGCGTGGGACCGGTCAGTCCACCCCGGCCGTCGATTGCGTCGACACCTACGACGAATACTTCGGCATCGACTCCCCTCCCGACAATGACGAAGAGATCCAGGCCCTGATCGACGCGTCGCAACGCTTCAACGACGAGTGCCTGGCGCGCTCGGGCGAGATCCTCCCGTACATCTCGACTGCGGCGAGCGCCCGCGACATGAACAGCCTGCGCATCGCACTCGGCGAAGAACAGATCACCTACCTCGGGTTCTCCTATGGATCCGAACTCGGGGCGACGTGGGCGACGCTGTTTCCCGACACGGTGCGCGCCGCGGTGTTGGATGGAGCAGTTGACCCCGATGCAACGTCGAAGCAAGAAGGTATGAGCCAGGCGAAGGGATTCGAACAGCAGCTGACCGCATTCCTCGCCCAGTGCAGCTCACGGGTGTCGTGCAAGTTCCACAACAAGGGCAACGCCGAGGGTGCATTCGACAAGCTCCTCGCCGACCTCGATGCGTCGCCGCTCGTCGTGACTGCGAATCGCACTCCGGTCACCCAGGGCGTCGCCTACACCGCGATCGCCCAAGCGATGTACTCCGACTTCTACTGGCCACAACTGGAGGCCGCGCTCGATGCCGCCCAAGACGGCGACGGTTCGGGACTGCTCGCGCTCTACGACCAGTACTACCAACGCAAGGACGACGGCACGTACGGCAACGAGCTCGAAGCGTTCCTCTCGATCTCCTGTCTCGATGATCCGGGGGCAACGAGCGTCGAGGAAGTGAATGCTTCGGTCGGTGAGTTCGTCGCTGCCGCTCCACGCCTCGGTGCGAACTTCGCCTACGGATACGCATGCGCACTGTGGCCCATCGACCAGGCGCCCCGTGTCGAGATCACGGGCAAGGGTGCAGGTCCGATCGTCGTCGTCGGCACCACCGGAGACGCAGCGACACCGCTCGAGTCCACGCGGCGGATGGCAAAGAAGTTGGAACAGGGAATCCTGATCGTCGTCACCGCGAACCAACACACCGGGTATGGGGCAAATGAGTGCGTGACGACCGCCGTCGACCAGTACCTCATCGATCTCGTCGTACCGGCCAACGAATTGACCTGCAAGAACTGAACCTGGCGCCTCGGTAGAATTGAGCCAGTGACTTCTGCCCAGAAGGTGACCCTGGTTGACTGCACGCTGCGCGACGGCGGGTACTACAACGATTGGGACTATTCAGCCGACGTAATCCGTCGCTACGTGGACGCGATGGAACGCGCCCGAGTCGACGTGATCGAGATGGGCTTTCGCCGCTTCGGGGCCGACCGCTACCTCGGACCGACGGCCTTCACCACGGACGAGTTCCTCTCCGGACTGAACATCGCCCCCGAGCGCACCGTGGCCGTGATGATGAACGCCAAGGACATCGTCTCGGCCGCCGACCCCGTCGCCGCGGTGCGTCAGGTGTTCGCCAAGAAGGCCAACAGTCGCGTCGACATGGTGCGCTTCGCGGCGCTCTACAAAGAGGTCGCACCGCTCGCTCCGGCGATCGACGAACTGCACCGCCTCGGCTATCGCGTCGCGTTGAACATGATGCAGGTGAGCGATCGCACCCCGGCAGAGATCGTCGACTTCGGTCGGCGATGCAAGGAGATGGGCGTCGAAGTCGCCTACATCGCAGACTCCTTCGGCGGACTTCGTCCGAGTGACCTCCCGCCGATCATCCACTCGCTGCTCGATGGCTTCGAAGGCCCCGTCGGCTGTCACCTCCACGACAACATGACGTATGCGCTGGCGAGCACGCTCGCTGCGATCGACGCCGGAGCCACCTGGGCGGACGCCACCGTGCTCGGCATGGGTCGCGGTCCCGGCAACGTGCGCACCGAATACCTCGCACCGGAGCTCGTGCGCCTCGGTCGCAGCTCGATCGACGTGTCACAGCTCGTCAACCTGGTCGCCCGCGACTTCACCGACATGCAACGCACGTACGAGTGGGGCTCCAACCTGTACTACTTCCTCTCTGCGAACTACGGCATCCACCCGACGTACGTGATGGAACTGACGAAGGACGGCCGCTACCCGCCGAGCCAGATCGTCGACACCCTCGAGCACCTGAACGAGCACGGCGGTGCGCAGTTCGACCGCAACCGACTGGTCGGCATCACCGCGGGACGTACCGTGTCGTACGCCGGCTCGACCGACGTGAGCGGATGGTGCGCGAATCGCGACGTCCTCATCGTCGGTCCTGGCGCAGAGGCGCGCGCCAAGAAGACCGAGATCGAACAGTTCGTCAAGCAGCACAACGTGCTCGCGATCGGACTCGGCGCGTTCTCCGCGATTGATCCCGCGCTCATCTCGGCCGTGGCCGTCTGCCACCCCGAGCGCGCGGTGCTCGAGGCATCCGGTCTCGCCTCCCTCACCTGTCCGGTCTATGCACCGGGCGCGATGCTCGCCGAGCACAACATCTCGGTGCGCACGTTGAACGACGTCGGCGTCGTCACCGGCACGGGGGCCTTCGGTGGAACCTCGACGACGCTCGAGATCCCGCGCCTGTTGTCCGCCGCCTACGCCCTCGCACTCGCCGCGGCCGGCGGGGCGAAGCGCATCTTCGTCGCCGGCTTCGACGGCTTCGCCGACGACGACCACCGCTTCGCCGAGATGAACGACGTGTTCCACGCGTTCTCCTCGTCACCCTCGCATCCGCCGGTCGTCGCCCTCACGAGGACGCGCTACGACATCGAGCGCTCGTCGCTCTTTGCCCCGCTCTGAGGTGAGAAGCCAATGACAGGGACTCGACCGTTCCTCGTCGTCATCCCGGCGAGGTATGCCTCCACGAGATTCCCCGGCAAGGCACTCGCCGACCTCGGCGGCAAGCCCGTCATCGCCCACTGCATCGCCCAATGCGCCAAGGCCGTGTCGCTGGACGACCTCGTGGTCGCCACCGACGACTCCCGCATCGCCGATGCATGCACGCCACTTGGCGTGCGCGTGGCGATGACCTCGAGCGACTGTCTCACCGGCACCGACCGCGTGGCGGAGGTCGCACGGTCGATCTCGGCTCGCTGGTACGTGAACGTGCAGGGTGACGAGCCGTTCCTCGAGCCACGTGCGCTGACGGCGATGGTCGAGGCGTGTGCGGCGGCGAACGACGACGTCTCGGTCATCAACTCGTACGCCCCGATCACCTCGGACGAGGAGTTCCGCAGCGTGACGGTGCCCAAGGTCGTCTGCGACGCCACGGGCCATCTCCTCTATGCCTCCCGTGCGGCGATCCCGACGACGAAGAAACTCGAGTTCGTCAACGCCAACCGCCAGATCGGGATGTACGCATTTCGCGCGGATGCACTTGCCTCGTTCGCCGCATCCACCGCAAAGACTCCGCTCGAGCAGCTCGAGGACATCGAGGTTCTGCGGTTCCTCGAGATGGGTTACCGGGTGCGAATGATCGAGGTGCCAAGCGGCGGCATCGCCATCGACACTCCAGAAGACCTGGAGAAGGCCAAGGCCTCGCTGCGCTAACGCAGCGACGACACGAAGCGCTGTAGTCCGTCGCCGAGGGTGACGAAGTCGCGCTTGCCGAGCACGGTCTTAAGGCGCGAGTTGTCGCAGTAGATCCCCGTCTGGTCGCCTGGCGTCGGGTCACTCTGCTCGATCGTCACGCCGGGCATCGCCGCCACGATCATGTCCAGCACGTCGCGCACCGTCGTGCGCACTCCCGTACCGAGGTTGACGACCTGTGCCCCCTCGAGGGTCGCACGAGACGCCAACTCCCATGCGTCCACGACGTCGTCGACGTAGACGAAATCGCGGAAGCGATCGAACGAGCCCTTGACCACGATGTGGTTGTTGGCAAGCGCCTGGGCGACGTAGATGCTGATCATTCCCTGACGCAGGTTCGACATGTCCTGACCCGGGCCATAGACGTTGAACATGCGAAACGAAAGCGACGGCGTGCGCTTGGCGAACACCTTGAGGTAGTTCTCGGCCGCGAGCTTGCCAACTCCGTAACACGACAGCGGTCGCGCGACGTGGTCCTCGGCGATGGGCCCGTCCGGCACGTCGCCGTACACCGACATCGAACTTGCATAGACGACCTTGGACGCATTTGCTCTCGTGACGTAGTCGACGAGGCGGAGCGTCGACACGGTGTTCTTTTCGAGGTCCGCGACGGGGTCGTCGAAGCTGATCTCACCCGAGCTCTGTCCCGCGAGGTGCAGGACGTGGTCGATCTCCTTGGGCAATGCGTCGTACGTCGCGGTCTTGCTCAGGTCTCCCTCGACGAAGTCGATCTCGCGTGGAATGTTGGAGCGATGCCCCATCGAGAGGTCGTCCACCCCGACCACCTTTTGCCCATTGGCGACCAAGCGGCGTGCGACGTGCGAGCCGATGAAGCCCGCGACGCCGGTGACGAGAATGGGACGCACGAAAGAAGCGTAATTGCTAGGCGAGGCTCACGAGATCGAGCCACTCAGCACTGAAGTAGTCGACCTGACCATCCGGCATGAGCAAGACCTTGGTCGGAGCCAACTGCTCCACGAATTCGGTGTCGTGGCTCACGAGCACGATCGCCCCCTGCCACTTGGCGAGCGCATCGGCCACCGCTTCGCGACTCGAGGGATCGAGGTTGTTCGTCGGCTCGTCCAAGAGCAGCAGGTTGTTGCGTCCGACCATCAACATCGCGAGTGCGAGCTTCGTCTTTTCCCCTCCCGACAGCGTCCGGGATTCCTGGAAGACCTTGGATCCCGACAGTCCGAACATCCCGAGCATTCCGCGCAACTGGGTCTCGGTGAGCCCGAGCGACACCGGAGCCATGCGTCGCATGTGGTCGATGAGGGACGCGTCCGGGTCGAGGTTGTCGTGTTCCTGTGCGTAGTACCCGGTGTTCACCTGATAACCGAACTCGACCTCACCGGAATCGGCCACGATCTCGCCGGCAAGGATGCGCAGGAGCGTCGTCTTGCCCGCACCGTTCAACCCGAGCACCAACAACCGCTCTCCACGACCGAGGTCGAACGACACGTCGTCGAAGATCGCCGGGCCACTGAAGGTCTTCGACAATCCGCGGGTCGTGAGCACCGTCGCGCCCGCGTGTGGCGGGTCAGGGAACCGCACGGTGAGCACACGGTCACCTTCGGACACCTCGACGCGCGTCTCTTCGAGTCGAGCGATGCGCTTTTCGATGCTGTGCGCCATCGCCGCCTTCGTCGCCTTGGCGCCGAACCGATCGACGACGGTCTGCAGGCGGGCGATCTCCTTGGACTGCAGTGCCGCCTTCTTCGCGAGTCGCGCCTCGTCCGCCGCGCGCGCCGTCTTGTACTGGCTGTAGGTGCCTCGATACTCGACGATGCGACCGATCGAGTCCTCCATCGGCCGGTCGAGGTGCAGCACGCGCGTGATCGCCTCGTCCAACAGCTCGAGGTCGTGGCTGATGACGAGCAATCCGCCGCGGTAGTTGCGCAGGAACTCGAGCAACCACGTCTTTGCGTCCACGTCGAGGTGGTTGGTCGGCTCGTCGAGGAGCAGCGTGTCGCTCCCGGCAAAGAGGATCCGTGCGAGCTCCACGCGACGCCGCTCACCGCCGGACAATACGTGTAAGGGAAGCGCCAGTCGATCGGCTTTCAGTCCGAGGCCGGCCGCAATCGCGCGCGCCTCGCTTTCCGCCGCATAACCGCCCTTCATCGCGAATTCGTCCTCTGCCTTGGAGAACTTGGCGATGTTGGCCGCCGTCGAAGACTCCTCCATCTGGATGCGCAACTTTTCGATCCTCGTCAACTGCTCGTCGATTTGGCGACCCGACAACACGTGCGAGATCGCACTCAACGTCTCACGCGAGCCAGGGATCTTCGGGTCCTGCGGGAGATAGCCGAAGTCGCCTTTGCGCACGATCGAACCCGACGTTGGCTCTTCTGCCCCACCCAGCACCTTGAACAAGCTGGTCTTGCCGGCTCCGTTGCGTCCGACGATGCCGATCTTGTCGCGTGCGGCGACGACGAAGGATGCATCGTCGACGACGGTCTTGCCTCCGACTTCGACGGTGAGACCTTGGACCTGCAGCACGACTACAGGCTGTCAGGT
>CAYXIY010000063.1:0-7752 GCA_964465475.1 uncultured Acidimicrobium sp. | reverse complement strand
AGCATCCGCAGGTCGAGCAGGTGTTCTACGCGGGCTTGCCGACGAGCAAGTGGCATGAGCGCGCCAAGAAGTACGGCGGGGGCAAGGGCTACGGTTCGGTGCTCGCTTTCAACATCGCCGGCGGAGTCGACGCGGGTCGCAAGTTCGTCGGTGGCTTGACGCTGCACAGCCACGTCGCCAACATCGGTGACGTGCGCAGCCTCGTGATCCACCCGGCATCGACCACCCACAGCCAGCTCACCCCCGAGGAACAGGCCGCGACCGGCGTGTACCCGGGCCTCGTGCGCCTGTCCGTCGGGCTCGAGTCGATCGAGGACATCCTCGCCGACCTGGACGCAGGTTTCGCCGCCGCCAAGTAGGGGTTGCCTCGAGGCGTCGGGCAGGTGAGCGGGGGTGAAGTTCACCTCCCGTTCACTTTGCCACCACGCCCGCGTTACCTGACATTGCAAGACTGCACGGCGTGACCGTGGCAGTTCCCCAAAAGCGTGAGATGCACGTCATCTACAGCAGGGCCGATCGTGTGTTCCGTGGCGTCGTCACCGCGGGAGCACTGACGTCGCTCGTCATCTTGGGCCTCATCGGCGTGTTCCTCTTCGCTCGAGGTGCGCAAGTGTTCAGCGAGTCGGGTCTCAAGTTCATCACCGGATCGAATTGGACGGCCGGTAGCGAAGACGGTGTCATTCCCAACGACTTCTCGATCGGTCCGATGCTCGTCGGCACCATCGTCGTGTCGGTCATTGCACTGCTCATCGCCGTTCCGATGTCGATCGGTGGTGCACTCTTCCTCGAGTTCTACGCGCCGCAGCGATTGAAGAAGTACTTGGTTGCGTTGCTCGATCTTGCGGCGGCGATTCCGTCATTGATCTTCGGTCTGTGGGGCGTCCAGATCTTCACGTCGTTCGGCGAACGGTGGGCATTCTTCCTGAGCGACCGTCTCGGATTCATTCCATTCTTCGAATCCATCTCCGGAATCTTCGGACGAAGTCCGTTCGTCGCCGGTTGCGTCCTTGCGAGCCTCGTGATGCCGATCACGACGTCGGTCGCACGCGAGGTGTACTCACGCACTCCGCGCGAGTTGATCGACACCTGCTACGCACTCGGAGGTTCGAAGTGGGGTGCGATCCGCACCGTCGTGCTGCCCTTCGGGCGTAGCGGCGTCGTCGGCGGGGCGATGCTCGGACTTGGTCGCGCGCTCGGGGAGACCGTTGCGGTGTACCTCGTGTTGAACCTGACGTTCCGCTACTCCTTCAAGATCCTCGAGTCCGAAGGCGGCAACGTGGCCTCGCTGATCGCAACGAAGTTCGGTGAAGCGACGCCCGACGAATTGAATGCGCTCGTCGCGGCGGGCTTTGTATTGTTCCTACTGACCCTGGTGGTCAACATGGTCGCCTCCAGCATCGTCACCAGAACGACGAGGACGATATGAGTGACGTGACCATCGAGGCCGTTCCGACCCAGCCTTGGCGTCGCAGTCGCGAGGCGATTCGACGCGACCTTCGTGAGTTCGTCGGTGTGGCCCTGGTGTCGTATCTCATCGTGTTGTTCACCGGATTTGCCCGTGTCGATGGCTGGCTGATCGTGTTCTTTGCGCTCAGTTTCGCCCTCGTCTTCAGGCGGGCACGCAAGATGTCACCGAAGGATCGTCGCAACGCCTTGGTGCAGGTCGTGATCATCGCAGCCGCGGTCGTCGCGTTCCTGCCGTGGATGTCGATCTTGTTCAGCGTGCTCACGAAGGGCGTCACGGCGTTCCGACCGAACTTCTTCTACAACGACATGCGCACGACGACCCCAGATGACGAGTTGACGCTCGGTGGTGCGGCGCACGCCATGCTCGGTTCGCTGACGATGGTGATCATGGCAACGGTGATCACGCTTCCACTCGGCATCCTGAGCGGCGTCTACGTCACCGAAGTCAGAGGTCGTCTGACGGGACTCGTGCGCTTCGTCGTGCAATCGATGAGTGGCGTCCCCTCGATCGTGGCCGGTCTGTTCATCTACACGACGTACGTCAACGCCACGAACTCGTTCAGCGCGTTTGCCGGCTCGCTCGCCCTCGGCGTGTTGATGCTCCCGACCGTCGCTAGGACGTCCGAAGAGGTTCTCAAGCTCGTCCCGGACGACCTTCGTGCCGCGAGCTATGCACTCGGCTCTCGGCAGTGGCGAACGATCCTGCTCGTCGTGTTGCCCACGGTTCGCAGCGGACTCACCACGGCCGGGATCCTCGGTGTCGCCCGCGTGATCGGGGAGACTGCACCGCTCTTGCTCACGTCGCTGTCCAACACGTCCTTCGTGTTCAACCCGATCCAGGGCCCGATGGCATCGATGCCGATGTACGTCTTCGGCCTGTTGCAGATCGGCACCGAATACGCGATCGCCCGTGCGTGGGCTGGTTCGGCACTGCTCCTCATCATCGTCTTTGCGCTCTTCGTCTTGGCGCGCAAGGTCGGTGGAAAGGATCGTCGCTGACGTACACGCCATGAGTGACCTGATTTCAGCCCCACATGACAACATCGTTCGAGGAGAAGAGACCATGACCAACGTCGAAGAGCACGCCACTACTTTCGCTGGACTCGAGACCGTCGACGCGCACGCGTGGTTCGGCCAGCACCATGCGCTCGCCGGCGTGTCGCTCACGTTCCCGGCCAAGAGCGTGACCGGCCTGATCGGCCCGTCGGGATGCGGAAAGTCGACGTTCCTTCGACTCTTGAATCGCATGCACGAGTTCATTCCTGGTGCGGCGATGGCGGGCGAGGTGCGCCTGCACGGTCAGGACATCTATGCGCCCGAAGTGGACGCGGCCGCCATCCGTCTGAAGGTCGGCATGGTCTTCCAGAAGCCGAATCCATTTCCCGCGATGACCATCGCCGAGAACGTGCTGTCCGGCCTCAAGCTCGCCCATCTCAAGGTCGACAATCCGGACGACGTCCTCGAGCGATGCCTGACGCAGGCGGGACTGTGGAAGGAAGTGAAGGACAGGTTGGGTAATGCCGGCGGGTCGCTGTCGGGCGGGCAGCAGCAACGTCTGTGCATCGCCAGGTCACTCGCCGTCGAGCCGGACGTGCTGCTGATGGACGAACCATGCTCCGCGCTCGACCCGGGCAGCACACTGCGCATCGAGGAGACGATCAAGGACCTTGCCCAGCGCATCACGATCGTGATCGTCACCCACAACATGCAGCAGGCGAGCCGCGTCAGCGACTATTGCGCCTTCTTCCTCACCGACGGCGGGCCGGGATACCTCGTGGAGGCCGACGTCACGCGCAAGATGTTCACGTCGCCCAAGGACGACCGCACCGCGGACTACGTCCAGGGCAAGTTCGGCTGATCGTTCACCGACAATTCATCTCGTCGTCAGCACGCCGTTGCCGAGGCGCAAGGACGCAGACATGAAGACTTTGTACGTTGTGCTCGTCATCATTTGACCACGACACAAAGGACAACATCAATGCGAACATTCCGTAAGTCGCTCGTCACGGTCGGAGTCGCCCTCGCGGCAACGCTGTCGACGACATCCGTTGCCCTCGCCGAGAACGCGAGCGGTTCAGGCGCGACCTTCCCCCAGCAGTTCCTCGCATCCGCGACTGCCGAGTTCAACAAGGCGACCGGCCACAACGTGACGTATGCGAACCCGGGTGGTGGTTCATCCAAGGGCAAGGCCGACTTCAAGGGCGGCCTCACTGACTTCGGTGGCACCGACTCGGCGGTGACGACTTCGCAAGCTGCGTCATTCGAGTGGACGTACGTGCCGTACGTCGGTGGCGCGATCGCGATCGCCTATCGCCTGGACGAGCTCCAGGGTGCGACCCTCTCGTTGTCGGCGAACACGATCAACGCGATCTTTGCTGGAACCATCACCAACTGGGCGGACGCCAACATCATCCGCGACATGAAGGCGAACCCGACATGGGCGAACAGCAAGAAGAAGAGCGACTACAAGGGTGCGAGCGTGCAGTGGACCCCGACCGGTCCGTTCGCCGTGACCGCGACCGTGTCGATCCTGCCGACCGCCCTGAAGAGCGCGAAGGGCAAGAAGATCGAGATCATCGACAACAAGGCCAAGAAGACGATTGCGACCGCGACGATCGCCGCCAAGGGTGAGATTGCGGTGAACGCAAAGACTCAGGACGGCGTCGAGTACTCCGTGAAGGTCGACGGCAAGGAAATTGGCAAGTTCAAGCGTGTCGAGGTGACGATGCCCTCCAAGCCGATCACCGTCGTCTATCGCTCGGACGGCTCGGGCACCACGAACAACTTCTGCAACTTCATGAAGAACGGCACCAATCCCGACTGGGCAGTGAACGACGCCTTCACGTCCTGCATCCCTGGTGGATCCGCGCAGGTCGCCTCCTACGGCAGCCGCTATCAAGGTCAGAGCGGCTCGGCGAACGTGTCGAACTACATCGCCGATAACTCGGGGACGATCGGTTACACCGAAGTGTCGTTCGTGACTGATCCTGCTCGTTCGGCGAAGGGCATGAAGGCCGCACTCGTGCGCAATGCTGCTGGTCGCTACGTGGCGCCAACCTCCGCAGCAGCGTCCGCATCGATCGCTGGTGCTGACATCGACGCGAAGGGTTTCGTGACCTTCAACTACAAGCAGACGACGAACACCGCCGCCTACCCAATCACGGCCGTCACCTACGGCTTGGGCAAGATCGCCAAGAGCTCCAAGAACGACGTGGTGAAGCAGTTCTTCACCTGGATCTTGGAGACCTACGGTCCGGCGAACGCCGAAGCCCTCGGTTACGCGCCGCTGAGCGGAGAGATCAAGACGAAGGCTCTCGCCCTCGCCGCAACGGTCTCGACCAAGTAACTCAGTCAGTACGAATGCAAGGACCCGGGCTTCGGCCCGGGTCCTTGTCGTTTTCCACTACTTGTCCTCGTCACCTTCTTCGCGCAGGAACCTCTCGAACTCACGCGCGAGGTCTTCACCGCTCGGCACCGATTCTTCGGTCCTGCGGTCGTATTCCTCTTCGAGCATCTGGACATAGTGTTCGGTCTGCTCGTCACCATCGACCGCAGCGTCGTGCAATTCCTCCCAGCGCTGGATCTCCTCCAGCATGAGTCCGTGTGACGTCGGCACGCCGAGGACGTGTTCGAGGTGTCGAAGGAGCGCGGCCGACGACTTGGGGTGCTGGGCGTTCGACAGGTAGTGGGGAACGCCGACGCGCAATGCCACGCCGGTGATGCCTTCCCGGTCGAGGCGTTCTTGGATCACACCGACCACACCCGTCGGACCCTGGTATTGCGGGCGGGACAGTCCAAGCCTGCGGGCGAGCGACGCGTTCGTCGTGCTGCCGAACACGTGCGGGGAGCGAGTGTGGGGGACGCCTTCGGCTGCGGCACCGACGGTGACGACGACCTCGCATGACAGGCGTCGAGCGGCTTCGACGATGCAGTCGGCGAAGGTGTTCCAGTGCAGGTGTGGCTCGACTCCGGCCATGAGCACGAGGTCTCGGGCACCCTCGGGAAAGCGCACGACGAGGAAGTCGTTTTCGGGCCAGCGAATGTGTCGGTCGCCGTCCTCGTCGAGGAACGTCTCTGGTCGCTCTTGGGTGAAGTCGAAGAACGGATCGGGATCGATGGACGCAACGACGGTCACGGAGCGATCCTGGATGCACCATTCGAGTGCCCCGGTGGCCACGCCCGCCACGTCGAACCAGCCGCGCAGTGCGACGACGAGGACCGGGTCACGGAGGGGACCGATGGCCTCCCAGTCGGCCTCCATCACGTCGAGATGGTTCATCGACAATCGCGCATTTCGTTCGCCCCGAGCGAGTCCACTGTGTAAGCATGGCAGCCGTGACTTCGCATCCAAACCCCGCTCGACGTGTTTCTGCCCGCCTCGCGGCGATCGCCGAATCGGCGACGCTCGCGGTAGATGCCAAGGCAAAGGCGTTGAAGGCCAAGGGCGAAAACGTCATCGGCTTCGGCGCGGGAGAGCCCGACTTTCCGACCCCGGACAACATCGTCGAGGCCGCGGTGCGTGCAGCTCGTGATCCGAAGTATCACCGCTATACGCCGGCCGCAGGACTGCCCGAGTTGCGCGAAGCGATCGCCGTGAAGACGAAGCGTGACAGCAACTTCGTCTGCGACGCGTCCCAGGTGCTCGTGACGAACGGCGGCAAGCACGCCGTGTTCGTCGCTTTTGCCGCATTGTGCGACCCGGGTGACGAGGTGATCGTTCCCGCACCGTACTGGACCACCTATCCGGAGGCGATCGCGCTCGCAGGCGGAGTTCCCGTCGTCGTCGACACGACGGAAGAGACGGAGTTCAAGGTGACCGTCGACCAGCTCGAACGCGCGCGTACGCCGCGGACGAAGGTGTTGCTCTTCGTGTCGCCCGACAACCCATCGGGTGCGGTGTACACGCCAGAGGAGACGATTGCGATCGGCAAGTGGGCTGCCGAACACGACGTGTGGGTGCTGACCGACGAGATCTACGAGCACCTCACCTACGGCAAGCACGTGTTTTCATCGATGCCGACCCTGGTTCCGGAGATCGCCGATCGCTGCGTGATCGTCAACGGTGTCGCCAAGACCTATGCGATGACTGGTTGGCGCGTCGGCTGGATGATCGGACCGAAGGATGTGATGAAGGCGGCGATCAACTTCCAGTCGCACACGACCTCGAACGTCTCCAACGTCGCGCAGATGGCTGCGCTCGAGGCAGTGAGCGGCGACCTCTCCGCAGTGGCGATGATGCGCGAATCGTTCGCCCGACGGGGAACCCTCATGCACCGATTGCTGAGCGAGATCCCGGGTGTCACGTGCATGGAGCCTCAGGGTGCGTTCTATTGCTTCCCGAACGTGAAGGGGCTGCTCGGTAGGAACCTCAGTGGATCGACTGCTGCGACGTCGCTCGAGCTTGCCGACCTCGTTCTCGACAAGGCGAAGGTCGCCTTCGTGCCAGGTGAGGCCTTCGGCGCACCTGGATTCGCTCGCTTCAGCTTCGCCCTCGGTGACGACGACCTGCGTCAGGGAATCGAGCAGCTGTCGTCGTTCGTGCGCGGCTGAGAGATTCCTCGTCACGACCCAATCTGGGCTATGGTGATCCCACCTCGTCAATAGGCGGGGCGTATCAATTCCAGCGAACTTCGGTGAGATTCCGAGACTGTCGCGCAACGGTAAAGCACGGCCCACGTGGTCCGAGCGAGTCCGGTCGACTGGTTGAGATGCCTATCAACCGCCCTCGCAAGAAGGGCAAGGAGAACATCATGAAAACGTCACTCAAGGTCGGCTTTGCCGGCCTTTTTCTTTCCATCGCAGCAGTCTTGAGTGGTTGCTCCGGCTCGGATTCGGCATCCGACACCACCGTTGCTGCGGAACCGGCAGCCACCTATCCAGTCACCGTCGGTGACGTCACGTTGGATGCCCAACCGATGCGCATCGTGTCGCTCTCGCCGACCGCAACCGAGATGCTGTACGCCGTTGGAGCAGGGTCGCAGGTCGTGGCAGTGGACGAATACTCCAACTACCCGCAGGAAGCAGTCGACCTTGGCACGAAGTTGTCGGGATACGAGCCGAACATCGAGGCGATCAGCGAGTTCACCCCCGACCTCGTCATCGCGTCCTACGACCCGGGCAGTCTCGTGCAGCAGCTCGGTGAGATCGGAGTCCCGGTCTATCTCGCCGATGCCGTGACGTCGATCGATGCGGCCTACGAGCAGATCGAAAACATCGGCCTGCTGACGGGCCATGCCGCTGAAGCGGCAGCGTTGACGGAGTCGATGCGCGCACAGATCGAGGAAG
>CAYXIY010000062.1:0-7913 GCA_964465475.1 uncultured Acidimicrobium sp. | reverse complement strand
ATCATCGGACTTCGCGTGTCAACGGTGGCCAATGGCGCGCAGGTGTCCGTGCCGCTCATCTACAAGTACTTCGTGGATCGCGACGGCCTCCTCGCCGCGGTGCTCGGCGACTGGTACGAGTCGTTCGTCTTTCGCTACACGGCGAACGTGGACGCCTGGATCGACGGAGCGCAGCGCATCACCCTGGAGGAGTTCGCGCAACTGTCGCCCAAACCGAGTGCTGGCGGAATGAAGAAGGACCGCGAGTTCCGCGTCAAGGTGCTGGCGACTGCACTGGAGAATCCCCAGCTCCATGCACGCGTGAAGAAGATCACCAACGACGCGTATCGATGGAGCGAATCCACGCTCGATCGCGCGATTCCGAAGTTGCCCGAAGAGGACCGCCACTTCGATCGGCGACTGTTCAGCCTTCTCCTCTTCAACACGATGTACGTGTTCCACGACATGCTCGACATCGAACACATCGGCAACGAAGAGTACGTGGAGTTCCTCGTCGGTCTCGTTCGCGCGAGTTCGCGCCAGAACCTCTCCCGCCAGTCGATCTAACGCGTGGCGTGGGCGGCGGCGTCCGCCAGTTCCTCGGGCTCGAGCGGATGCATCCGCACGTCGACCGCCAACCACACCGTGTAGCTCAGCGGGAAGCCGCCGATGCCGACGAGGAGCGCGACGCTGCCGACGACGGCGATCAACGGCCACGTCGGCACCTCGGGATAGGTGGCGACGACACCGATGCCCATCGTCGCGAGCACCGCGCCTCCGGTCATGATGATGTTCATCGCGGCCGCGCCGAGCTGGAAGCCGTCGAGGTCGCGCTGCCACTTGAAGCCACAGGTCTTGCAGCGATCGGCGCGCGCGAACCAGCCGGTGAAGAAGGCTCCCTTGCCGCCGCAATGGGCGCAACGGCGAAACAGTCCGCGCAACAACATGCGCGGCAACCCCGCGGGCGTCGTCGTCATGCCGTCAAGTCGGCGACGAACTCGGCAAAGACGTCCGCGTAACGCATGGCGTCCTTTTCCTCGTGCATCACCGAGATCAACCACTGCTCGTCCAAACCCGGCGGCAGCAGGATGCCACGGTTGATGCCGTGGATCCACTGGGCAAAGGCGAGGTCGAAGTCCGTCGCCTTGTAGTCGCGGTAGTTGCGAATCGGCTCGGGTGACCAGGTGACGCAACCCTTCGCACCGAACTGCACCGTGTGTGCGGGTAGTCCTGCGTCCTTGATGATCGCGTCGAGTTCGGCGATGAGCGCCGAGTTGCGAGCGATCGTCGCCTGCGTCTCGTCGTGCGTGCAGATCTCACCGAGCACGGCGCTCGCGGCGGCCATGCACAACGGGTTGCCGTTGTAGGTGCCGAGGTGCACGACGCGGCCCTCGGTGATTTCGTCCATGTACTCCTGCTTGCCACCGAATGCACCGAGCGGGAGACCGCCGCCGATCGACTTGGCGAGCGCGACGAGGTCGGGTTGCACGCCGACGAAACCGCTCGCACCACCCCAGCCGGCGGTGATGCCGGTCTTCACTTCGTCGAACACGAGCAACGTGCCGTAGGTGGTGGTGAGTTCGCGCACCTTCTGCAAATACCCGGGCTGCGGGAGGCAGATGCCGATGTTCTCCATCGCCGGCTCGACGATGAACGCGGCGATCTCGCGGGTGGACAGCACGCGCTCGAGGGCCTCGAGGTCGTTGTAGGGCACGACGACCGTGTCGGCGACGACGCCCGGCGTGATGCCCGCCGAGGAGGGAACCGAGTTCGGTCGGTCGGCGGGACCGGCGAGGGTGAGCGGTGGCTTCATGCTCACCATCACCTCGTCGTGGTGGCCGTGGTAGCCGCCCTCGACCTTGCAGATCTTGTGGCGACCGGTGGCGGCACGCGCGACGCGCAGCGCGTCCATCGTGGACTCGGTGCCCGAGTTGGTGAAGCGCCACATCGGCAGGCCGTAGCGGGCGGCCAGCATCTCGGCGACCTCGGCGTTGCCCTCGCAGGGGTTGACGAAGAGGGTCCCGTCGTTCAGCTGGGACGTGACCGCCTTCAGCACGGCGGGATGACGGTGGCCGACGAAGAGCGCGCCGAAGCCCATGTCGTAGTCGGTGTAGGTGTTGCCGTCGACGTCGACCATGTTCGGGCCGTCGGCCGAGGCGATCACGATCGGGTACGGGTCGTAGGCCTGGAAGCTGGACGGCACCCCGAGTGGGAGCACCTTACGGGCTCGAGCGTTGGCCTTCTGCGAACCCGAGGTTCGCTCCGCGTAGGTGGCCAGTTCTCTCTTCGTGATGTCCTTGGCTCGGTCTGCCAAGGGTGAACGCAGCGTGGAATCCATCGCTGACATGGTTATCAACTCCAATAATTACGTCGTATTCAGCCTACACTGAGGCCCACGTGGTGGGCGTAGCTCAGTTGGCTAGAGCGCCAGGTTGTGGTCCTGGAGGTCGGGGGTTCGAGACCCCTCGTCCACCCCATATCGCACATGGGGGGAACGCAAGTTCCCCCCATTTTTTCTCTCGTGGGTGAATCTCCTAAGATTTCCGCGTTAGTACGGCGCCCCTCTAGCTCAGCTGGTTAGAGCAACGGACTCTTAATCCGCAGGTCCTCGGTTCGAATCCGAGGGGGGGCACCACTGCACGTCGGTGAACCGCACCCGGGACAACGAAAAGGGCCGTGAGTCATCACCCACGGCCCTTCCCGCCGGTTTGCCGCTTACTTGTGCCGAATAGGCACATGGCGCGTGTCCGCGTCCTTCCCGTTGAGCGGCACCCGAACCTCGAGGATCCCGTCCTCGTACTGCGCGTCGACGTCCTTCACGGCGGCACGTCGCGGAAGCGTGATCACCCGCGTGAACGAGCCGTAGAAGAACTCGCTGTGACGATGCTTGCGCTTGTCGCTCTCCTTCTTCTGGTGGCGACGCACGTCGAGGCGCAGGACGAACCCGTCGATCGTCAGGTCGATGTCGGTGTCGGGGTTGATGCCCGGTGCCTCTGCGCGGATGACGTAGTCGTCGCCCTCCTCGTATTCCTCGACACGGATGTGGGTGGTCGTGGCCACGTCGTCCAGCCACGTCGGCCAGGCGAACGGTCGATCACGCAGCCACGAGGGCACGGTCCAATCGACCGGTGAGGTGTGGATCAATGACATTGGAGTCTCCTTCGTCGTCGGATGTGTAACGAATCGTCACGGTAGAACTCGTCGCACATCGACGCAACGAACAGTTGTCCTCATCTCGTCGTCTCGACTCCTTCGCGACGACGCGCTCGGTACGGTGACGACATGCGCATCGGATTTTGGGGAGCGAATCACACCGTCACCGGATCGCGCACGATCATCGACACGAACGGCTCGCGCATCCTCGTCGACTGCGGACTGTTCCAGGGCGAGCGCGCGACTCGCGCGCTGAACCGTGCACCGTTCCCCGTCGCACCCCACACGATCGACGCGGTGATCCTCACCCATGCCCACATCGACCACTCGGGATACCTTCCGGCGCTCGTGCGCGACGGATTTCGTGGAACCGTGTGGTGCACGCCGGGAACCACCGACGTCTGCCACTTGCTTTTGCCCGACTCCGCTCACCTCGGCGAGGAAGAGGCGCACTATGCGAACCTGCACCGCACCTCGCGCCACGACCCCGCCGTCGCGCTGTACACGCTTCGCGACGCCGAACGCGCACTCGAACACCTGCGCTCGCAACCCTTCGGACTTCCCTTTTCCCCCGTCCACGGCGTGCGCGCGAGCTTCACCCACGCCGGCCACATCATCGGCGCGGCCACGCTGCGCATCGAGGAAGGCTCAACGAGCGTGGTGTTCAGCGGCGACCTCGGACGCTCGAACGATCCCGTGATGTTCGCGCCGGCCGCACCACCACACGGCGACGTCCTCGTCGTCGAGTCGACCTACGGCGACCGCGACCACCCCGAGTCCGATGGTCGTAGCGAACTCGAGCGCATCACGAACGAGACGATCGCCCGCGGTGGCACGCTCCTCATCCCCTCGTTTGCCGTCGGGCGAACCCAGGAGGTGCTGTTCCTGCTCGGCGAACTGCGCGCCGCGGGCCGCCTGCCCGACGTGCCGGTCTATCTGAACAGCCCGATGGCGACGAACGCGACGGATTTGTTCCTGCGCTATCGCGACGAGCACCAGTTGACGGAGCAACAGTGCGAGTCGATGTCGTCGCTCGTCAACTACGTGCGCTCGATCGAGGAATCCAAGGACCTGACCAAGGACTACGCCCCGAAGATCGTGATCTCCGCGAGCGGGATGGCCACCGGCGGTCGCGTGTTGCACCACCTCATCCAGCTCGCCCCCGACCCGCGCAACACGCTGCTCTTCGTCGGCCACCAGGCGATCGGCACGCGCGGGCATTCGATCGTCAACGGAGAGACCATGGTGCGCATCTACGGACAAGACGTGAAGATTCGCGCACGAGTCGAGCACCTGCAGATGCTGTCCGCACACGCGGATCGTCGCGACATCCTCGAGTGGATGGGCTCGATGGGTCGCCCGCCCGCCCACACCTTCATCAACCACGGAGAGCCCGACGCCTCCGAGGCACTGCGCGCGCTCGTCACCGAGCGCCTCGGCTGGGAGTGCAGCGTGCCCCGACTCGGCGACCTGGTCGACACCGACGTGTTGCTGAGGCCACGAACGCAGGTACACAGTGCGTGAGAAGCCCTCGTCGTTCCCGCACGCACTCGACGTCGTCGTCATGAACCAACTCGAGACGACCATCTGGCACGGGTTGCCTCCGCGCGACGCAGGTGCACCGCAGACCGAGCCGCAGGTCGTCTCGGCGCCGGACCGCGACCGCGAACACCGCCACGTGCGCACGGCCCAGGGCCAGCACATGCACCACCGCGATCCGAACGACCCGAAGTACATGGAGGCGGTCGCGGATGCGGTGTGCGATGCGGAACGAATCCTCCTCGTCGGTCACGGCCACGGCCGCTCGAGCACCTCGCGCGCGTTCCTCACCCACGTGCAGTCGCGTCGACCGGAGATCGCCAAACGCGTGATCGGCGAGATCGGCAGCGACCTCTCCGCGCTCGATCGCGCCGAGATCGTGGAGCTCGCCCGCCGCTGGTACGCCACCTACATCGCACGGACGTGACGCGATGAGCCTCACGCTCCTTGCCGACGAAGACCCGATGCCCGTCGTCGAGGTTCGCGACGTGACCAAGCGCTACGGACGCGACGTCGGCGTCGCCCAGGTCTCCTTTGCCGTGCGCGACGGGGAGATCCTCGGCCTCCTCGGGCCGAACGGCTCGGGCAAGACGACGCTTCTGCGGATGATGCTCGGTCTCCTCCACATCACCGACGGACACATCTCGATCTTCGGCGTCGACATCGCACGGGGCGGGCCGCTCCTCCGCTCGCGCATCGGCTATCTCCCCGGCAACCTCGGGTTGTACGACAACCAGAGCGTGTGGGACTACCTGCAGTTCATCGCCGCGTTGCGCCGGCTGAACCTCTCGGCGTCCGCGCGCAGCCTGTGCGAACGCTTCGACCTCGACCCGCGCCGGCGCATCGGGGAGCTGTCACGAGGAATGAAGCAGAAGGTCGCCGTGATCCAGGCGTTCATGCACGCCCCCGACCTGCTCCTCCTCGACGAGCCGACGTCGGGGCTCGACCCGCTCGTGCAACGCGAGTTCGAGGCGCTCGTGGACGAGACCCGCCTGCGCGGCGCGACGATCGTGCTCTCCTCGCACGTGCTCGCCGAGGTCGAACGCCTCGCCGATCGCGTCGCGGTCATGCGCGAAGGTCGGCTCGCGGTGATCGACGACGTGATCATGCTCAAGTCGCGCTTCAACCGCCGCGTCGACCTCGAGTTCGCCGCACCCGTGGACCCCGAGGCGTTCCGCGGGATCGCCGGCGTGAGCGACGTGCAGGCGTCCCAGCGCGTGCTGTCGTGCAACGTGGTCGGACCCGAGACGGAACTGTTGCGCGCAGCCGTCGCCCACGGCGTCGTCGGGGTGCACACGCACGACCCGAGCCTGAACGAGATCTTCTTGAGCATCATCAGCGAACCGCCAGAGCGAGCGTGAGTCGAACCGACGCCGACGACCAACCGACGCGAGCACCACTGCTGCGAAAGACGCTCCGGGACAACGCGCGCGGGATCGCCGGATGGACGCTCGGGATCGTCGCCCTCGTCGCCGTGCAACTGTCGGTCTATCCGACGGTGCGGGACACGACGAACAAAATCACCGACTTCGCCGATGCGTTCCCGGAGGCGTTCAAGAAGATCTTCCGCATGGAGGACTACACGAGCGCGGTCGGATACCTCTCGACCGAGCTCTTCTCGGCGACGCTTCCTCTCATCTTCATCGCCGTCGGCGTCACCTGGGGAGCACGCGTCGCCACCGACGAGATCGAGGCCGGCACCGCCGACGTGCTCCTCAGCCTGCCGATCTCGCGCACGCACTTCATCGCCTGGCGCATCGCCGCGATGGTCGGCGTGCTCGGCTTCCTCGCCGCCGTGCTCACCGCCGCGCTGTGGATCGGTGCGCCGATCGTGGACATGTCGATTCCGACCGCGCGCGTGGCGGCCGCATCCTGGGCCACCGCCCTCGCCGGGCTGTGCTTCGGATCCTTCGCCGTCCTCGTCGGCGCACTGAGCGGTCGCCGCTCGATGGCCCTCGGCGTCGCACTCACCCTGTCGATCGCCTCGTTCGTCGTCTATTCCCTCGCCCCGCTCGTCGGAGTCATGGACGACGTCAATCCGTTCAACCCGATGCAGTGGACGATCGGGGTCGAGTCGCTGAAGCACGGGCTCTCGATCGGCTCGAGCGCGATCGCGCTTGGCTGTTCACTCGTCGTGCTCGTCGGCTCGATCGTCGCCTTCGAGCGTCGCGACGTGAGCACGTGAGGATCGGGACAATTGATCGTTGGTCGCCGCGTCGCACACAGGTTGGCTGTGAACCATGAACACGACACCACTCCCACGCATCGTCGTCGGCACCGACGGATCGGACAACTCTCTCGGCGCGTTGCGCTGGGCGCTGCACGAAGCCGGGTTGCGCAAGGCCACGGTGGACGTGATCCACGTCTGGAACCACGTGCCGATCATCGACCCGATGGGCTTTGCCACCGTCGGCTACACCGCCGACGAAGAGGCCGCGGCAAAGAAGGTGTTGCGGGACGTGCTCCTGAAGGTCGACTCGACCCGCGGCAGCGTGCAGGTCAACGACATCGTCACCCAAGGATCTGCGTCCCAGGCGCTGCTCTCTGCCGCCAAGGGCGCCGAACTCGTCGTCGTCGGTCGCCGCGGACACGGTGGGTTCATGGGTCTGCTCTTGGGCTCGGTGGCAACCCAGGTCGTCAACCACTGCCCGTGTCCCGTCGTGGTCGTCGCCGCCTAGCGCGACGCGCGTTCGACTAGCGGGCGCGCGAGAGCGCGCTGACCATCTCGACGTGCGGGGTGTGCGGGAACAGGTCCAACACGCTCACCGTCTCGAGGCGATAGCCGGCGTCGATCAACAGTCGCAGGTCGCGCGCGCCGGCGACGGCGTCGCAACTGACGAGCACGATGCGTCTCGCCTCGGTCGCCACGATCGCCTCCGCACCCACCTTGCCGAGGCCGTTGCGCGCAGGATCGGCGATCACGAGACCGGCCTCGATCGGTCGCCACTGCTCGACGGCGATCTGTTCGATGACCACGTCGTGGTTGGCGAGGTTGACGTGTGCGTCGTTGACCGCCGAACGATTCGACTCGACGAGCACGATCTCGACGTCGGTGTCGACGAGCGTCGCGCTGAACAACCCGCCGCCGCCGTAGGCATCCACGATCGGGCCGAAATCCCCCGACAGCGCCTCGTCGCCGGCCGCGACGTTGACCGCATTGACCAACAACTCAGCCGCCACCGCGGAGGTCTGGAAGAACGCCGGCATCGACACCTGCAGGTTCACCCCGTGCACGGTCTCGT
>CAYXIY010000061.1:0-7994 GCA_964465475.1 uncultured Acidimicrobium sp. | reverse complement strand
CCCTCTGCGGGGAAGCCGTAGGGGCGACCGTTCGTGCGCATCATCGTGTATTCCTGCTCGATGCCGAAGATCATCTGGTGTGCGGCGAACTTCTTTGCCGTCTCTGCGCACTTGGCACGCGTGTTGGTCGGGTGTGGCTCACCGGTCTGGGCGAGACGCACCTCACACAGCACGAGGATGTTCTTGCCGCCGCGCAGCGGATCGGGACACGTGAACACCGGAAGCAACATGCAGTCCGAGCGGTCGCCCGTCGCCTGTTCCGTTGAGGATCCGTCGAAGCCCCAGATCGGTGGCGTCTTGACGGAGTTGTCCAGGATCTTGGTCTTGGAGCGCAGCATCGGGGTCGGCTGATGTCCGTCCATCCAGATGTATTCGGCCTGATATGGCATGGTGTTCCTTCCGGTTGAGAGCCAGGAACTGACCTGGCTCAGGTACGCGGATAAGTCAAACAGAGCGCCGTTTCCCTCCCGTTGCCCGAATGTGAACGGCGTGTGAAGTTCCACTCGGCCTCCTCGCGGTCGGTCGTAGCCTGATCGTGTGGCGACCACGACGTCCCGCACCCTCACGATCGGCCTTGCCCAGATCAACCCGGTCGTCGGCGACGTGAAGGGCAACGCGGACAAGGCCTTCGCTGCTTACCTTGAGGCCGACGCTGCCGGCTGCGACCTCGTCGCGTTCCCCGAGCTGACCCTCACGGGCTATCCGCCAGAGGACCTCGTGTTGAAGGCTGGCTTCGTCGCCGACAACCAGACCTGGCTCGAGGATTTTGCCGCCAAGACCGGCGACTGCATCGCGGTGATCGGGTTCGTCGACGGTTCTGACGGCGTGTTGTACAACGCGGCGGCGATCTGTCACCGCGGACGGATCGTGCATCGCTATTACAAGAACTTGCTGCCGAATTACAGCGTGTTCGACGAGGAGCGCTACTTCACCCCAGGCGACGATGCGGCCGACGCAGCGACCATCTACCGCATCGGTGGAGCCCTCGTCGGCGTGACGATCTGCGAGGACATCTGGAGCCCGGTCGGACCGGTCGCCGCCCAGGCGCGTGCTGGCGCGACGCTCGCGGTGAGCATCAATGCGTCCCCGTTCCATCGCGGGCGCTTGCAGGAGCGCGTGGCGATGATCGCCGAGCGCGCGCGAGACACTTCCTGCGCCGTGGCATACGTCAACCAGATGAGTGGTCAAGACGAACTCGTCTTTGACGGCGGGAGCATGGTCGTCGACGCGACCGGTGCGGTCGTCGCGCGAGCGGCGCAGTTCGCCGAAGAACTGCTCGTCACGTCCATCGAGCTGCCCGCCGCACAGCCGCGGGCGAATGCGCGCGTCATCGAGCTCACCGACGAGCCGCGCGGGACCACCCGTGCATCGGCAACGCTCGTCGAGCCACTTGGCGATCTCGCCCAGGTCTACGGGGCGCTCGTCGTCGGCACGCGCGACTACGTGCGCAAGAACGGATTCACCGACGTGGTGATCGGTCTCTCTGGCGGCATCGACTCGGCCCTCGTTGCGGCGATTGCCGTCGATGCGCTTGGTGCAGAACACGTCCACGGGGTGTCGATGCCGTCGCGTTACTCGAGCGAGGGATCCCGCACGGATGCCGCGAAGTTGGCGGCCAATCTCGGCATCGAGTTGCGCACGATTTCCATCGAGCCGGCGTTCTCTGCCTATCTCGAGATGACTGCGGAGTCGTTCGCGGGGAAAGCCGCCGACCTGACGGAGGAGAACCTGCAGAGTCGCGTCCGTGGAACGACGCTCATGGCGCTGTCGAACAAGTTCAACTGGATGGTGCTCACGACCGGGAACAAGAGCGAGCTCGCCGTCGGCTACTTCACGTTGTACGGAGACTCCGTCGGTGGATACGCGGTGATCAAGGACCTGCTCAAGACGACCGTCTATGAGTTGTGCGAATTCGTCAACGCGCGTGCCGGTCGCGAGGTGATCCCGCGCGACATCATCACCAAGCCGCCGTCGGCCGAGTTGCGTCCCGACCAGCGCGACGACCAGTCGCTACCGGCGTATGAGGTGTTGGATCCGATCCTCGAGTTGTACGTCGAGCGCGACCGCACGGCAGCGGAGATCATCGCGATGGGTCACGACGAGGCACTCGTTCGTCGCATCGCTCGGCTCGTCGACGTGAACGAATACAAACGTCGTCAGGGTCCTCCCGGCGTTCGCGTCACGCGCAAGGCGTTCGGCAAGGACCGGCGACTGCCGATCACCAACGGCTATCGCGGCTGATCAGCCGAGGTGTGCTCCGCCTCGACGGCGAAACGACGAGATACACACCGCGCCAAGGACGCCGAATGTCGCCCCGATGAGCGCAGGCGCACCGATTCCATGGTTCGCATATGTCGTCGTGGCAATGGGGGCCATCACTGCGCGACCGACGGTGCCCGCGCCGAGCACCCAACCGAGTCCCGCACCTGGGTTGTTCGGCACGAGTTGTGTCGCGACGGGCAGCAGGCTGACGACGGAGAACTCGAAGCCCATGAAATAGATGACGATCGCTGCGACGCCGACGACGAGGTTCGACCCGCCGAGGGCGAGCACGATTCCCGCGGGCGCGATGACGAGTGCACCAATCGCGATGCTGCGTTCCTTGCCCCATCTGTCGGTGAGCCTCGCTGACGACGTCGAGGCAAACAATTCGATTCCACCGACGAGGAAACCGATCGCCGAGATTCGTGCGGCACCGAAACCGAAGTCGTCCTCCAACCAGGCGCCGAAGGTGACGAAGAGGTTCTGGGCGCTCGCCATGATGCAAAACATGGTCGCAACCGCGAACCAGGCGTGACCGGTGATGCGTCGCGGCGCGCCGTGAACGTGGACGTGCGTGGCTCGGGGTTGTGCGTTCACGCGTCGACCGATGACGAGGACGAACCAGGCGAGCATCGCTATGCCGACCCAGTACGCGACGCGCCACGAGGAGATCGCGGTGATGAGTCCCATCGCCGACACACCGACCAGCAGTCCGAGCGCCCAGGACGTCTCGGTGAGGCCGACGATTCGCCCGCGTTGCTCGTACTTCACGTGGTCTGCGATCCACGAGCCGAGACCAAGGTCGAAGCTCTGCTTGGTGAGTGCGAGGACCGCGATCCCGACGCCGAAGGTGAAGAGGTTGGGGGCGAGAGCTGCGATCATGCAGCCGAGTGCGGTTCCAACGAGGCCGAGCAACATCGACGTGCGGTGCGAGAGGCGATCGACGAGTCGTCCCGCCATCGGTGACGTGAGGCCGGTCAACTCGGAGATCGCAACTGCGATGCCGATGTCTTCGATCGAGGCGTCGAAGCCCTTGGCGATGATCGCGAGGAACGGTGGGGCGAAGCGGTAGCACGCGTTGGTGACGAGGCGGGCCGCGGTGACGGCGGTGATGTTGCGTCGGATCTCCGGATCGAAGGAGTCGTCGAGTCCGCGGCCCAGCATGCGCGACAAACCTACAGTGCTTCGCCGAGGTCGTGTTCGTCGATGACGGTCACGATGTCGCCGGCCGAGACGGTGTCGTCGGCGTGGACGAAGAACCACGAACCCGACAGGTTGGCGAGCCGTGGATTGGGAACCTCGAGGAGGTGGCGCATGGTGCGGATGACACCGGAGTGGCTCACGATCATTCCCGTGCCGCCGTCACAGTGTTGGGAAAGCTCGACGAGCGCGGACGACATGCGGTCCATGATGCTCTCGTCGGATTCGAACCCGTCGGGCTTGCGTCGCGCAGCCAGATACCCGGGCCAGTTCGTCTCGATCTCGTGCACCGTGAGTCCTTCCCACGGCCCGACGTGGGTCTCGCACAGTCGCTCGTCGGCATGCACCGGGCCGACGCCGTGGTGTTCGGCGATGATCGTCGCGGTGTCGAGCGCACGACGCAGCGTGGACGATGCGATGAAGTCGAATCCGCCGAGCTTGGCCGCCGCCGCACGAGCTTGTGCGACGCCGTGTTCGCTCAAGTCGATGTCGGCACGACCTTGCCAGCGTTGTTCGACGTTCCACAGGCTCTGTCCGTGGCGAACGACGAGGAAGCGCGCGCGGATGGGAGCCGACTTCATTCCAAGGCAGGGTAGTGGCAACGGTACGATGAGGCCGTGGCTCACCTGAGACTGTTCGCCTCGGCTCGTGAAGCGGCGGGCACGTCACGCGAGACGATCGACGCATCGACCGTCGAAGAGGTGTTGTCGATCGCGGTCCAGAAATTCGGACCCAATTTCGCCACCGTGCTCGAGTCGTGCAAGGTGTGGGTCAACGGCGAGAACGCCGGACCTGAGTTCCCAGTGAGTGCGCACGACGAAGTTGCCGTGTTGCCACCCGTGTCGGGGGGATGTCGATGACGGACTTCGCTCGGTTGTCGGTGGAGGAGATTCGCGCCGAACGCGCGCGACTGCAGGCCCAAGAGGACGCGGTGTCGTTCGTGCGTCGGCTCGCCCAAGGGCGCCTCGATCTCGCCCGGGACGAGCAGCGCCGCAGGGAGTCCAACGGCGCGGTCGTCGACGTGGAGAGCGGACTGGCGGAGGTGTTCGGCCAGGAGCACGGCGGCGGCTCGGCGCGCCCGCCGCGCGAGACGAACGTGTCGACCGACCATCCACTCGTCGTCGAACTCGAGAAGCTGTGCGAGTCGATCGGCTTTGGTGCGCTGCGCCAACTCGACGTCGACAGCCTGCATGCGGTCATCGACCAACTCTCCCATTTCGAATCTGCGCGTTCCGCGGAACGCCGCGCGCTGTTCGACGACATCGACGCATTGACGAAGGAACTCGTGCGCCGGTACAAAGACGGTGGCGCGAACGTCGATGCCTTGCTCGGCGAGTAGGTCGAGGACATGACGGAGCGTCGACTTCCCGACGTCGGCAACTTCATCCGACAACAGCGTGAGCTCGCGCAACAGTCGATTCGCGACCTTGCCCGACTTGCGGGCGTGTCGAATCCGTATCTGTCGCAGATTGAGCGTGGATTGCGCAAGCCGTCGGCTGAGATCCTGCAGCAGTTGGCCCGGGCCTTGCAGATCTCCGCGGAGTCGCTGTACGAGCGCGCGGGGATCCTCGATCCGAACGAGGATGCCAAGCCGACGGTGGTGGACGCGATCGCCAACGACGAGGCGCTGACCAAGGAACAAAAGCAGACCCTGATTGCGGTCTATCGCAGCTTCACCTCGGGCGACGTCGCGCCCTGAGCCGTGCGGACAAATCGCTCGGCGGAATAATCGATCCCGTAGATAGGTTTCAATGGTGATGCAACGCGTCGCCGTGCTCTCCATGCACACCTCTCCGCTCGCCCAGCCGGGCATCGGTGACGGTGGGGGAATGAACGTCTACGTGCGCGAACTGGTGTCGTCGCTTGCAAGCCAGGGCGTGGAGTGCACCACCTACACCCGCCGCTGGAAGGACTCGCTGCCCGACGTCGTGCACGTCGAACCGCACCACCGCGTCGTGCACGTCGATGCGGGCCCGCTCGATACTCCGAAGGACGAACTCGTCGGTCTCGTGGACGAGTTCACCGATGGCGTCGCATGGCACATCGAGCGTGACGGTGGCACCGACCTCGTGCATGCGAACTACTGGTTGTCGGGTCTCGCCGGACATCGCCTGAAGCACGAGTTGAACCTGCCGCTCGCCACCACGTTCCACACCTTTGCCCGTGTGAAGAGCCTCGGTGGCGACGTCGAGTCGCTCGAGCGCGATCGATCCGAGATGGAAGTGATCGGATGCGCGGATGCGATCTTCGTGAGTTGTACCGAGGAGCGCACGCAGTTCGAGTCGTTGTACGGCACCGCGCCAGGTCGTATCGAGGTGCTCGCCCCAGGCGTGCAACGTGCGTTCTTTTCACCTGGTGACCGCCGCGGCGCGCGACACGCACTCGGTTTGGGTGCGGGCAACGTGTTGTTGTTCGTCGGTCGCATCCAGCCGCTCAAGGGTCTCGACGTGGCCGTACGCACGCTTGCCGCACTTGCCGATCGCACTGCTCGGCTCGTCGTCGTCGGAGGCGCGAGTGGTGCGGAAGGCACTGCGGAACTCGAGCACGTGCGTGCTCTCATCGACGAGCTCGGCGTCTCCGATCGCGTGCTGTTCTACGAACCACAGCCGCACCACCTGCTCTCCACCTTCTATCGCGCTGCCGACGTCGTCTTGGTGCCGTCGCGCAGCGAGAGCTTCGGACTCGTTGCGCTCGAAGCGGCGGCCTGCGGGGTTCCCGTCGTCGCCACCGGTGTGGGCGGGTTGCTCAACTTGATCGAGCACGGGCGAACCGGATTCCTCGTGCCAGGTCGTGACTTGGACCAGTTCGTGCGGTTCACCGAGCGACTGCTCGGAGACTCCCTCCTGTCGTTGTCCATGGGTACGGCTGCCGCACAACGTGCCCAGCAGTACTCGTGGAAGGCTGCCGCCACGACGGCGCGCAACCTGTTCGCGGACCTGCGGGCGCGCGACCTCGTGGCGTGTAGCTAGTGAGCGACCTCTTCGACGACTCCACACTCGCGCGCCTCGAGCGCAACATCGACGAGTGGCTGGCGAACCTGCGCGGATCGAACACCGCGATCGTCGCCATCGATCGCGCCGAGGGCGACGAGATCCGCTGGTACGTGCGCATGCGCGGTGAGGAAAAGGAGTTCACCACCATCTGGCTCACCCTCGGCCAGCGAACCCTTCGCTATGAGACCTACGTGATGCCGGCCCCCGAGGAAAATGCCGAGCACCTGTATGAGTCCGTGCTGCGACGCAACGAAAAACTCGTGGGCGCCCATTTTTCGATCGGCGCCGAGGATGCGTTGTTCCTGCGGGGGGAGTTGCCGCTCGCACTCGTGTGCGAGGCCGAACTCGACCGCATCGTCGGAACGATCTATGACATCGTCGAGAAGGCCTTCCCGTCGCTCATTCGCATCGGGTTCGCCTCTCGATTCGCCGACGACGACTGACTCGCTAGCCTCAACCCAATGTCGGTCGGCAGGGTCACGTTCGTGGGCGGCGGGAACATGGGTGCCGCGCTCATCGAGGGACTTCTGCGCGCGGGTGAACCGGCCAGCAACGTGACCGTCGTCGAGACGTCCGCAGAGCGCCGAGCGATCCTCAGTGCGCAATTCCCGGGCATCTCCGTCGTCGAAGAGATCGGACCGTGCGTGGCAGGGGTCGTTGCGGTGAAGCCGGCCGGGGCCACCGACGTGTGTCGTGCGCTTGCCGCAGCAGGTGCGACGCGAGTCGTGTCGATCGCCGCAGGCGTGGGTGTCGAGACATTGCAGTCCGCAGCCGGTTCGTCGACCGCCGTCGTGCGGGCGATGCCGAACACTCCGGCACTCGTCGGCGAAGGGGCGGCAGGAATTTGCGCGTCGTCGACCTGCTCGCCGGCAGACGTCGCGTGGGCCCGCGACGTGCTCGGCGCGGTCGGGGTCGTCGTCGAGGTTCCCGAGTCGTTGATCGACGCGGTCACCGCCATCTCGGGGTCGGGTCCTGCATACATCTTCTTGCTCGCCGAGGCCCTGCGCGACGCCGGCGTCGCCGAGGGACTCCCGGCCGACGTCGCGGACCTGCTCGTTCGCCAGCTCCTGGTGGGCTCGGCACGCTTGCTCCAGCAATCGGGGGAGACCCCGGAGGCCCTGCGAGCCAAGGTCACCTCGCCCAACGGGGTGACGGCCGCGGCCATCGAAGCCCTCGAGGGTGCCGGACTGCGAGCGGCGATCACCAGCACGGTTCGTGCGGCGATCGCACGCAGTCGGGAGATGGGAAAGTAATCGCTCGGTAGAGACTTGACGACCGGGTCGACCAGCGAGAAAGATACTCAAAAATATTTTGCGGAGAGGTTCGCACCTCGCGAAAATCTGCGTAAGGTATGTCCGAAGTCACGAACACCGGACGGGGTTTACCCCCCAACCGGGAGTCGCGCTCCACGGAGCGCGCCGTTTGGGCCGGTGCCGTCGGGGGGTTGGCACCGGCCCATTCGCTTTTCTGCCGTCGGTTTTCGCTCGTAGCGTGAGAGTCCACCATGACGCAGCGCTTCGACACCGTGTCGTTCCTCAC
>CAYXIY010000060.1:0-8147 GCA_964465475.1 uncultured Acidimicrobium sp. | reverse complement strand
CGCTGGTCGATCATGGGGTCACACAGCGCTGCTGCACAACTTCCGACTCCAATCACCATTCCAGACTCGGACTGCGCACAGATGGCCTCCCACACTGCCGTATTGAGCAGCGTTGAACGCAGATGGATTGACGAGTCCCCGACAAGTACGACTGCCGCAGATGACTCAACCGCTCGTGCGTGATGTACTTCTCGGGCATCGGCTCGGGTGTAGACGTCACACATCACGATGGAAATTCCAAGCCGCTCTGCCCACGCACGGGCACTTGCCTTGATCTCTTCGGGGTTCTCGAACGCTTCGGCCGTCGGCAGGACGGCGACAGGCCCACCAAGTCCAACTAGCAGCCGTCGGTCGAGCTCGTCGTTGGCGACGAACGGTCCACCACCCTGCAAGACGACGGTTCCCATCAAGTCGGCAACCTACCACTCTCGTTTGTGGCGATGGCGAACGGGTTCGCCGACTCGAGTCGACCATGAGTACGGTTGCACCATGGCTACTCGAGAGATCAACACGGTAGGAATCTGCGGTTCGGGAATCATGGGTTCCGGACTTGCAGAAGTCATCGCACGCTCAGGGAAGAAAGTCGTCGTCCGGTCTCGGTCGATCGCAACTGCCTCTCAACTCAAGGATGCAGTCACAAAAAGTCTTGACAAGCAAGTCGCCAAGGAAAAGATCTCCCAGGCCGACGCGGACGCCGCACTTGCCAACATCACCCTGACCGATCAGGTTGCCGACTTGAAGAATTGCGACCTCGTGATCGAATCGATCGTCGAAGACCTCGATGCAAAGATCGCCTTGTTCAAGGAACTAGATGCCGTCGTCGGACCCGACGCGATCCTCGCAACCAACACGAGCACGCTTGCGGTGATCAAGCTTGCCCAGGTGACGAACCGTCCAGACAAAGTGTGTGGAATCCACTTCTTCAATCCAGCGACGCTGATGCCGCTCGTGGAGATCATCAGACCGGTGACGGCATCCGACGACACCATCGAGACGGCGACGGCCTTCGCCCTTTCGTGCAAGAAGGAACCGGTGCAGGTCCTCGACCGCGCAGGCTTCATCGTCAATGCGTTGCTCTTCCCTTACCTCAACAACGCCATTCGCATGCACGAGATGGGAACGGCATCGATGGAGGACATCGACACCGCGATGAAGGGTGGTTGCAACTTCCCAATGGGGCCGTTTGCGCTCCTCGATCTCGTCGGGCTCGACACCACGTTGTCGATTCTCGAGGCGTTGTATGCGGAGTTCAAGGATCCCAACTACGCACCAGCCGAGACGCTGAAGTCGCTCGTCAGTGCAGGAAAGCTCGGTCGCAAGACGAAGCAGGGATTCTTCTCGTACTGACCGTCGTGGACACCGAGGTGGAGTGACGTGTTCGAACACTCACCGACACCACTTCCGCCATCGGTGTGGCGATTCCCCGAACCGGAAAGCTGGCCAACCAGTGACCTCGTCGGGCGTGGCGCAGATCTCTCCCCATCGACACTCATCTCTGCATATCGAAACGGTCTCTTTCCGATGCCTGCCGACATTGCTTTCGGTGTCGATGACATTGCGTGGTGGTCACCGTTGGAGCGAGGCATCATTCCGCTGGACTCACTGCGTGTGACGAGGTCGATGAGACGCAGTTCGCGTCGCTACTCGTGCACGGAAAACCTCCAGTTCGAACGGGTGATGCGTGGGTGTGCGACACCGAACCGTCCGGGCGGATGGATCACCGAACCGTTCATCGATGCATTTGTCGAGTTGCACGCCCTTGGCTGGGCGCACAGCATCGAAGTCCTCGACGAGTCAGGCACCCTCGTTGGCGGACTTTACGGCGTTCGTGTCGACGGCCTCTTTGCCGGCGAGTCGATGTTCCATCTCGCGCGTGACGCGTCGAAGGTGGCTTTGATGCACCTCGTGGAGGCGATGACGGACCACGGAATGTCGCTGCTCGACGTGCAGTGGCTCACTCCCCACCTTGAAAGCCTCGGCGCCGTGGAGATCGCCCGCTCCGACTACCTCCGTCGCCTCGCCTCCGTGGTCACGGCGTAGCCTTAACCGTCATGGCGACCCGCCGAGACGATCCGTGGATGATGCGCACGTACTCGGGGCACTCGAGTGCCGCTGCGTCGAACGCGTTGTATCGACAAAACCTGGCCAAGGGCCAGACGGGGTTGTCGATCGCTTTCGACCTCCCGACACAGACCGGCTACGACCCAGATCACGTGCTGGCACGCGGAGAGGTGGGCAAGGTGGGAGTGCCGATTGCTCATCTCGGCCACATGCGGACGCTCCTCGATGGAATCCCACCGCGCGAGATGAACACGTCGATGACGATCAACGCGCCCGCCGCGTGGCTACTCGCGCTGTACGTCGCCCACGCCGACGCTCACGGCGTGGAAAGTACGGCGTTGCGAGGAACCACGCAGAACGACGTGCTGAAGGAATACCTGTCACGCGGCACGTTCATCTTCCCACCAGCGCCCTCGCGACAATTGACCGTCGACACCATCGTCTGGTGCGCCCAGCACGCCCCCAAGTGGAATCCGATGAATGTGTGCTCGTATCACCTCCAAGAGGTTGGTGCGACGCCGGTGCAGGAGATCGCCTTTTCGCTCGCCAACGCCATCGACATCCTCGATGCGGTGCGAGCGAGTGGTCAGATCGCCCCCGACAAGTTCCCTCAGGTCTTCGGTGCGATGTCGTTTTTCGTCAATGCGGGAATCCGTTTCGTCGAAGAAATGTGCAAGCTCCGTGCGTTCACCCAACTTTGGGAGCGCATCGGGCGCGAGCGCTATGGGATCACCGATGACAAGGCGTTGCGCTTTCGCTACGGAGTCCAGGTCAACTCCCTTGGTTTGACAGAGTCCCAACCGGAGAACAACGTTCAGCGCATCGTTCTCGAAATGCTCGCCGTCACGTTGTCGAAGAGCGCTCGTGCACGCAGCGTTCAGTTGCCTGCATGGAATGAGGCGCTCGGTCTCCCCCGTCCGTGGGACCAGCAATGGTCGCTGCGCATGCAGCAAGTACTCGCATTCGAAACCGACCTGCTCGAATATGGTGACTTGTTCGACGGCTCAACGGTCGTCGAGCAGAAGACGACCGAGCTTGCGGACGCCGCATGGGCGGAACTCGAGGAGATCCTTTCGCTCGGTGGCGCGTTTGACAACGTGGATGCGCTCAAGGGTCGCCTCGTTGCATCGATGGTCGAGCGCACGCGTCGAATCGAATCCGGCGATCAAATCGTCGTCGGCGTGAATGCCTTCACGGAGTCGACCGATTCGCCACTCGGTGGAAACGACAACATCCTGACCGTCGACCATTCGGTCGAAGAGACCCTCATTGCCGACGTTCGTCGCTGGCGCAAGGAACGTGACGGATCTGCAGTCGACGCTGCGCGCAAGGCACTTGCGGACGACATCCGAGAGGGGCGAAACGTGATGCCGTCGTCGATTGCGCTCGCCAAGGCTGGTGGAACCACCGGTGAGTGGGCCGACATCCTCCGCGAGGCTTTCGGCGAATACCGCGCCCCGACCGGGGTTGGTGCTGCCGCGGGACGCCGCGTGACCGAATTGAGCGACGTCGCCACCTTCGTTCGCCAGATTCCAGGCGGACCACCAAAGGTGTTGATCGCAAAACCCGGACTGGACGGACACTCGAGCGGTGCGGAACAAATTGCGGTGGCGGCTCGTGATTCGGGCATGGAGGTCGTCTACAGCGGCATCCGTCTGACACCGGAGCAAATCGCAACAAGTGCGCGAGACGAGGATGCGGACATCATCGGATTGTCCATACTCTCCGGGTCACACCGCGAACTGGTGCCGAGCGTCATCGATCATCTCGCCAAACTTGGCGTCGACTCCCCCGTCGTCGTCGGCGGGATCATTCCGGAGGTCGACCAGAAGTTCTTCCTCGACAACGGTGTCGCCGCCGTCTACACACCGAAGGACTTCGACATCGCCCGCATCATGGGCGACATTGCCCGCATCGTCGACGATCGTCGACGCGTCAGTCTCTGACGGCCCTCACGGCTCCATCGTCGTCGACGACGCAAACCCGACGAAGCCAGTGGCCGCAGGCAGCTGGAGCACCTGACCGGCATACACCTTGTCCGGATCAGTGATGCCGTTCATGTCCATGAGTTCCTTCATGTTCAAGTTGTACGACTTGGCGATCTGAAAGAGCGAGTCGCCCATCTGCACGGTGTAGGTCACAGGAACGTACGTCGTGGTCGTGGTCGACTCGACCACCGTCGACTCGACGACACTGGTGTCCGTAGTCGAATCAGAATCCGAGCCTCGCGATGAGACGACGGCGAGAACTCCGCTCACGAGTGAAATCGCCAGCAACGACCACTGCAGTCGGCCGCGAAGGAACATCACCCGTATGTTAGACGGCTTTTCGATTCATGATGCCGACAATGCGTGCACGGTTGTATCGAGCGATCATCCAACACGGAACGTTTCCGACAACGGCAAACGCGACGTTCCAGAGGAATGCCGACCATGGATTCCACAAAGCGAATGCGGGCAACACAAGAAGCTGCCCCATGTGCGTGCGCTCTGCCCGCTGACACTCGGCGACGAAGCGCGCCATCCCCCCGTCGGCGGCAGCTGGTAGTCGCCGCTTGCTGAGGCCTCCGAACCACGTCCCCGCATCCGGGATGAGGTCCTTCCACGCATCAATTGCGACCCAGCGTCGGTAGAGACGGCCGTCTCGCTCCCACTCCCGAATGCGGCTGAACCAACCTGTTCCGGTGAGCGCGGTGACAGGTCGACGAGCCTGCATCCACCCGATGAGGACACCGAAGAAGATCCACGCACAAACGTCGGTCACGACCAACCACGTGACAGAGAAGTCGACGAGCACCTCAACATTCTGCCCGACAACGACTACCGTATGCGCCGTGCGCTTCACACTCGTCGCAGTCCTTGCCTTCGTAGCGATGGAGCCGGTCACGTACGCGCTGCACCGTTGGGTCATGCACGGAGTCGGAATGCACCTCCACCGCAGCCACCACCTGAACGCTGCTCGCGTCGAACCGAGCCGACTCGAATTGAACGACCTCTATCCGGTGATGTTCGCCGGTGCCGTGGTCGGCGCGTTCGCCCTCGGCTTCAACAATTCGAACCTGTCGATCCTCGTTCCGATATGTGTCGGCGTCACCGCGTATGGAGCGGTCTATGCGTTCGTCCACGACCTCGTGATCCACAACCGTCTCGGAGCGCGAGTCGGGCATCGCTCACGCATACTTGGCCACCTCACTCGTGCCCACAAGGCCCATCATGTAACGAATGGGGAGCCCTATGGAATGCTTGCGCCTTACGCGTTGCGCGCTGTACTCAAAGGGTTGCGACCGTCCCACAGACCGACTGCGTCGTAGGGCTCGAATCGAGCAAAGAGTTCTTCTGCGTACCAGTTTCCCTGGTGCGTCTCGTCGATAACTTGGCGGTGACGCGACGTCTGGAAAGCAAATCGCCGGGCATCGTCAAGTGAAGACCACAGACTGAAGGTGCCTTGTCGGCCGATCGGCGCCTCGCCTATTCCGCAGACGGCGATCAATCCTGGCGCAACCTGAAGTTGTCGATCGACCTCCACCCCGGCACGAGCAAAGGCTCGCCAGCTGCGTGCACGGATGTCGGCGCGGGTGATCACGGCGACGACACCATCGGCTCGACCTGACGAAAGATGCTCGTATGGCTTGTACCCCTTCCACGAACCATGACCGCCGGTCGTCTTGAGCTTGGTCGACCAGTGCTCACGGACGAGGCGTGGCGACGACCACCGTGCGAAGGTCGGATGTGTTGCAACGAATGCTTCGTACGTTGCCTCGTCCTTCCACACGATGAACGCCGCCGTGCGAGACAAGTCGGCACTCGGCGACGTCCGTGCACCTCTACCAGTGCCACACAGCCGCCAGAACTGCACACCCTCGACTCGTCGCAAGGACCAGCGATCGAGACCAAGCCTCGCCAACGCGACGAGCGGATTACGCCACGAGACGAGGTGGAAAGTGGCGAAGGATTCCATGGGATGCAATGTTGCCATCAGTCCGAGTGACGAACGTGGTACGAGCGCCCGCGCCACGTCACGTCGGCTCCGATGAAGTGCCGAATCACGCCAAGAGCAATGACCGCCCAAGCAATCACGTCGGCAAACGGGGACAGCCAATAACTCAGTCGCCGATCCACGTATGCGCGCCGAGCCCCAAATAGCGTGCCGATGCGCAAGGCCAACAAGAAACTTCCGGCGACAGGCGCGACTCCCGTCGCGACGAAGACCACTGGCAGCACTTGCGACGTCGCGAGTGACACAAGTTGAACGAAAGAAGCCGCCTGTGACTGCAGAGGCGCCATGGACAAGGACCGCCCCCAGCCACTCACCGTTGATCCAAACGTCTCGAACATCCTCACGGTCAACATCTCTGATGCATCCACCATCGCGACGCTCGATCCCTTCCGATGGAGCCATCTGGCAAGTGCGACGTCTTCGATGAGTTCGCCCCTCACCGCCTCCAGAAAGCCCTCGTCAATGGAGTCCTGTCGATTGAACACCATGCACTGACCATTGGCGAGCGCGCTAGGGCGCCGTGAAGTATCGGGTCGGCCGTATCGATAGACGAGAGTCGTCAGCAGGGCCGGGTGAATCCATTGAGCACCAAATGTTGGACATTCGAACGACCCTGCAGCCGTCGTCAGCGCAAGGCCACGACGACGAGCCAGAGCGACGAGTGCCCGCGGCAACATCGGGTCAACCCTGGTGTCGGCGTCGAGGGTCACGATCCACTCACCCGATGCACCATCGATCCCCTGCCGCAACGCCCACGGCTTCCCGACCCAACCCTCAGGTCGCGGTTTCCCCGAGAGGACCCTCACCCCGAGGCCACGAGCAATGTTCGCGGTCTCATCAGTCGACTCGTCGTCAACGACGATCACTTCGATTACGTCGGGCGCACCGTGAAGTGACGTCAGCAACGGCGCGAGTCGATCTTCTTCGTTTCGTGCGGGGATGATGACGGATATCGACGGGCCGACCTCGGCTACTGGCCTCACGGCGTTGCCGGAACGAACCGAGCGCACGATGGTGACGATGACGGGTAGCGAGAGAAGCACGACCAGGAACTCGGTGAACGCCCACGACACCGACCACGAACCAGCCACGGTGGCAACCTAGCCTGTGATCATGCGCATCCTCGCCGCGGTCGACAAGTTTCGCGGCACCGTGACCGCCGCACAGGTCGCATCCGCGATCGGTGCCGCGTGTTGGGAACTTGGTCACGAATGCATCGAACGTCCGATTGCAGATGGCGGAGAGGGAACCCTCGAGGCACTCGGCGGTGCAAACCGAACGTCAACGGTCACCGATCCGCTTGGTCGCCCGGTCGAAGTCGAGTGGCGATCTTCGCGCGGCACTGCGATCATCGAGATGGCGCGTGCATCTGGACTCCAACTCGTCGGCGGGAAGGACGCGAACGATCCAATCGCCGCATCTACGATCGGCACCGGCCAGCTCATCGACACCGCACTCAACGAAGGGGCGGAGCGAATCATCGTGTGCGTCGGAGGTTCGGCGACGACCGACGGTGGCCTTGGCGCGGTCGAGGCAATCACGTCTCCCGCTCGGCTGAAGGCAGTCGACTTCGTCGTCGCATGTGATGTTCGAACGCCGTTCATCGAGGCAGCGAGACAGTTCGGCCCGCAAAAGGGTGCGTCGCCGGCTCAAGTGGAATTCCTGACCAATCGCCTTGTCGCACTCGTCGACGTCTACAAGGAACGGTTTGGTGTCGACGTCAGCAAGATTGAGGGCGCGGGGGCAGCTGGAGGCCTGGCTGGTGGCCTCGCTGCACTCGGCGCACGACTCCAACCCGGATTCGACATCGTTTCCGAGGAGCTCGGACTCGAAGATCTCGTCGCACAAAGTGATCTCGTCATCTCAGGTGAGGGTTACCTCGACGCCGAAAGTTTCAATGGCAAGGTCGTCGGTGGAATGTTCGATCTTGCCGAACGTGCTGGAAAGCCATTTGCCGTGATCTGCGGAAATGCCGACGAAGACGCTGCACGACACGTGCGGCACGTGAGCCTCGTTCAGCAATTTGGCGAACTAGACGCGTTCACCACGACTGCGACATGTATCGAGCAAGCCGCTCGAATGTTGATCGA
>CAYXIY010000059.1:0-8571 GCA_964465475.1 uncultured Acidimicrobium sp. | reverse complement strand
CGTGGCAAGGGCGACACCCGACTCCTTCAGTGGTAGGTTGCCCACACTCATGACCACGCCCCGCATCGGCATCGTCACCGTCTCGGACCGCGCGTCCGCCGGCGTCTACGAAGACCTCGGGGGCCCGGCGATTCGTGACTTTCTCACCGCCCACCTCGCGTGTGAGTGGACGCCGGTTGCACGACTCGTACCCGACGAGATACCCGCGGTGTCGGGCGCGCTCATCGAGCTTGCCGACGTCGAGGGCTGCTCGCTCATCGTGACCACGGGAGGCACGGGACCGGCCCCGCGCGACATCACCCCCGAGGCCACCGAGGCGGTGTGCGACAAGATGATGCCGGGCTTCGGTGAGTTGATGCGCCAAGTGAGCCTCGCGATCGTGCCGACCGCAATCCTGTCCCGACAGACCGCCGGCATCCGTGGCTCGAGTTTGATCGTGAACCTCCCGGGTAAGCCGTCGGCGATCGGTGACTGCCTGACCGCGGTGTTGCCTGCGATCCCCTATTGCATCGACCTGATCGGTGGCGCACACCTCGAGGTCGGCGGCGGGCTCTCGGCGTTTCGACCGAAGTCGAAGTAACGACTACTGCGCGTCGTAGGGCTGACCGGCGGCCTTCGGTGCGCGTGAGCGACCGACGAACCCGGCGACGACGACGAGCGTCACGAGATACGGAGCCATCAGCAGGAACTCCGACGGGATACCGGTGTTCAGGTTCGACATCTTGAGCTGGATCGCCTCGGCGAAGCCGAACACGAGCGCCGCGCAGAACGCACCGACCGGATGCCAGCGACCGAAGATCACCGCCGCGAGTGCGATAAAGCCGCGACCACCGGTGATGTTCTGGTCGAAACGACCGACGGTGCCGACGGGCCACCACGCGCCACCGAGTCCGGCGACGGCTCCGGCGATCAACACGTTGCGATAGCGCAGGCGAATGACGTCGACACCGAGCGTCCCGGCGGCCTTCGGATACTCACCGATGGCCCGCGTGCGCAGACCCCAGCGCGTGCGATAGAGCATCCACGTGGCGACCACGACGGCGACGACCGATGCGTACACGAAGAGCGTCTGGGTGAAGAGCACCGTGCCGACGACGGGGATGTCGGAGAGCAACGGAATCGCCCACGGCTTGAACGGGGTCAACAAGTTGTACTCGGGATACTCGGTCAACACGCGCGAGGTCAGAAAGCTCGTGAGACCGAGCGAGAAGAAGTTGACCGCGAATCCGACGATCACCTGGTCGACGCGGTAGCGAATGGCGAACACGGCAAGAATCGCGGACAGTCCAACGCCCATGGCGACGGCAGCGAGGATTCCCATCCACGGACCGAGGATCGATCCGACCACCGAACCGGCGAAGGCGGCGCCCAACAGCTGGCCCTCGATCGAGATGTTGATGATGCCACTGCGCTCGCACAAGATGCCTGCGATCGCTCCGAGCGTGATCGGCACGCTGCGCGCGACCGTGTCCTGCAGCATTCCGGTGAAGCTGAACGAGCCGCCAGACGCAGCCCACGTGAGGAATCCGATGACGAAGGCGGCCGTGGCGACCGCGAGGACCACGTTGGTCACCTTCCCGAGTCCACGCATGAGCTGCACTGCGCCGAGGGCGACGAGCACGATCGCGAGCGCGGTCGCGAAGGGTCGCGCGGGGATCACGAAGACGTAGTCGTCAAGCAGTTTGAAGCCAGCATCGCCAGGTCGATTGGTGAAGATCGACCCGGCAAGGACTCCCAGCACGACCATGGTGAGTCCGACGTTTCGCGACCGCTTCTTCTGTTCTGCAGAGAGCACGACTGCGCCGGTCATGTCGTTCACGAACCCCACCCCCTGAAGGTCTGGCCGTCACTGGTGGCGGACACCTTGACCCGCCAGATCGCCTTCACCAGGAGCGGAGCTGCAATGAACATGACGATCAACGCGCGCAACACGACGATCAAGTCGATCGGCACGTCGGTCGTCGACTGCATCTGGCGACCACCTGCCTGCAGAGCGCCGAACAGGATGGCTGCGAACAGGGTGCCGAGCGGGCTCGAGCGACCGAGCAACGCAATGGCGATCGCGTCGAAGCCGATGTTGCCAGCGAAGTTCTGCGACGCATACCCGTAGGTTCCGAGCACCTCGGCCGAGCCCGCCATCCCGGCGAAGGATCCCGCGACCACCATCGCAAGTACGGTCAGGCGCTTGGTGTGCATGCCCGCATATTTCGCGGCATCCGCGTTGAGTCCAAACGCGCGGAACTCGAAGCCGAGCGAGCTCTTCGAGAGGAACCACCAATAGAACGCGACGGCCGCGAGTGCAACGAGGAAACCAACGTGGGCGACGAGGTCGGCCCGCCCGTCGAGGAAGCCGAAGAGTCGCGGCAGTTTTCCGGCCGGGTCCACGAGTTTGGAGATGGGGTCCGTGCGATCTGGGCGCTGGAACAGGTCGGTCTTGAGTAGCCACAACACGAGGAACGCGGCGATCGAATTCAGCATGATCGTCGTGATCACCTCGTGCGCGCCCGTGCGCGCCTTCAACACGCCAGCAATGCCGGCGTAGACCGCACCACCGACGGCGCCGGCGATCACCGCAAGCGGCACCTGCAGCACACCGGGACCGGTCATCGAGAACCCGACGACGAGAGACGTCATGCCACCCGCGAGCATCTGGCCGGTCGCACCGATGTTGAACAGCCCGGCCTTGAAGGCGATCGCAACCGACACGCCACACAAGATGAGGGGCGTGGACGAGTTGATCGTGTTGGAGATCGCGCGAAGGGAACCAAAGGATCCCGTGACGACGGACCAATATGCACTCGGCACGGTCGACAGGGACGAGAGCACGTCGCCGGACTTCAACGCCGCGATGTCGGAGAGCACGATGATGAACGCGCCGACCACCATGGCCGAGGCGATCGCGAGCAAGGTGAGGACGACGCCGTTCATCTTGGCGATGCGCTCGAGGAAGGCGAGGACCTTTTTCATGCCGCGCCCCCCGGCTTCGATCCGGCCATGTACAGGCCGACGTCCATTGCACTCACCTGCTTCGGATCGAGGTCTGCGACGATCGCGCCGCGATACATGACGAGGAGTCGGTCGGACAGCGCCATCACCTCGTCGAGCTCGGTGCTGACGATCAGCACCGCGGTTCCGGCGTCGCGCTCTTCGACGATGCGCGAGTGGATGTACTCGATCGATCCCACGTCGACGCCACGCGTCGGTTGGGACGCGACCGAGACCTTCAGGTCGCGACTCAACTCGCGCGCCACGATCACCTTCTGCTGGTTTCCACCCGACAGCGTGCCGACACCGACGTCGGCTCCCGGCGTGCGGATGTCGTATTCGCCGATGAGTCGCTCCGCATTGGCGTGGGCCTTGTCCCAGTCCACCGTCAGACCCGAGCGGAACTCGTCGTCGTGGTATCGCGTGAGCACGAGGTTCTCGGACACGCTCAGTGCTCCGACGAGACCTTGGCGCTGGCGATCCTCGGGAATGTGCGCCATGCCCTTCACATGTCGAGCCCGCGGGTCGTCCCCCGTCACGTCGTCGCGTGCGATCCTGACGTGGCCCGACGACACCGCACGCAGTCCCGTGATGGCGTCGACGAGCTCCGTCTGGCCGTTGCCCTGCACACCGGCGATGCCGACGATCTCCCCCGAGCGCACGACGAAATTCACCCCGTCGACGACGGTGCGCCCGTCGGGGTCGACGACTTTCAGATCCTCGACCGACAACATCACCTCACCTGGAGCATGGGCGCCCTTGTTCGCCACCAGCTGCACGGGGCGACCGACCATCATCTCGGCGATCTGGGACTCCGTCGTCTGAGATGGGAGCACCTCGCCCACCACCTTGCCGCGACGCAGCACGCTGATGCGGTCCGCAATGGTCAGGGCTTCCTTCAATTTGTGGGTGATGAACACCACTCCACGACCGGCGGCAATCAGGGTGCGCACGATGGCGAAGAATTCGACGATTTCCTTGGGGGTGAGCACCGCCGTGGGCTCGTCGAACACGACGACTTTCGCATCACGCAGCAGCACCTTGACGATCTCCACCCGCTGCTGCACGCCGACCGGCAGCTCCTCGATCACCGCGTCGGGATCGAGCTCGAGGGAGTAGCGCTCGGAGATCTCGCGCACCATCCTGCGCGCGGTGTCGATGTCGAGCGAGCCGAGCCGACCTGTCGGTTCCACACCCAGCACCACGTTCTCGGCGACCGTGAAGTTTGGGACCAGCATGAAGTGCTGGTGGACCATGCCGATGCCGGCAGCGATCGCATCGGCTGGCGAGGAGAACACGACGTCGCGACCGTCCAAGCGGATCGTTCCGCCGTCGGGTCGATACATCCCGTAGAGGATGCTCATCAGCGTGGACTTGCCCGCGCCGTTCTCCCCGATCAAGGCGACGACCTCGCCGGTGGCGAGTCGCAGGTTCACATCGTCATTGGCGACGACGCCGGGGAAGGTCTTGGTGATGCCACGCAGTTCGAGTTCCATCACCGCTCCCCCATGGGCACAGACTAATTCAGCCGACCGATGTCGGCCCGAAAATGCAAGTGGGGGTCGCTTTCGCGACCCCCACTCGTACTTCTTTCTCGCCGAAGCGAGAGGCAACTAGCTCGTTGCGATCGAACCGTCGATGATTCCGGCGGAGATTGCGTCGAGTTCTGCCTGCAGCTCAGGCGTGACGGTGGAGGTGATTGCAACACCCACACCACCGTTGGCCAGCGTGCCGAGGTAGTCGGTGCCGCCACCCTGACCGGCAAGGGCATCCTTGACGGCCTGGAGGACTGCTGCGTCGATCTTCTTCAAGACCGATGCGACGTACACCTCTGCCTGCTCTGGGTTGGACTGGGTCATGTCGACGTCAACGCCGATGATCTTGACCTTGCCACCCGACTCCATCGCGTATGCGGATGCACCGAGACCCACTGGACCTGCCACTGGGAAGATGATGTCCGCGCCTTCGTCAGCCTGGCTCTTGGCAATGTTCTTGCCGTCGTCCAAGTTGTTGAAGTTTCCGGCGAAGGTGCCGTCCTGCTTGGCCATGTCCCAACCGAGGACCTTGACGCTCGCGCCCTTCTGTGCGTTGTAGTACTCAACGCCCTTGGCGAAGCCCTGCATGAAGATCGCCACCGGCGGAATGTTGATTCCACCGAAGGTGCCCACGATGCCGGTCTGGGTCGTCGCTGCGGCCATGTAGCCCGCGAGGAACGACGGCTGGTCGGTTGCGAAGGTCAGACCCTGCACGTTCGGTGCAGAGGTGTTCGAGTCGACGATGGCGAACTGCACGCCAGGGTTCGCCTCAGCGGCGGCCTTGGTCGCATCCGCGAGCAAGAAGCCCACGGTCACGATGACGTTGCAACCCTTGTCGACGAACGACTGGAGGTTCGGTGCGTAGTCCGCATCGGATGCCGACTCGAGCAAGTCGATCGACACGCCCAGCTCGGCCTCGGCCTGCTTCAGACCCTCGTATGCGATCTGGTTGAAGCCCTTGTCGTCGACGCCACCGATGTCGGTGACCTCACACGCAAGGCCGGTCGGCTCAGCTGCTGCTGCCGTGGTGTCCGTTGATGCATCGTCGCTGCCACATGCGGCAAGTCCGAGTACGGCAACGAGACCAACGGCAAGACCCTTGAAGGCCTGCTTTCTCATTGTTTTCTCCCTCTCACGTGTCTAGATCACGTGTGTTGTTGGTGAGGCGAGCATAGTTGACGGGAACGACGGGGATTTCACGCCGAGAACGCCGCGAGGCGGGCGGCGTCCGTGACGTCGTTCACCCTGCGTTCATCCCAGCCGTGCACGGTCATCAACTGGGACAACTCCCGCGTCACGCTTGTTCGGCTCATCAGACGATTGTCGGGGTTCACGCTCACGGCAAAGCCAAGGTCGTGGAGCACGGTGATCGGGTGGTCGGCCAGGGTGGGATAGATCCCGGTGTGCACGTTTGACGTCGGGCAGACCTCGAGATGGATCTGGTGCTCGTGCACGAACTGAGCAACCTCCCCGAAGCGAGGTACCGGGCCCGAAAAGTCGATGTCCTCGATGATTCGCACGCCGTGGCCAAGGCGATGTGCGCGGCACTCGACGGCGGCCTGGCGGATCGATTCGACGCCATCTCCCTCGCCGGCGTGCAAGGTCACCTTGCCGCCTGCCGCATGGACGAGGTCGATCGCATCCTTGTGACGCGATGCGGGCCCACCGCGTTCGCTCCCCGCGAGGTCGAATGCGACGACAGTAGAGCCCACTCGATCGGCGACGATGCGGGCGACGGCAAGCGAGTGCCCCTCCGTACGCATCGCACAACAAATCAGCCGTGTAGCCACGCCGTTGGCGCGACCTGCGGAGTCGAGTTCGTCGACGATGACGTCGACGACCCGATCCATCGACAGTCCGCCACTCGTCAGGAGCTCAGGTGCGATGCGCACCTCGCCGTAGACGACTCCCTCGGCGGCGACGTCTTCGACCCACTCCCGCGCCACACGCCGGATCGCGTCCTCGCGCTGCATGAGTGCGACCGTGTGCACGAACGTCTTCAGGTAGGTCTCGAGAGAGTTGCCCGGCATGCCTTGGTCGAACCAGTCGGCGAGTTCCGCCACGTCCGTTGTCGGCAGCCCGCGATACCCCTGCTCGGCGGCGAGCTCAACGATCGTGGATGGGCGCAACGCTCCGTCGAGGTGATCGTGCAACACGACCTTGGGCAGTCGCGCAAGGAACTCGTTCACCACGCATCCACCATCGGACGCTTCTTGTGCCCACGTCGCGACGACTCGGGCATCGTGCGCAGGATTGCCATCACGGCTTCCCTCGTTTGGCGCGGCTCGATCACGTCGTCGATCTCCACGTGGCTCGCCATCGACAGTGCACCACCGCGTTCATAGGCGGACGCAATCAGCCGGGCTTCGAGTTGGTCGCGCTCCTCTTGCGTCGCTGCCGCATCGAGTTCCTTGCGGAAGCCGAGCCGCACCGCACCTTCGAGCCCCATCCCGCCGAACTCGCCCGTCGGCCACGCAACGATCAGGTCCTTTGCATGGAAGCTTCCACCCGCCATCGCCTGTGCGCCGAGGCCGTAGCCCTTGCGCAACACGACCGTCACCCACGGCACGGTCACACTTGCGGCGGTCACGAAGAGCCGCGAGAAGTGCCGCACCTGGGCGGAGCGCTCCGCGTCGGGTCCGACCATGAATCCCGGCGTGTCACACAGACTCACGATCGGCAGGTCGAACGCATCGCACAGTTGGACGAAGCGCGCCATCTTGTCTGCAGCGTCCGCGTCGATCGCGCCGCCGAGATGTGCAGGATTGTTCGCAACGATGCCGACGGGACGACCTTCGATACGTGCGAGTACCGTCACGATTCCGACACCGAACTCCCGGCGCAACTCGAGCACCGAGCCGACGTCGGCAAGCCCGTCGATCGCCTTGCGCACGTCGTAGACGCGCACGCGCTCGACCGGCACGACGTCGCTGAGCGACTCGTCACCCGGTGCGATCCATTCGGTCCTCGAACCCTGGAAGTACGACAGGTACTGCTTGGCGACTGCGACGCCCTCAGCCTCGTCGGCGACCCTCACGTCCACCACGCCGTTTCGTGACTGCACGTCGATCGGTCCGATCTCCGTCGGCTTCACCACCCCGAGCCCTCCACCCTCGATCATCGCGGGGCCGGCCATGCCGATGTTGGAGTCCTCGGTGGCGATGACGACGTCGCAGCAACCCAAGAGTGCGGCGTTGCCCGCGAAGCAATATCCCGCAGCGATGCCGACGAGTGGCACGAGGCCAGACAGCGAGGCGAACGAAGCGAAAGACATCACGTCAAGACCGGCGACTCCCGGTGCGTCGGTGTCGCCCGGGCGTCCGCCACCGCCTTCGGCGAAGAGCACGACAGGAAGCAGGTTGCGCCGCGCGACCTCCAGCACCCGGTCGGTCTTCTTGTGGTTGATGAATCCCTGCGTTCCCGCGAGCACCGTGTAGTCGTAGGCGATCGCAAGCACGTGCTGGAAACCCTCGCGCGCACTCGACGAATTCACCGTCCCGGTCATGCAGACGAGACCGTCCGCCGGCGTGTTGGCGATCAAGTCCTCCTCGCTTCGTCGCGCGCGCTGCGCAGCGACGGCGAACGCGCCGTACTCCTGCGCTGAGCCGTCATCGAGGAGGTCCGCCACGTTCTCGCGGGCAGTTCGGCGACCGCGCTCGCGGCGCTTGGCGACCGCATCGGGACGGGACGCATCCTCGATCTTCGAACGCCTGGCGCGCAATGCGCTCACGTCCGACCGCTCTCCAACCGACTGAACCACGGACGATGACGTTGCGGCCGCCGTCGTGGTTTCGACTCGTGCCAGTACCTGACCCTCGCGCACGGTGTCGCCGACGGCGACCTCAACTGCGACGACGCGGACGTCGTCTGGCGACTCGACCGCGTGCTCCATCTTCATCGACTCGATGACGACGATGGCCCCACCCTTCGGAACCACGGCACCGACGGCGACGCAGGAAACGACCGTTCCCGTCAAAGGAGAGGTGATCGTCGAAGCCCGGGCCGACATGGCTTTGAGGCTACGGATGAATCGGGACTTCTCCAGCAACGG
>CAYXIY010000058.1:0-8589 GCA_964465475.1 uncultured Acidimicrobium sp. | reverse complement strand
TCTTCGACCTGTGCGCGAACCGCGTCGAGGGAGATGTTCAACGACTCCAGGGCCTTGGCGGCGACGCCTTCGCCCTCGTGGATGAGGCCGAGCAGGATGTGTTCCGTGCCGATGTAGGAGTGGTTCAGCAGGCGCGCTTCTTCCTGCGCCAGCACCACGACCCGGCGTGCCCTGTCGGTAAATCGTTCGAACACTGTGGAGACCGCCTTTTTTCGCTGCGAACCTTGCCTGAAGTGTACCCCTGGGTGTCTGGGGCCTGATGTTGTGCATGACACACGCACGAAGTACAGAAATTGTGCGTTTTCGGGGTGGCGAATCGGTCGCTTCGTTCGCCATTTCACAAGGCACCTGCGTAGCCTTGATCCCAATGGCTCTGGCGTCACCACTTCTTGGGCTTCCCTCCATGGACGCCGACCGCGACCGCGTCGAGGCCGCACTCCTGGACGCCGTGCGCACGCGGGACGCCTACCTCACCGAAATCGCCTCCCACCTCATCGTGGCGGGCGGCAAGCGCCTGCGCCCGGTGATGACGGTGGCCGCCGCCCAGGTTGGCGGACAGTCGCCCGTTTCCGACGAGGTGATCCTCGGCGGCATCTCGTGTGAGCTCGTCCACCTCGGTTCGCTCTACCACGACGACGTGATGGACGAAAGCCCCGAGCGCCGTGGCGTCGAGACCGTGAACGCAAAGTGGGGCAACCTGCAGGCGATCCTCGCGGGCGACTTCCTGCTCTCGCGTGCCTCGGAGATCGCCGCGTCGCTCGGCAACGACATCGCCGGGCTGCTCGCGCGCACCATCGGTCAGCTCTGCGAAGGCCAGATCGAAGAACTGCGCCACACCTACGACCGCACCCGTACCGTGCCGTCGTATCTCGTGAGCATCGAAGGAAAGACCGCCTCGCTGTATTCGACCTCTGCGCGCATCGGCGCACTGCTCGCCGGCCTGCCCGCAGACCAGGTCGAGGCACTCACCAACTACGGCACCGCGTTCGGCATGGTGTTCCAGATCGTGGACGACCTGCTCGACATCATCGCCACCGACGAAGAACTCGGCAAGCCCGCCGGTCACGACATGGAAGAAGGCGTCTACACGCTGCCCGTGCTGTTGACCTTGGCCTCAGGTGGCGAGGCGTCGAACGAACTCACCGACATCCTCGGCAAGCCACTCAGCTCCTATGAGCGGGACAAGGCGTTGTCCATCGTGCGCACGAGCCCCGGGATCGCAAGTGCGATCGACAGTGCGCAGAGTTACGTGCAGCTGTGCGAGCAGTACTGCAACAAGCTGCCACAGAGCGCGGCGACCGACGCGTTGCGTGCGGCACCCGCGGTGCTGCTCACGTCAGTGATTCGCTGACCGCATCCGCGGCAGCCACACCAGACAGCACCGCACCCTCGACCCGCGGACCACCGAAGGCGTCCCCGGCGAACACGACGTCGTCGAGCACGAGACACCGTTGTGGATGGATCGTGCGCGGGGTGGCAAAGCGCCACTTCTTCACGTTCGCCTCGACGATCCTTGCGCCGCTGAGGAGCGGTGCAGCAAGCCCCACGAGCAATGACTCGAGTTCGTTCGTCTGTCGGTCCCAGTGCTCCGCGCTCCATGCCGCATCGGCATGCATCGTGAGCGCCGGAACCGACGAGATGCCCTTGGACTTATTCTCTGCGGCAAAGGAGACTGACGGGCAGGGGTTCTGCAGCGCCCCGTGGGCGCCGAGCGTGATCGGTCGGTCGAGGACGGCGAGCAGGCAGATCGTGCGGTCGTAGTCGATGGCGATCAAGTCCTCGGGAATGGCGAGATCCGTCGTGATGGTGAGGGAATAGGACTGGGGTGTCGGACACGTGGTGATCACCGCGTCTGCAGGGATTCGTTCACCGGTGTCGAGTTGCACCGACCACTTCGTCGTCGTTCCGCGGGTGACGCTGAAGGCGAGTGAGTCGTAGCGCACCGAAAGGCCGTGCGCGAGGTGCTTCGGGACGTCCGTCATCGCGGTCACACCGACGTATCTCGGGTGGCCGTCGTGGCCGTCGAAGCCTCGACACCACTCGCGCACGATGCCGTGGCGCACCCACTCCTCGACGATCCCGTGGAAGAGGGGCTCGCGGACGGTGAAGAACTGCGCACCGTGGTCGAGGGTTGCCTCACCGATCCGACGCGTCGCCATCCGGCCACCAGGCGAGCGCCCCTTGTCGATCGTCGTCACGTCGAGTCCGCGCTCGACGAGCGTGCGTGCCGCCATCAGGCCCGACAGTCCTGCTCCGATCACGACGACGCGCGGACGGACCGACGTCATGAAGCGGTGGCCATGGATCGCTGCGACTCCACGCGATCGATGAAGCCGAGCACCTCGCGGTTGAACGTCGAGGCGTGTTCGATCATGAGCCCATGTGCCGCACCCGAGATGACGACGAGCTCGGCGTTCGGAATGATGTCGGCCAATTCCTCGCTGTCGCCACGGGGCGTGAGCACGTCTTGGTTGCCGACGATGACGAGGGTCGGCGCCGTGATCGTCGACAGTTGGTCGGTGAGCGTCTCGTCCGTCTGCAGGATCGCATCCACCTGGGCGACGAACGGACTCTTGCTGCGGAACACCGAGAGCGGGCCGAGCCAGCCGATGGCGGGGAGGAGTCGGCGGAAGGACCTCGGGCTCATGACCCACTGGGCGGCTTGCTTGCCGAGGGCGAACATCCCGTCTTCTTGCGCCGTGGTCGCCCACGACTTGAGCAGGTCTTCGCGCCACGGATGGTTGCGGCACGCGGTGCAGACGAGTGTGAGCGAGCGCACGCGGTGCGGGTACTTCACGCCGACGATCTGGGTGATCACGCCGCCCATCGATGCTCCGACGATGTGCGCCGACTCGACCCCGACTTCATCCAGTACGGCGATCACGTCGTCGGCCATCTGCTCCAAGGTGAAGGGGTCCTTGGGGACGTCGCTTCGACCGGCGCCGCGATTGTCAAGGGCGATCGTGTTGTAGCGGGTCGCCATGGCGATGCGCTGGAGGTTCCAGCCGCTCTTCGTCGCCCCGAGCCCTTGGATCAGCACCACCGGTGCGCCGTGTCGGCGACCCGTCACCTCGTAGTGGATCTTCGTGCCGTCGGCGGTCAGGGCAAATGGCATGGGTTATGCCGCGTTCGACTTGACGCGAATGACGCTCGGCCATTCGTAGAGGTGTTCGATCACTTCGCGTGTCGAGCGCTGCGGTTGAAAGCCGAGGAGTTCCCGGGCGAGTTCGCCCGAGGCACACCTGCCGTTCATCAACAACTCCGTGACGTGGTCCGGCACCGGCGCGCCCGCGAACGTCGCAAGTTGGGAGGCGATCCACCAGCCAGGGCCGATCGTCGGTACGCCGACGCGGCGACCAAGTGCTGCTGCACTGGTGACGCTCATCGATCCGGGGGCGACCACGTTGATCGCGCCGTGCGGACCGTATTGAGCGGCGGCGACGAAGGCCGCGGCGGCGTCATGGTCCTCGACGACGGAGAACTCGGGAGCGCCGAGGGGATTGAACGCGACCAGTGGCAAGCGCAACACCCGGCCGAGCGGGCTCGGCACGTGCGGTCCCACGACGGGTGCGAGGCGCAACATCGTGATGGCGGTGCCTCGCTGGATGGCGAGTTCGCTCGCTCGGTGCTCGAGGTTCAACAACATGTGTCCGAAGGTCGACTCGGGCTCCAGGCTCTGGTGCTCGTTCGGCATCTTCGGCCAGTGTCCGTGCGTCCCGTAGACCTCGATGCCGCTGCGAACGACCACGGACTCGAGGTGCGGGACGTGCATCGCCGCGTCGAAGACCGCCTCGCTCATCGCATCCGTGAATGCCTTGGCGTCGGGTGCTGCCACGCGTGCGTGCGGTTCCCAGACCCCGACGTGGATGATCACGTGCGGGTCTGCGTCCGCGATGAACTGCATGATTCCGCGTCGATCGAAGGCGTCCACGAGCTGGAACGAACTGCGCTTCAGGCGTCGACGGGGTGGGTTGACGTCGAGCCCGCTGATGGTGCCGACCCAGGACTGTTCTTCGAGCATCGCGCCGACGAGCGAGCCAAGTTCACCACCGAGACCGGTGACGACGATGCGACGACCACTCACGCGATCAACACTACAACGACGTCGTTTGCGAAGACGTCAGCGCAGTTCGTGCGCACGCAGGATGAGTTCGCGAGAGGCGGGATCCAACTGTCGTGAGCCGATCCGCTCGGTGAGCATGATGGCCTGCGATGCGTCGTCGACGAGACCTGACCAGCGAATGAATCCACCCATCAATCCGATGAGTCGGTCGCTCACTTCCTCCGCGTGGACCACGAGCTTCTTGTTCTCGCGCAAGAGCCCGTCGAGGTCGCGATAGAAGGACTTCAGCCACGAGTCCATGTCGTCAGCGTTCTGCAGCGGATGGTGGCGATATGGCAGGCCGAGCTCGTCGTAGTTGTGCAGGTTGTGCGGGGCCGCGAGGATCGAGACGACGAAGTCGAAGTCGTTCTCGCGCAACCAAATGATCTCCTCTTGGCGGCGGACCCGACGGTGGTTGGTGCCGTAGCCACCCGGGCGTTCACAGATCGCGAGCTTGTCCTTGATCACCCACGTGAGGTTGCGTGGCGTGATGCCGAGCGCCCACTTGCCTCGAAGCTTTGGTGCCACGTGCCCTCGACCCTTCCTCGTCTCCGTCGTGATTGACAGTGCGAGACGATACACCAGTTTTCTGGTGCCGTGTTCGGGTTCGTCAGGTCGTCGTGGCGTCGATGGGCTCGACGATCAACCTCTGCTGACTGCGCCTGACTCGACGCGCACCTTCGATGTCACACGCCGTCGCATCACCGCGCGCGACGTTCATCACTCGCTCCACGGTTGCCACGTCGGGCGGATAGGGATTGGCCAACCACAGGCGGATCGCGCGTCGGGCGAGTGGAAGTGGAGCGGCGGCGAGCGCCCGAGCATCGGTCGGATCGATCGATCGAGCGAGTTCGTCGAGGACGGCGTCGTCGTCGCGCAGGAGGTCGGCCTGTCTCGTGAGGATGGGCACGACGTCACGGTCGGCGATGTCGTTCAGCAACGGCAGCACCTCGTGACGGATGCGGTTGCGTTGGAATGCAGGCGATGCATTGCTCGGGTCGTCGACGACGGTGAGTCCGAGTGCGGAACAGAGGGCATGAGTTTCGGTGCGACGCAGTCGAAGGAGTGGTTTCGTGGCCGACGGCGTCATTGCGGAGAGTCCGCGAAGACCCGCGCCGCGCAGCAGGTTGACGAGCATCGTCTCGGCCTGGTCGTCCGCGGTGTGTCCGGTGAGCACACCAGGCGGGAGTGCGGCGAAGCGCGCCTCACGCGCCCGTGCTTCGACGTTGGTCGAACCGTCGATCGTCACGTGACGTGACTCGAAACGACAGCCGAGTTGGCTCGCAAGGTCCGACACGAGCCGCGCCTCGGCGTCGCCGTTCGGGCGGAGGTGGTGGTCGACGTGCCACGCCGTGGCGGTGCATCCGTGGGCCACGGCGAGGACGAGGAGTGCGACCGAGTCGGGCCCACCCGAGACCGCACAGTCGACGTGCGTGGTCGTGTCGGGAAACGAACAGCGGGACAACAGGTCGATCACCATTGGGTGATCGCGGACCGCATTACGCAATGCGGTCATGGTCGGCTGCGACTAGCCCTGTGCCTTGCGCTGGCGACGGTTCGGATACTTCATTGCGGTCACCTTCGACACATAGCCCACGATGAGCCCGACGAGGGAAAGACCACCGACGACGAGGAGGATGAGACCGAGCCAAAAGTGCCAGACGACTGCGAACATGTCCGTAATCGTAGTGAATCGCTCAGGCTTGGTCGGAATCGACGGAGAGGTCGGTCCCGAAGCATTCCTTGATGCGATCGAGCAACGTATCGGGGAGCGGTTCGTCGCCGGCGGCCTTCTTCACCACTTCGCGCAACTCTGCGTGGAACTCGAACGCCTGCTGACAGTCGACGCACTGCTCCAGGTGTTCCATCATGTCGCCGAGTACTTCGGAGGCGAGTTCGTTGTCGAGGAACCGATCGAGCTCCCGCAAGGTCTCGTTGCAATCAGCCATCGTGGGTGGCCTCGTCGGTGATCAGGTGGCGGTCCATTGCGTACCGATACAACGCCTCTTGGAGCGCTTTTCTTCCCCGATGGAGCCGGGACATCACCGTTCCGATGGGGACGTCCAGGATTTCTGCGATCTCCTTGTAGCTGAAGCCGTCAATTTCCGAGAGCAACAGGGGCAGGAGGAAGGTTTCCGGCAAACCCTCGATGGCGGATCGGACCTCGTCGGCAGGGAAGAGGTCGAGCAACTGGTCCTCGGCGGGGGCGTTTTGGGCGACGATCTGGGGGAGTCGGCGATAGAGGTAGAGATCCTCGACGTCGGCGAGGTCGGACTCCTGTGGTCGACGCTGCTTCGCACGATACGTATTGATGAACGTGTTCGTCAGGATGCGAAACAACCACGCCTTGAGGTTGGTGCCCTCTTCGAACGTGGCGTAGCTCCTGTGCGCCTTGAGGTAAGTCTCTTGTACGAGGTCTTCGGCATCCGCGCGGTTGCGCGTCATGCGCAATGCAGTCGAATACAGACTTTGGGCGTGTGCCATCGCGTCGCGAGCAAACTGCGATGAATCGGCCACGATCCCCATACTAGATTTCTTGTGTTGCGCAACGAAGGGTGACGACATGAAGCCGGTAGTGATTTCCCACACAGGTCTGACGATGGCCGACGTCGTGGCGATCGCGCGTGACAATGCACCAGTCGAGTTGTCGTCCAGTGCGATGTCTGCGATGGCGGCGTCCCGCGCCCACATCGACGCACTCGTCGCATCCTCGGAGCCCGTGTATGGCGTCTCGACCGGCTTCGGTGCACTCGCCAACCGCTACGTGTCCGTCGAGCAACGCGCCCAACTTCAGCGTTCCCTCATCCGCTCACATGCCGCAGGCATGGGGGCTCCGGTCGAGCGTGAGGTCGTGCGCGCGCTGATGACGTTGCGACTCAAGACCCTCGCATCTGGTCGCACCGGTGTGCGTCCCGTGGTCGCCCAGACCATGGCAGCCATCTTGAATGCGGGAATCACGCCCGTCGTCCGAGAGTTCGGCTCGCTCGGCTGCAGTGGTGATCTCGCACCACTGGCGCACTGCGCGCTCGTCTTGATGGGCGAGGGCGAAGCGGTCGATGCGACCGGCAACCACGTTCCCGTCCCCGACTTGCTTGCACGTCACGGGATCACGCCAGTCGAACTGATGGAAAAAGAAGGGCTTGCCCTCATCAACGGCACCGACGGGATGCTCGGGATGCTGATCCTGGCGATCGCCGATGCCAAGGTCCTGTGCGACTCGATGGACGTCGTGGCCGCGATGAGCGTCGAAGCACTGCTCGGAACCGACGCCGTGTTCCAATCAGAGCTTCACGCGCCGCTGCGTCCCCATCCTGGCCAAGCAACGAGCGCCGCCAACATGCTTGCCGCCTTGCGTGACTCCCCGATCGTGGCCTCCCACAAGACGAATGACGATCGTGTCCAGGACGCGTATTCGTTACGCTGCGCGCCACAGGTGCTTGGTGCAGTGCGCGACACCATTGCCCATGCGACGACGGTCGCCGAGCGAGAGCTCGAGTCGGCGATCGACAACCCCGTCGTCCTGCCAGACGGCCGGGTGTCATCGAACGGCAACTTCCACGGGGCACCAGTTGCCTATGTCCTCGACTTTCTCGCGATCGCCCTCACCGATGCAGGGTCGATGAGCGAGCGCCGCACCGACCGCATGCTCGACCGTGCGCGTTCCCAGGGGCTTCCACCGTTCCTCGCAGACGATCCTGGCGTTGATTCAGGTCTGATGATCGCCCAGTACACCCAGGCTGCGCTGGTGTCCGAGTGCAAACGACTCGCCGTTCCGGCAAGTGTCGATTCGATCCCGAGCTCTGCGATGCAGGAGGATCACGTGTCGATGGGGTGGAGCGCTGCGCGCAAGCTGCGCCACGTGGTCACCAACCTCCAGCGGATCGTTGCGATCGAACTCGTCACCGCTGCTCGCGCACTCGAGTTGCGCAAGCCGCTCCAACCAGCACCCGTGACCGGTGCGGTGTGTGCAAGGTTGAGTGCGGAAATCAAGGGCGCCGGGCCAGATCGGTTTTTGTCTCCCGAGCTCGAACGTGCTGCAGAATTCGTTCGCGCGGGGCGAGTACTCGACTAATCGTTCAGCAATCGACAGGTTCGAGTTCGCCTGTCGTCACGTCATAGATCGCACCACCGACGGCAACTCCTGACTGGAGAAGTGGATAGGAGCGGATACGAGTGACGTCGTAGGCGAGCGCGTCACGTTGATTTTCGACGGTTCGAAATTCCACGCTTCTCGTGTCGACGCCGTACTCACGTTCGATCGTCGAGTGAAGGTCGGCTTCACTCTCGTTCGCCATTCGGCAGTCCGTGTGAGGCATGACCAGAATTCGATTCACGCCAAGGAGATAGGTGGCAAGGACGAGGGTGCGGAGCACGTCATCGGTGACGCGAGCGCCAGCATTGCGGAGAATCTTTGCATCACCAGGCTGCATTCCGACGAGTGCAAGCGGGCTGATTCGCGAGTCCATACAGGTGATGATTGCAAGTCC
>CAYXIY010000057.1:0-8698 GCA_964465475.1 uncultured Acidimicrobium sp. | reverse complement strand
GCGGTGTTCCCGACGTGTCTCGTGGAATACCAGGATCCGAACATCGGCAAGGATCTCGTCAAGGTCTACGAGCACAACGGCATCGAGTGCTCGATCGCCGGCGACGCGGGATGCTGCGGTGCACCGTTCCTGCACTCGGGCGACATCGACTCGTTCACCAAGGTCGCGGTGCGCAACGTGAAGATGCTCGCCGACGAGGTTCGTGCCGGCAACGACATCGTCGTGCCGCAGCCGACGTGCAGTTACGTGCTGAAGAAGGACTACGTCGACTACGTCGGAGGCCCGGACGCCACGCTCGTGTCCGAGCACACCTTCGACGCGGCCGAGTACCTCGTCAAGTTGCACAAGGGTGAGGACACGACGCTCGACACCGAGTTCAAGGGCACGATTCCCGAGACGGTCACGTACCACACGCCGTGCCACCTGCGTGCACAGAACATCGGACTGAAGAGTCGCGATCTCATGAAGTTGACGGGCGCCAAGATCAAGCTCGTCCAACAGTGTTCGGGCATCGACGGCATGTGGGGCCTGCGCGCGGAAAACGCGCACCTCTCGCTGCCGATCGGAGAGAAGCTCGGGCAGATGGTCAAGGACGCGGGCGGCGACGTCGTCGCCGGCGACTGCCACTTGGCCAACACGGCAATCAACGAACAAACAGGAAACAAGCCCGTCCACCCGTTGCAGATGATCGCGCGGGCGTACGGCATACCAGAGGAGAACTAGGACCATGGCAACCCCCACCATGAATCGCAAGCTCACCATCGACGACATCTTGGACCTACGTGCGTATGAGCGCGTGCGCGAAGAGTCGCGAGCGGCAATCATCGAGACCAAGCGCAAGCGTCGCGTGAGCCTCGGCACGATCGTCACGCTGATGTTCGAGAACCGCGAGACGATGCTGAACCAGATCCACGAGATGCTGCGTGCCGAGAAGGTCGTCAACGACGAGCTCGTGCACGAGGAGCTCAAGGCGTACAACCCGCTCATCCCAGAGCCGGGCCAGCTGTCGGCGACGCTGTTCATCGAACTGACGAGCGACGACCAGATGCGCGAGTGGCTGCCCAAGCTCGTCGGCATCGAGCGGTCGATCGTCATCCGCCTCGCCAACGGCGAGACGATCCGCAGCATCACCGAGGAGGGCCACGCCGAGACGCTGACGCGCGAGAACGTGACCGCAGCGGTGCACTACGTGCGCTTCGAGTTCACCCCGAGCCAGGTGGAGGAATTCGCCAAGGGTGGCGTGCTCGTCACGTGCGACCTCGCCAACTATCTCGAGGCCGTCGAACTCGCCCCATTTGCGGTCACCGAGCTCCTTACCGACCTGCGCGCCTAGGCCGCAGGACCACTATCCACAGCACCGTTATTGGGCCGAAGGTGGCCCAATAACGGAATTGGCGCGGCTTTGGCCCGTCGCCATACCATCGCCCGTGGGTGCCACCGGGGGGTGGCAAGGGGGCCGTGGATGTCGAACGCGGATGTGTCGTGGCGGAGCAAGGGCGCGTGTTGCGGCCTCGACGCCGAGATCTTCTATCCGGACAACGACGACCACGCCGACTTCGCCAAATCGGTCTGCGCGGAGTGCGAGGTGCGCATAGCGTGTCTGAACTATGCCCTCGACAACCGTGAGCACCAAGGCGTGTGGGGTGGTGCGACCGCGCGCGAGCGCCGGCGCCTCCTGCGAATTCGTCGTCGCAGCGCCTGAGCGGATCGTGCGATGAGCGCAATCGAGCGCGTCGGAGGTTGGCCCTCGATCCTCTCGCGCCTGATGGCTCGCGAGGACCTCGACGACGCACAGGCCAAGGGCGCGATGGAGTCGATGCTCGCCGGAGAGGCGACGTCTGCACAGATCGCCGCGTTCCTCGTCGCGTTGCGCACGAAGGGCGAGACGGCGACGGAACTGTGGGGTCTGTTGGATGCGGTTCGTGCTGCGTCACCACGAGTGGAGTTGCCACAGGAGATCGCGGCGCGATCGATCGACATCGTCGGTACTGGCGGTGACTCCTCGCACTCGGTCAACGTCTCGACGATGGCGGCGCTCGTCGTCGCCGGTGCCGGTGTTCCCGTGTGCAAGCACGGAAACCGTGCGGCGAGTTCACGTTGCGGAACCGCGGACGTGCTCGAAGAACTTGGCGTCACCCTCGAGTTGACGGGTGAGGGCGTCGCGCAGTGCGTGCAGCGCGCAGGGATGGGCTTTGCCTTCGCCCCCGTGTTCCATCCCGCGTTCCGACACGTCGGACCGACGCGCAAGGAACTTGGCGTGCCGACCGCGTTCAACTTGCTCGGCCCGATGGCCAATCCTGCAGACGTCGCATTCATGGTCGTTGGCGTGGGTCAGCCACGATTCGTACGCGTGATGGCAGAGACGTTGCAGCGACGTGGCGTGACGCGCGCATGGGTCGTCCACGGACACGGGGGGCTGGACGAGTTGTCGCTCAGCGGCCCGTGCGAGGTTCTCGACGTGACCGCATCTCGCATCTCGAATCTCGTCGTCGATCCGCAGGCTCTCGGTCTCGAGCACGCGGATCTCGCCGCGGTGCGCGGTGGTTCCCCGCAGGACAACGCTCGAATCTTGCGCGAGACGATGGACGGCGCGACGGGCGCGGTTCGCGACATCGTCGTGTTGAACGCAGCTGCTGGTCTCGTCGTCGCTGGCGCGGCGAACTCGATGGCCGAGGCGATCGACGTCGCGCGCTCGTCGATCGATTCGGGTTCGGCCAAAGGCGTACTTGCATCCCTCGTCGACACCAGCCGTGCTGTGGCACGATAGACCGCGATGTCGACGAGTTTTTCCGTTCGCGTGCCCGCAAGTTCGGCCAACCTTGGTCCGGGATTCGATGCGCTCGGCATGGCCCTGTCGCTGTACCTGACGGCTGGAGTCAGCGCGGACGGCTCAGTCCCCGATGGTGCGCGCGTCGTCGATGAACATCACCCTGCGAAGGTCGCTTTCGTGGAGTGCGGTGGTTCCGGTCCGCTCTGGGTCGCATCGAAGATCCCGATGGGTCGTGGCCTCGGCTTCAGCGGCGCCGCGCGCGTCGCAGGCGCGGTCGCGGCACATGTGTCGAAGAACGGAGTCGGTGCCGACGCCTTCGCCGAGGCCCGCAAGTCGATCCTGCACGCCACGACTCAGATGGAGGGCCACCCCGACAACGTCGCTGCGTCGCTCTACGGCGGGGTGACGGCGAGTGCCTCGGGAGAGGTGGTTCGCCTCCCGCTCGGCATCGACCCGGCGATCATCGCGTGGGTGCCCGAGACGCAGACGTCGACGGAGAAGTCGCGGACCACGATTCCATCCCAGATCCCGCTGTCGGACGTCGTGTTCAACATCGGTCACACCGCACTCGTGCTCGGGGCGCTCGCCTCGGGTGACACCGCGGTGATGCGCACGGCGTTCCGTGATCGCCTGCACCAAGACGTCCGTCTGGCCGCAGCGCCGACATCGAAGGCGGCCCTCGAGGCGGCGCTGTCGACGTCGGCCTGGGCGGCCTGGTTGTCGGGTTCCGGACCGACGGTTGCGGTCATGTGCGACAAGGCCTCGGCGCCCCAGATCGCCTCTGAGTTGCCTGCCGACGGTGTCACGCACGTGCTCGCCATCGATGCGGCCGGCGCCGTCATCTCCGCCAACTAGTCCGCGACCTCGGCCACCGCGTCACACCCGTGCGTCAGGCTGTCCTTCGTGCACCTCGCGTGCACACATCACCGACAGCAGCACATGCACACAGCCAGAGACCAAGGAGCCAGACGATGACCGACGAGTTGTTTCCCACTGACGGGCCACAGACACCCGTTCTCGTGATCAGTTGCGACACCTGCGTGATGCGCGAGACGAGCGCCTGCGACGACTGCCTCGTCTCCGTGCTCTGCACGGATCCGGAGGACGATGCGATGGTTTTCGACTTCGCCGAACAGCGCGCCGTGAAGATGCTCGCTCAGGCCGGTTTGGTGCCTACGCTTCGGCACCGTGCCGCCAGCTGACCGACTCGAGGCCTTCGCCCCGACAGGGGACCCCTACACCGACGAGATCTTCGCCCTCGGCGTCGCACACGGACTGCACCGCATCGGTGCGACGGATGCATCTCCGCTCGACGACGCTCGGGTCGCCATCGAGTCGCGCATCGCACGTGGTCAACACGACACGATGCAGTTCACGTTCCGCAATCCGAGACGATCCACGACCCCGACCGACGCACTTGCTGGTGCGCAGTCGATCCTCGTGGCCGCGATGTCGTATGCGGCGCCGGACGTCGAAGCCGCCCATGAGGTGAGTGGTCGAGTGGCACGTTATGCCTGGATCGAGTACTACGAACCGCTTCGGCGCGCGCTGACCGTCGTTCGTGACCGGTTGCGTCGAGATGGCCACAAGGCGTTGGTCTTCGCCGACGACAACTCGCTCGTCGATCGTGCCGTCGCCCATCGTGCCGGCATCGGGTGGTTCGGCAAGAATGCGAACATCCTCGTGCCTGGCGCGGGGAGCTTCTTCGTGCTCGGCAGCGTGGTGACGACTGCGCCGCTCGTGACGGCGAGTGCGCCGGTCGCCGATGGTTGCGGAGGGTGTCGTCGATGTCTGGACGGATGTCCAACGGGTGCGATCGTCGAACCAGGTGTCGTCGACGCCCGCAGGTGTCTCGCATGGCTGTTGCAGAAGCCCGGGGTGTTCGACCGTCGACATCGAATCGCCCTCGGTGATCGGATGTATGGCTGCGACGACTGTCAGGAGGTGTGTCCGCCGACGAGTCGGAAGCGCCTGCGTGTGGACGGCTTCGACCATGCTCGGGCGTGGGTGGACGTACTGGAGCTGCTCGAGATGGACGACGACGAACTGCTCCGGACCGTCGACTGGTGGTACGTCGCGGAACGCAATCCCGACTGGGTACGTCGAAACGCGCTCATCGTGCTCGGCAACACCGGGAACCCGCGGTCCGAATCGGTGCGTCGAGTGATGCGGCGCTACGTCGAGCATCCGGATCCACTGTTGCGTGCCCATGCGGTGTGGGCGTGTGCGCGACTCGGCTATCACGACGACGTTCCGCACCACGACACCGCGCCGCTCGTCGTCGAGGAATTGCGTGTCCTCGCCGAGGTGCCGGTGCGCACCGTCGACTGACACAATGGGGGCGCCCGTCATGAAGCACCTCCTCGTCACCAACGACTTCCCACCCAAGATCGGCGGCATCCAGAGCCTGTTGTGGGAGTGGTGGAGGAGGCTCCCGAGCGAGTCGTTCGCAGTCCTCACTTCGCCCTATGCAGGGAGTGCCGAATTCGATGCATCCCAGTCGTTTCGAATCGAGCGCACGCGCGAGCCGGTGTTGCTGCCGCACCCCTTCATGGTCCAGCGGATCAACTCGATGGCCCGCGAGTTCGGCGCCGACTTCGTGGTGCTCGATCCGGCTGTTCCGCTCGGCCTCGTCGGTCCGTCACTCGAGTTGCCCTACATGGTCGTCGTCCACGGCGCTGAAGTGACCGTCCCCGGTCGACTGCCGATGTCGAACCTCGCTCTCGCGCGCGTCTTGCGACGTTCCACGCACGTGATCGCAGCCGGTGGATACCCGGCTGCGGAAGCGCGTCGACTCGCGGGGACCGTTCCGATCACCGTCATCCCGCCGGGCGTCGACGTGGAGCGTTTCTCGCCGCTCGACTCCGACGCACGCGTGCGCGCCCGCGAGTCCTTCGGCGTCGACCGCGACGCACAGCTCGTCGTCGGACTGAGCCGACTCGTCCCCCGCAAAGGCTTCGACGTGCTGATCGAGGCGGCCGCACGACTGCGCGACGACTTCCCACGCCTCAGGGTGTTGATCGGTGGCTCGGGTCGCGACGAGTCGCGACTGAAGGGCCTGATCGAGCGCCACCACGCTCCGGTGCGTCTCGTCGGTCGCGTACCGAACGAATCCCTCGCCGCGTTCTACGGCTGTGCGGACGTCTCGGCGATGTTGTGTCGCTCACGGTGGGGAGGTCTCGAGCAGGAAGGGTTCGGCATCGTGTTCGCCGAGGCGGCGGCCTGCGGTGTCGCGCAGCTGGCGGGCCGAAGTGGTGGTGCTGCAGAGGCGGTCGTCGACGGCGAGACTGGGATCGTGGTGGACGATCCAACCGACGTGGGACGCGTGGCTGAGTCCTTGCGATCATTGCTGTCCGACGATGAGCGTCGGTCCGCAATGGCGCGTGCGTCCCGGGCTCGGGCGGTCGCCGAGTTCGACTACGACGTCCTGGCGCGGCGCCTCGGCTCGGTGCTCGGGGTGAACCAATGACGCAGCGCGTGAACGTCGTGCTCACCGCGGTGTTCGTCGCGGTGACGGGAGTGGGGGTCGTGGTCTTCGATGATCTGTGGCGGGGAGTGGTCGTGGTCGTCGACCTGGCGCTCTTTGCCGTCGGCGTCGTGACGTTCATCCTCGGATATTTCGCCGCGGTCTCGCGCAGCCGGACTGAGGAGATCTCGGTGGTCGGGGCGTTCCTGCTCGCGGGCGAGGTGGCGCCTCGGTCCACCAGGCTCGCGATGTGGAGCTGTCTCGGCACACAGGTCGTCGTCGGAATCGCGGGTGCGATCGCCCGCGGGACGACGGACGGCCAGCCGGGAAGCGTGCTTGCCTTCGGGGTGTTGGTGCCGATGTTGGGCATTGGGTTGAACGGGTGGTGGGCAGGTCGGCACGGCACGTTCCCGCCACGGGTGGATCGGAAATAGACGCAGGGGTCGGCGAATCGGCAACAATGGGGTGATGGTGGATTCAGGTTCCGACTCGATTCTCGTGAATGCCTCGCCCGAGCGCTGCTTTGCGGTGGCGACGGACTTCGAGCACTATCCGTCGTGGGCCAAGGACGTCAAGCAAGCCGACGTGAAGGATCGCGACGCGCAGGGACGCGCGCTGATCGTCGACTACCGGGCGTCCGCACTCGGTCGCAGCACCCACTTCACGCTCAAGTACGACTACGCGAACGCACCACGGCGTCTGAGTTGGACGATGGTCGACGGTGACATCATGCGCGAGATCCACGGCGCCTACACCTTCGAGGCCGTCGGTGAACAGACCCGCATCGCCTACGACCTGTCGATCGAGTTGATCATTCCGCTGCCCGGATTCGTCAAGCGACGCGCAGAGGTGCGCATCTTGAGCACCTTGAAGGAACTCAAGGCTCGCATCGAGTCGTGAGACGCTTCGCAGGCGTCGACGTCGGCGGCACCAAGTGTCTCGGCGTGGTGGTCGACGAAGACAACACGATCGTGGCGACCGCACGAGTCGCCACCCCGCACGCGTCGGAACTCGCAACGACCATCGTGTCGCTCGTCGCCGACATGGGCGAGTGCGAGTCAGTCGGGGTTGGAGTGCCCGGGTTGATCACGCCCGATGGCGTGATTCGTTCCTCGCCGAACTTGACCGGTGCCGTCGAGTTGCGTCTCGCCGACCAACTCCGAGCGCTCATGTCCGTACCGGTGACGATCGACAACGATGCAACGTCTGCCGCCTACGGCGAGTGGAAGGCCGGCGCGGCGATCGGTTCCAGTGATGCATGGATGGTTGCACTCGGCACCGGAATCGGCGGAGGGTTCGTCTCTGGGGGAGCCGTCCAGCGCGGCGCACACGGATTTGCTGGCGAGATCGGGCACATGGTCATCGAAGTCGACGGCGTGCCGTGCCCGTGCGGACTGAAGGGTTGCTGGGAGCGATATGCATCAGGTTCCGCGCTTGCCAGGTTGGCCGGCGGGGTGCCGGGGGAAGAGGTCGTCGCTCGCGCACGTGCCGGTGACGACTCGGCGAAGTCGGTCCTCGAGACCTTCGCGCGCTACGTCGCGATCGGTCTCGTGAACCTCACGAATGCGACGGATCCCGAGGTGATCGTCATCGGTGGAGGCGTCTTGGTGGGCTCTGATGAGCTCATGCCACGGATCGCACGACACTTCTCGGCGTTGCTCTATGCGCCCGAGCACCGTGCGCACCCGAGGCTGGTCGCGGCCACGCTCGGCGAGCGAGCCGGCGCAATTGGGGCCGCACTTCTCGGGCGGCAGTGACTAGGTTGATCGGGTGGAATTTCGCCGAATCACCAACCTGCCGCCGTACGTCTTCACGATCATCAACAACCTGAAGATCGCGGCGCGTCACGACGGCGCAGACGTGATCGACCTCGGGTTCGGCAACCCCGACATCCCCTCGCCGAAGGTCGCCGTCGACAAGCTCGCCGAAGCTGCGCACAATCCGCGCAACCATCGCTACTCGCTGTCGAGGGGACTGCCGAAGCTGCGCGAGGCCGTCGCCGACATGTACAAGCGCAACTGGAACGTGACGCTCGATCCGGAGACCCAGATCACCAACGTGATCGGTTCCAAGGAGGGTTTCAGCCACTTGATGTGGGTGTTGCTCGATCGCGGAGACGCCGCAATCGTGCCCTCGCCGAGCTATCCGATCCACATCTACGGACCGCTCTTTGCGGGTGCCGACGTGCGCCAGGTGCCGATGCGCAGCCAGCAAACGGTCGACGATGCGCAGTACGCGGATGAGTTCTTCGCCAACCTGACCGAGGCCTACAAGAACGGCTGGCCGCGACCGCGTGTGCTCGTCGTGTCGTTCCCGCACAACCCGACGGGCGCCACCGTGGACGCCGCGTTCATGCAGCGAGTCGTCGACTTCTGTCGCGAGCGAGAGATGATCGCGGTCCACGACTTCGCGTATGCCGACGTCGGCTTCAACGGCTACAAGCCACCGTCGATCCTCGAGGC
>CAYXIY010000056.1:0-8853 GCA_964465475.1 uncultured Acidimicrobium sp. | reverse complement strand
TGGTCGTTCGCCCGCCTCGTCATCTCGGCGATCACTCCCGACACCTCACTCGTCACGTCCGGCCACATCAAATAGACGTCCGCGATGCGCGCGGCGCAATTCTTGGCCTCCTCGCTCAGCCCACCGAAGTAGATCGGCGGCACGGGAACCCCGCGTGCGGCCTGTTGGCGCGCGATGCGCGGCGCATCGACGGCGAGCGAGACGAAGCGACCGTCGAGGTCCACCCTTTCGCCGGCGAGCAAGGACTTGAGTGCAAGGAAGTACTCCGTCGTGCGCTCGTAACGCTCGGCCGAGGACATCGACTCGCCGGGAACGTCGCTCGAGATCGCGTTGATCGTGAGTCGACCCGCGCTCACGTCCTGCAGCGTGGCGACCTGGCGCGCGAGTTGCGGCACGACGAGCTCCCCCGCGCGAACCGCCAGCAACAACCTGATGCGCTCGGTGACGGTGGAGACGGCGGCGGCGAAGGTGGTCGCGTCGATCCCGAGTTCGTATCCCGACGGCAGGAGCACGTTGTCGAAGCCGTTGGCCTCGGCACGCATGACGATGTCGCTGCAATGCAGCCAGGAACTGGCGAGTTCGGGCTCGGGAACTCCGAGGAACCGATAGTCGTCGTCACACAGCGCCGCGAACCACGCCAGTTCGACGGGTTCGCGGCGCGATGAGTTCAACGAGGCTCAGGAACAGCCGCTGGACGACCCGCAATCACCGCAGACGTAGCAGGCGCCTGCGCGCTGCATGTTGGCCGAGCCGCACGACGAGCAGATGGCGCCCGTCTTTGCCGGCGTCGGTGCGGCGTACGAGCCCGCATCGATCTGGGCGATCAGGTCCGAAGCCGACGGAATCGTCTTCGGGTCGCTCATCACGTCGGTGCCCTGGGTGGTCTCGACGACCGACTCCTCGACACCGGGCAGCGTCGGCTGCATGCGCTCTTCACGCGTGTAGATGCCGAGCTCGGCGCGCTCTGCGGCCGACAGGTACTCGACCGCCAGGCGACGGAAGAGGTAGTCGACGATCGACGACGCCATGCGGATGTCGGAGTCGTCCGTCATGCCGGCCGGCTCGAAGCGCGTGTTGATGAACGCCTCGACGAAGGCACGCAGCGGCACGCCGTACTGGAGGCCGTACGAGATGCTCTTGGCGAAGGCGTCCATGATGCCGGCCAGGGTCGAGCCCTGCTTGGACACCGTGAGGAACACCTCGCCCGGACGGCCGTCCTCGTACTCGCCGATGGTCGCAAAGCCCTTGCAGTCCGCGACGCGGAACTCGAAGGTGCGACCGCGACGCGAACGCGGCAACTTCTGGCGGACCGGCTGGTGCACGACGCGCTCGATGACCTTTTCGACCGCGGTGGTGGCCGCATCGGCCTTCTCGCCGTCCTTCTTGGCCGTCGACAGCGGCTGGCCGACCTTGCAGTTGTCGCGGTAGATCGCCACGGCCTTCACGCCGAGCTCCCACGCGAGCATGTGCAGGGCCTCGATGTCTTCGATCGTGGCCTCTTCCGGCATGTTCACCGTCTTGGAGATCGCACCCGAGAGGAACGGCTGGGTCGCACCCATCATGCGCACGTGGCCCTCGTAGTGGATCGTGTTGTCACCCATCGAGCAGGCGAACACCGGCAGGTGCTCGACCTTCAGGTCGGGCGAGCCGACGATCGACTTGTTGGTGTCGATGTAGGCGACGATGCGATCGACCTGCTCCGGGGTGTAGCCGAGGCGAACGAGCGCACGCGGGACCGTCTGGTTGACGATCGCCATGTTGCCACCACCGACGAGCTTCTTGAACTTCACGAGTCCGAGGTCTGGCTCGATGCCGGTCGTGTCGCAGTCCATCATCAATCCGATGGTGCCGGTCGGTGCCAACACCGACGCCTGGCTGTTGCGCACGCCGTACTCTTCGCCGTCGCGCACGGCCGAATCCCAGGCCGCGGTCGCGGCCTCGACGAGGTCGCCCTGCACGACGCCGACGTTGCGGATCTTGCCGTTCTCCTCGCGGTGCATGCGCAACACGTTGAGCATGTAGCGCTCGTTGGCGGCGAAGCCGGCGAACGGTCCCATGCGGCTCGCGATGCGTGCGCTCGTGGCATACGCGTGACCCGTCATCATCGAGGTCAGTGCTGCGGCCCACGCGCGACCACCGTCGGAGTCGTACGGCATGCCGAGTGCCATGAGGAGCGCACCGATGTTGGCGTAGCCGAGGCCGAGCTGACGGAACAGGCGGCTGTTCTCGCCGATCTTTTCCGTCGGGTAGTCGGCGTTGCCGACGAGGATCTCCTGGGCGGTGAAGACGACCTCGATCGTGTGGCGGTAGGCCTCCACGTCGAAGGTGTCGGTGTCGTCCAGGAACTTGAGCAGGTTGATCGAGGCGAGGTTGCACGCCGAGTTGTCGATGTGCATGTACTCGCTGCACGGGTTGGAGCCGTTGATGCGGCCCGCGGCGTGAGCGGTGTGCCACTTGTTGATCGTGGTGTCGAACTGCAGACCCGGGTCCGCGCACTCCCACGAGGCGGTCGCGATCTGGCGCCACAGGTCACGGGCACGCACGGTGCGCACCGGCGAGCCGTCCTTGACGGCACGCAACGTCCAGTCGCGGTCTTCCTTCACGGCGTGCATGAACTCGTCCGTGACGCGCACCGAGTTGTTGGCGTTCTGGTACTGCACCGAGAACGAGTCCTTGCCGTCGAGGTCCATGTCGAAGCCGGCGTCGCGCAGCGCACGAGCCTTCTGCTCCTCGCGCGTCTTGCACCAGATGAACTCCTCGATGTCGGGGTGTTCGACGTTCAAGATGACCATCTTGGCGGCGCGGCGAGTCTTGCCACCCGACTTGATCGTTCCAGCGGATGCATCGGCGCCGCGCATGAAGCTGACCGGACCTGATGCGGTGCCGCCACCCTTCAGGTGCTCGGCGCTCGAGCGGATGTTGGACAGGTTGATGCCCGCACCGGATCCACCCTTGAAGATGATTCCCTCTTCGCGGTACCAGTTCAAGATGCCGTCCATCGTGTCGTCGACGGCGAGGATGAAGCACGCGCTCGCCTGCTGCGGCACGCCCTTCACTCCGATGTTGAACCACACCGGCGAGTTGAACGCCGCGCGCTGCGTGACGAGGATGTACTTCAACTCGTCGCGGAAGGCCTCGGCCTCGTCTGCATCCGCGAAGTATCCACCCTCGATGCCCCAGTTGGCGATCGTGTCGGCGACGCGATCGATGACCTGCTTGAGCGACGTCTCACGCTCCGGTGTTCCCGGCGTGCCGCGGAAGTACTTCTGCGCGACGATGTTGGTGGCGTTCAGCGACCACGAGACGGGGAACTCGACGCCGAGCTGTTCGAAGGCGACGGTGCCGTCCTTCCAGTTGTTGATGCGCGCATCGCGCTTTTCCCACGCGACGAGGTCGTACGGGTGGGTGCCCGGCGTCGTGAACTTGCGGGTGATGCCGATGGTGAGACGCTCTGGCGCGAGAGACATGATGATCGTTTTCCTTTTGTGGTGAGTTTCGTTGGTGAGTTCTTGTGTGTGCTGTGTGTGAAAGATCTGGCGGTGTTCTTGGATTCGGTCGACAAATGTGGCGTTCGGTGTTCTTCGTTTCTTCCCTTGGCTCTTCCTTGCGTTCCTTGCTGTGGTACTGCACTTTCCTTGCTTGCTTCCACTGGCTGTGAACGAACGTCCAAGGGGTCAGCCGGACCACTAGTGAGGCCTCCGGAGAGACCACAACATGTTGTGTCGAAACTCGCCCCATTGCAGGTTCGCCCACAACTGGTAGGGATTGATTACAGCATTGTAATTCCCTCCGGTCAAGCATTCCCAGTCCTGTCAGCACCTCGTTTCGTCCCGATGTTTCTTGGGTTCCCAACGGGTTCCCAAAAAGTCATCGCAGTGTCATGAAATGCAACCGGCTTCGTCGCAGACCCCCCGCCACAGGTCCAGGATCGAAACCCCAAGCTGCCGTGAAACGTTGTTGCGCCGTCGCCGGTTGCGCCCCGAAATATAGGGGTGTCCCCCTGTGTGGAGGAAGTGGACAACCGTGTGAATTACAGGAAAGTTCTGGGGATCAGCCTGTGGGTCGCCTGTGGACGAACTGGGGACGAGATGTCCCTAGCTGTGGGCAACCTCGACCGTCACGGGAATGGCGTTCAACACGGCGTTGCCCGACAGCGGATCCATCTGGTCGTGGTCCGTGAGCACGTTCGAATTCACGCCCGCATACCGACGCGCCACGTCGAGCACCACGCCGTCGAGGTCGTGGCCCCACCCGTGCGGCAGCGACACGACGTTCGGGCGGATGTCGCTCGTGACTTCGACCGTGGCGACCACGCTGCCGACGCGGCTCGAGACCTTCGCCGATCCCCCGTCGACGACGCCGATGCGACTCGCATCCGACGGATGGATCTGCAGCGTGCAGCGCGGCTTGCCCTTCACCAACACCTCGACGTTGTGCATCCAGGAGTTGTTCGAGCGCACGTGGCGACGACCCACGAGCATCATCGAGTCGTTCGGCGCCTCGCCCATGAACGCTTTCAGTCGCGCGACGTCGGCGAGCATCGGCTCTGGTGCGAGCTCCACCTTGCCGCTCGGCGTGCGCAACACCTCGGGAATGCGCGGCTCGAGTGGACCGAAGTCGATGCCGTGCGGATTGGCGCGCAAGGTGGCGAGCGAGATCCCCTTCGGGTTCGTCCCGAAACCGTCGCCGTACGGACCGGTGCGCAGCATCACGTCGAGCATCCGCTCCGGGCCGACGTTGCCCGTCGAGTTCAGCGCGGTGAGGATCTCGTCGCGGTCGCGACCATGGATCGGCGACGAGGAGTCCTTGAGCAGACTGTCGAGCAACGCACCGCACGTGAAGTCGTCGACGACGCTCGGTGCGACGTCGGCGCCGAGACCCTGGGCGATGCCGGCGAGCGTGGCGAGGATCTCCCACTCGTCGGGCTGGTCGGCGTCACGTTCGAACACTGCCTCGCTGTAGTTCGCCACGTTGCGCACCGAGAACGCGGTGAACACGAGGTCGAAGTGGCTGCGCTCGAGATGCGACGGCGGCGGCAAGATGACGTGCGCGTGGCGCGTCGTTTCGTTCACGTAGATGTCGACGGCGACCATGAATTCGAGCGTGGAGAGCGCCGCATCGAGGGCATCGGAGTTCGGGGTCGACAGCACCGGATTGCCCGCCACCGTGACCATCGCGCGAATCTGGCCCTCGCCCGGCGTCGTGATCTCCTCGGCCATCACCGCAGCCGGATACTCCCCGAGCGCCTCGGGAAATCCGCGCACGCGCGAATGCCCGCGACCGATGCGGAAGCCCTTGCCGCGACCCTTCTCCCCGCGCGTCGTCGGATTGCCCGCCGCCGGCATCGGGAACATCACGCCACCTGGACGATCGAGGTTTCCGGTGAGGGCGTTCACGACGTCGACGAGCCAGGACGCCGTCGTACCGAAGCTCACCGTGCACGTGCCGATGCGCCCGTAGACGCATGCGGATTCGGCGTCCAACAGTTCGTGTGCGATGCGCGTCGTCGTCGCCGCGTCGATGCCCGTCTGTGCGGCGACCGCCTCGGGAGTGAACGGAGCGAGCGCAGCCGTCACCTCGGCGAGACCCTCGATGTGTCCGCGCAGGTGATCGCCGACGTCCGCGCGTCCGGTCGCGAGGATCGCATTGGCGAGTGCGGCGAGGAACAGTGCGTCTCCGTTCGGTCGGATCGCGATCCATTCGTCTGCATGCTCGGCGGTCTTCGAGCGGCGCGGGTCGACGACGACGACCTTGCCGCCGCGCGCCTGCACCGCCTCGAGCCGACCGGGAAAGTCGGGTGCGGTGCACAGGCTGCCGTTCGACTCGTACGGATTCGCTCCGAGCAACAACATGTAGTGCGTGCGGTCGACGTCGGGCACGGCGACGGACGCGGGCGTGCCGAACATGTAGCCGGACGAGATCTGCTTGGGCAGCTGGTCCACCGAGGATGCCGAGAAGCGCTGCTTGGAACCGAGCGCCTGCAACCACACGCGGTTGTAGATGAGTGGCGAGAGGTTGTGCGCGTTCGGATTGCCGACATATGCGCCGATCGATCCGCGACCGTGACGATCGATCACGCCCGACAACCCGCGCTCGACCTCGCGCCACGCCTCGTCCCACGACACCTCGACGAAGCGGCCGTCGCGCTTGACGAGCGGGCGACGCAGACGGTTCGGGTCCTCGTGCAGCTGCTTGAGCGTGCTGCCCTTCGGACAGATGAAGCCCTTCGAGAACACGTCCTCGCGATCGCCGCGGATGCGCGAGACCGCACCGTCTTTCACCGTGATCTCAAGACCACACGTCGCCTCGCACAACGGACAGGTGCGATAGACGACTTTCTCGGTGGATGCCATCGCCCCATCGTGCCATAGGCTCGACGATCGTGCGCCACGAGCATCCCCGACCCGTGCGTGAGGTGACCCCGAACGACGTGGCGAGCGCGACGCGAACGCGCATCCCGACACGCTCCGGCACCCGACCCCACGTCGGGATGTGCATGGTGATGAGCCTCGACGGACGCACCGTGGTCGACCAGCACTCGCGTCACCTCTCCGGCCCCGCCGACCTCGCGATGCTCGTGGCCCTGCGCCGCATCGCCGACGTGGTCGTCGTCGGGGCCCAGACGGCGATCATCGACACCTACGACCAGCAGGTGCGACCGGACCTGCCGATCGGGGTCGTCACGACGACTGCCCGACTGAATCCCGCCTCGCCCCTGTTTTCGACCGGGCCGGGCTTCCTCATCACCCCCGAAGACACCGTCGTGCCGGCGGGTTTCCGCGTCGTGCGCGCGGGCCGAGGAACCGTCGACCTCGAGCGTGCGCTCGAGCAGATCGACGGGAACTTCGCCCAACTCGAGGGCGGGCCGGGGCTGAACGCGGCGATGTTCGCCGCCGACCTGGTGGACGAGATCAACGTGACGGTCAGCGCGAAACTCGTGGGCGGCAAAGGCCCGTCACTTTCGGCCTCGACGGTCGGGCTCATGCACCGGTTTCGACTGGCACACGTCGTCACCGACGACGGATTCGTGTTCTTGCGCTACCTGCGCGCTCGTTAGTCGCGCGTCGCGCGCTTCTGCAACAACGCAAGCTCGCGACGGAAGTCGGCTGCGTCGTCGAAGTTCTTGTACACGCTCGCAAATCGCATGTAGGCGACCTCGTCGGTGGCGCGAAGTTCGTCGAGCACGCTGTGGCCGACGTCGGACGTCGTCACGTCTCCACCGACGAGTCGCAACTTGTCCTCGATCCGCTCGACCATCGCCATGATGTCGATGTCCTCGACGGGGCGACCCTTGACCGCGGCCTGGATTCCGGCGGCGACCTTGGCCCGATCGAAGGGCTGACGGTTCCCGTTGCGCTTGATCACGAAGAGCGGCGCGTTTTCGAGGCGCTCGTAGGTGGTGAAACGGAATCCGCAGTCGGTGCAACTGCGGCGACGACGGATCGCGGCGCCTTCGTCCGACTCTCGCGAGTCGATGACCTTGGTGTCAACGCACGAACAACTTGGGCAATGCACTGCACTCAACAGTACCCCCGAGAGATATATCAGGTGAGCGATACCCGATCGCTCGCCCATCTCGTCACGGAATGCGAACCTGCTGACCCGCGGCGATCGACGAGCCGTTCAGGCGCACGAGTTCATCGACGAGCTCGGAGGTGTTGGCAAGCGGCGCGATGCGCTGAGCGATCGCCCACAGCGTGTCACCCGGCTGGGCGATCACGTACTGGGGTTCCATCGCCGCACCGGCGACGGTGCGATCTGCGTCAGCGGGCGATCCGGAGACACCGACCACCATGCTCACGGCGGCCACGATGATCGCCGCGAGGAGACCGATGGCAGCCAGGCGACGGCGGGCATAGACGGCCGGGGCCGGGCGGACCGGGCGCATCGAGGGGTGGCTGGCCGAGCGAACGCGGCGCTGCGGGGTGGCCGAGCCTCCGTCGATCACCCGCAGGCGGGGGGCCGTGCGGGTGCGGCTCGGAATCTGCACGGGGCGGTAGTCGAGTGCGATGGCCATGGTGGTGGTCCTTTCGGGTTGGGGGCTTTCTGGGGGAGGTTCTGGTCTAGTTCGGGGGTCGTACGGGGTTTCGGGGCTGGACGTCCTGGCACTTCCCACCATAGCGAACAGGTGTTCGCAGTTGGCGGATCAAGCGAACATTTGTTCTCCGAACAGGTGTTTGACCTGAGGGGCGAACACCCGTACGATGGACCCATGACCAGCCGCCAGCCAGCCCAGACCCCCTCCCTGACGGACCGCCAGCGCGGCATCCTCGATTTCATCGAAAAGAACATGCGGGAGCGGGGCTATCCCCCCTCCGTCCGCGAGATCGGCGAGGCCGTCGGGCTCAGCTCCTCGGCCACCGTCCACAACCACCTGGCCGCCCTGCAAAAGCTCGGCTACCTGCACCGTGACCCGACCAAGCCCCGCGCCATCGAAGTCCGCTACGAGGCCTCGAGTGGCGTCGCCATGGAGCGGCGCCCAACCAAGCACGTCCCGCTCGTCGGTGACGTGGCCGCGGGCGTCAACGTCCTCGCCCAGGAAAACGTCGAAGAACTCGTTCCCCTGCCGATGGACTTCACCGGCGACGGCGAGTTGTTCATGCTCCGCGTCCGCGGCGACTCGATGATCGACGCCGGCATCTTGGACGGCGACTTCGTCGTCTGCCGTCAGCAGTCGACGGCGAACAACGGCGACATCGTCGTGGCCGGCATCCCCGGAGACGAGGCGACCATCAAGACCTTCACGAAGTCGAACGGCAAGGTCACCCTGACCCCGTCGAATGCGACGATGAAGCCGATGGTGTTCGACCCATCCGACGTGACGGTGTTCGGCAAGCTCGTGACGGTGTTGCG
>CAYXIY010000055.1:7004-8863 GCA_964465475.1 uncultured Acidimicrobium sp. | reverse complement strand
CGGTCGCGCATCTTTGCGAGCAGTCGCAGGATCTCCATGTACAGCCACACCAAGGTGACGAGGAGACCGAGGGCCGCGAACCACTCCATGTGCTTCGGCGCACCCTGACGCTCCGCCTGCTCGATGAAGTCAAAGTCGAGCGCGAGGTTGAACGCAGCGAGAGCGGCGACGAGGACGCTGAAGCCGATGCTCATCGTGCTCGACCCTGACGGAATCAGGTTCGGACCGAAGAAGCTGATGATCCACGACGCGAGGTAGAACACCGCGAGTCCCATCGTCGCACCGATCACGGTGCGGCGGAACTTGTCGGTGACGCGCACGATGCCGGTGCGATACAAGGTGAGCATCACGACGAACACGCCGATCGTCGCACCGACCGCCTGGATCACGATGCCGTCATAGGTGACGTTGTAGGCCTTGGAGATCGCACCGACCGCGGTGCCCTGGGCGATCGCGTAGACCGGCGCAAGGAAACGCGCGAGGTTCGGTTTGAACGATGCCACCAGAGCGCAGACCAAGCCGACGATCATCGCGCCGAGGGTCCAGCCGGGGAACGAGGCGACCTGGCCGTCGATCTCCTGGACCTGCATCCAGCCAAAGGTTGCACCGGCGACGAGGAGCACCGACAACATGAGCGTCGCCGACATCGCGCCATTCGCGGTCATCCGATCGGCACCGGTCCACGGGCTCACGGGGCCGTCGGAAATCGGTGGGTTCCAGGTGGTCGCACCCGATGAGCTCGGGGCCGCCCAGCCAGCTTGATCAGGGGTTCGTCCGAAGGTCTTTTCGTTCAACAGAGGGTTTGCCATGGACGAAATGTTAGGAGACGAACGCCCACTCGTGGGATCGCCCCCTGTGACCGCAAACGCCCAAAAAATGGACGTTTCACGGTGGTGACGCCTGACCCCGTGGGTATCGTTACGCCCGTTCACCCCTGAAGGAGTCGTTGTGGCAAAAGACCGTATCGATCGTGACGAAGAAGACCTCGTACGTCTCTATCTCACCGACATCGGCCAGTACGCCCTCCTCACCAAAGACGACGAAGTCCGACTCGCCAAGGCCATCGAGACCGGCAAGAGCGCGACCGCAGAACTCGAAAAGAACGACGCGTCGCTGAACCCGAACCGACGCCGCGAGTTGCGCAAGATCCAGCGCGACGGAACACGGGCGGAGCGACAGTTCGTGCAGTCGAACCTCCGCCTCGTCGTGTCGATCGCCAAGAAGTACCAGGCGTCCGGCCTGCCACTTTTGGATCTCATCCAGGAAGGCAACCTGGGCCTCATGCACGCCGTCGAGAAGTTCGACTGGCGCAAGGGATTCAAGTTCTCGACGTATGCAACGTGGTGGATCCGCCAGGCGATCACCCGCGGCATCGCCAACACAGGTCGCACCATCCGGCTTCCGGTGCACGCAGGTGACACGCTCGCCCGCCTGCAGAAGGCTCGCTCGCGCCTCGAGTTGAAGTTCGGTCGCCCAGCAACGCTCGCGGAGTTGTCGGCCGAAGTCGACATGCCCGAGGACAAGGTCACCGAGGCACTGCGCTTTGCTGCCGAGCCGCTCTCGCTGTCGGAACCACTGCGCGAGGACGGAGACGCCGAACTCGGCGACGTGGTCGAGGACCGTGCCGCGGAGTCGCCGTTCGAAGTCGCCGCCACCGCCCTCTTGCCCGAGGAGATCTCGCGCCTGCTCGCACCGCTCGACCAGCGCGAGCGAGAGATCCTCGCGCTGCGCTTCGGTCTCGACCGCGGCGAGCCGCGCACGCTGGAGGAAGTCGGCGAGGCGTTCAACCTCACCCGTGAGCGCATCCGTCAGATCGAGGCCCGTGCAATGAGCAAGTTGCGCCACCCCTCGAGCGACAC
>CAYXIY010000055.1:0-6904 GCA_964465475.1 uncultured Acidimicrobium sp. | reverse complement strand
ATCGAACGCACCCGTGGCGGCAGCGCCGCAAACGTCGCCTACTTCGCTACAGCCGCCGGCATCCCCTCCCGCTTCGTCGGCCAGGTCGGCGCCGACCATCTCGGTGACCATCTCGTCGATTCACTGCGGCAAGCCGGCGTCGACGTGGTCGCCCACCAGGGCGGGCGAACGGGAAGCGTGGTGGTCATCGTGCAGCCAGGTGGTGAGCGAACGATGCTCACCGACCGCGGGTCTGCAGTCGACCTCGACGGCGTCGATGCATCGGTCCTCGACGGCGTCCACACACTTCACGTCCCGATGTATTCACTCTCCACAGGCCGCCTCTCATCGACGGCCCGCACGCTCATAGCTCTCGCCCACGAGCGTCGCATCACCGTGTCGATCGATGCATCTTCTGTCTCGGTCCTCGAGTCATATGGCATCGACGCGGTGCTCAGGCTCTTCGGCGAACTGGCACCAAGGGTTCTGTTGTGCAACGAGGACGAAGCACAGGTGCTCGGACTGACGAAAGCTCCGCGAGGGATCGACACCGTGATCGTCAAGCGTGGCTCGCGACCGGTACGGATCATGGATTCGAGCGGCGTGCGAGAGATCGCACTCGCTCCGATTCCCCACGTCGTCGACACGACTGGCGCGGGGGATGCATTTGCTGCAGGTTTCCTCGGTGCCTGGGCATCGGGTCGCACGACCGACGAGGCCGTCCTCGCCGGACACGCCCTCGCCATTCGTGCACTCGGCTCTGCCGGTGCGACACTGGACTCGATGGAGCCTCGCCCATGACGATTCGCGTGAGCGCAGCAGTCGCCGCCGCACTCGCCGACGGTCGCCCAGTCGTCGCGCTCGAGTCGACGATCTTTTCCCACCTCGGTCTTCCCTCACCCGCCAACCACACGGCACTCACCGAGTGCATCGACGCACTCCGCAGCCTTGGCGTGACGCCGGCGATCACGGCCGTCCTCGACGGGGTCGCGCGCGTCGGTCTCGACGACCACGAGCATGAACGAATCCTCGGGCCCGCGCGGAAGGTCGGCGAGCGCGAACTCGCCCTCGCCGTTGGTCAAAAGTGGGCGGTTGGCGCGACGACGGTGTCGGCGTCCCTCACGCTCGCCGCGCTTGCCGGCGTCTCCGTGTTCGCCACCGGCGGCATCGGTGGAGTCCACCGCGACTCACACCTCCACGGAGACGTGAGCGCGGACCTCGGCGCACTCGCCGCACACCCGGTCGTCACCGTCTGTGCCGGTGCGAAGTCGTTCCTCGACCTTCCGCGCACGCTCGAGCATCTCGAAACCCTCGGTGTTCCGGTCGTCGGGTTGGCATGCGACGAGTTCCCCGCATTCACGGTGCACTCGAGCGGCCTCCCCATCCCGGCCAGGGTTGAAGACGTCGAGGAGCTCGCCCGCGTCGTTCGCGCGCACCGCGAGATGCGCCGCACCTCGGGCCTGCTCGCCTGCGTGCCGGTACCACTCGAGGACTCCCTCGACAAGGCGATGATCGATGCGGTAATCGACGATGCGCTGCGGGCCGCGACCGCCGCACACATCGAGGGCCCCGCCGTCACCCCATTCGTGCTGGGGGCGATCGCCAAGGCGACCGAGGGCACGAGCGTGGTGGCGAACCTGTCGCTTGCCCGCAACAATGCCCGCGTTGCGGGCGAACTCGCCGTCGCACTCTCGGCATAGAGCAACGACCTTCGCGCCGTCGTCGCGCACACATCCCTGCAGTCACGCACTGGAGGTGTCATGTACGCATGTTGGTCGACCAAGGGAGGAAGCGGAACGACGGTCGTCGCCGCCGCCCTCGCACTGTCACGAGCCGCAACAGGAGCGAGCGTCCGGCTCGTGGATTTCGCAGGTGATCTTCCCGCCGCACTCGGCATCGTCGAGCCCGACTCACCCGGTGTCACCGACTGGCTCGTCGCTCGCGACGCGACCACGGACGACCTCATGCAGTCGTTCATTCCGGTCACCAGCCGAGTGACGCTCCTGCCCTGCGGCACTCAGCCGACTCTCGCACTCACCGACGCGGATGCCCTGCGCCTCGCGCACGCCTTGGCAACTGACGCGTCCTGCACGATCGTCGACGTCGGCACGCACCCGAACGCCCCTGCAATCTGCGCGCAGGCGACGAAGTCCATCCTCATCGTTCGTCCCTGCTACCTCGCGTTGCGGCGAGCGACACGATCGACGATCACGTCGGATTCGGTGATCGTCGTGCAAGAACCTGGTCGAGCGCTCACCACGCGGGACATCGAAGGCGTGGTCGGCACGAAGGTGACCGCGACGATTCCCGTCGACCCGACCATCGCTCGCGCCGTCGACGCAGGACTCCTCAGTTCCCGTCTGCCGATCGCCCTCGCCACTGCCATCGCTGGCTGGGCGTGAGCAACTCACACACGTTGCGTCCGGTCGTCATCGACGAACTGATGCACGATCCGTCTGTACGCGACATCCTGATCAACGACGCACGCTTTGTCGCCATCGACGACGGCAACGGACTGCGGATGGTCGGAACGACGTCCGAAGCGGAGACCCGTGCGTTCATCGAGCGGGAGGTGCGCACGAGTGGCCGACGCATCGATCGAAGCTCGCCCATCGTGGACGCTCGCCTCGCCGACGGCTCCCGGCTCTGCGCCGTCGTCGCTCCGGTCTCGGTCGGCGGAACGTGCGTCGCCGTGCGACGCTTCACGCTGCCCACCGTCGACGTCTCAGACTTTGGTGGCGACGAACTCGTCGGCTTGGTGCGCGAGATCGTGCAACGTCGCTGCAACGTCATCGTCACTGGTGCTGCGGGTGCGGGAAAGACGACGTTCACGAACGCGCTGTGCAACGAGATCCCCCATGGTGAGCGGATCGTGACGATCGAGGACACCGCGGAACTACGACTCCGCCATCCGCACGTGGTCTCCCTCGAGGCCCAGCCCGCGAACATTGAAGGCCGCGGTGCAGTTCCCTTGTCGACATTGCTGCGCACTGCACTGCGGCTTCGACCCGACCGGCTCATCATCGGCGAGGTGCGCGGATCAGAGGTTGTCGACATGCTCGCGGCGATGAACACGGGTCACCTCGGCTCGGTCTCCACGTGTCACGCCAACGGGCCGCTCGATGCGACGCGACGACTCGAGTCCCTCGTCCTGCAATACGCACCGTCGTGGACACCAGATGGAGCACGGGAGCACATCCGCGCAGCACTCGACGTCTGCGTGCACGTCGTCAAACGGGCCGACGGCTCACGTGAAGTGACGAGCGTGGTCGAGTTGCCGCTCACCCTCCACCACCAGTTCGTCGAGCTCTACCGAATGGGAACCCGAGTCGGGGCGCTGACGCGCGGCGAGGCGTCGTGACCTGGAACCTGTTGGCCGCCACGGGCTGCATCGCCGTCTACGTCGGAGCGCTCCAGCGCACGGAGGCATTGCTCGGTCGTGTCGTCGCTCGCACACGTACGTCACTCCTCGCCGCAAGCCGTGTGCGTGACCCCTCCCCCGACGTCGTCCTCGGCGAACTCTCCCGTTCCTTGCGCTCGGGTCAGTCCCTTCGCAATGCGCTCATCGACCTGCATCGCGGATCTGCGGACCATGCCTCAGCGAAGGTCGTCGCCCGACTCAAGCGTGGTGACGACGTGTGTGACGTCGCACGGGACGGACTCGCCCACCTTGACGTCTCGGTCCGTCGTGCCATCGAGCTCGCCGACGTCGCCGGACCGGCAGGGCCTGCCGTTCTCGACGCCATCGCTGAGTCGTGTCGCCAGGCACGAGAGATCTCGCGGCTCGCACACTCCGCGGGCGCCCATGCGCGCAGCACGATGGCGATGTTGACGGGTGCCTCCCTCGTCGTCCTTGCGAGCGCACTCGTCGTCAGCTCGACTGCACGGAACTTCGTCCTCTCACCACCTGGGCTCGTCACGATCGTCGCGGGAGCCGTGTTCAACTTCCTCGGGCGTCGCTGGGTTCAGCGCGGCACCACTCGAAGCATCGTCACCGATTCATCCCACGACCAATTCCGAGACGTCGTCATCGTGTTCGAGTCCCTCGTACTTGCCGGATATTCGCTCCAAGGTGCGGTGATGTCCGCCCATACCTTCATCGACGGGCCATACTCCGAATTCCTTTCACGCGCCGCAGAGCAACTGCATTCGGGCCGACCCTTCGAGATCGCACTAGCACAGCTCGACTCTGACCCGACTCTCGAGCCACTCGTCGCTGCCTTGCGCCTCGCCCATCGCGACGGCTTGGCCGTCGGTGATCTGCTTCGTGAGATTCGTGACGACGCCACGAGTCGTGAGCGTCACCGCCTGACCGCACAGGTGCACGCCGTGCCGACGCGACTCATCGTTCCACTGGTCACCTGTGGTCTGCCGTCGTTCATCTTGATCGGAGTCGTGCCCGTCCTCGTCGCCATCTTCGGCGGACTCGCAGTGACACAAGGAGGATGACGTGAACGATCACGACCAGCACCCATACGAAGAGGGTCAGGCAACGACGGAGTATGCGCTCGTCCTGCTTGCCGCCGGCATCATCGCGCTCCTCGTCATCGCCTGGGCGACCGACGGTGGTGGAGCAGGGCGAATCGGTGAGTTGTTCGATCTCGTCATCGGCAACCTCATCTCGCGAGCCGAACCCGGTGAATGAGACGAACCACGAATCCGGTCAGGCGACCGTGGAGTTCGCCCTCATCCTGCCGATTCTTCTCGCCTGCACCGGACTCGTCCTCGGCGCTGGGCTCGTCGCCCGGCTGCAGATCCAGGCGTGGGAGCTCGCCTCCCTCGCGGGACGTGCGGCGTCGCTCACGACGAACGACCCTGAGGACGAGGCACGGGAAATCGTGCGGCGGGCGACCGACGCCGACTGGGTCGTGAGGACGACCATCGACGAGCCGCTCCTGCACGTACGGGTTTCGCGTCGACTATCGATACACCTTCCCATCATCGGGCGAATCGGCGTTTCACCGATCAGTGCGCACGTGACGATGTACTACGAGGCGCTCGGATAGGGTCGCCGCGTGGGCGCGGCCAAGTCAACGATCTTCGTCTTCGGTGATCAACTCAACCGCGCGATTGGAGCGCTGTCCGACGCCGACCCGCGCTCACACCGGATCCTGATGGTCGAATCGGTGGGCAAGATCCGCTCACGGTCCTGGCACATCCAGCGGATCCACCTGATCGTCGCCGCCATGCGTCGATTCAGCGCCGAACTGCGCGCCGAGGGATTCGAGGTCGACTATCGAATCGCCGACTCGATGGGGGCTGGCCTGAGAGCACACCGGCTCGAGCACTCCCCCACGGAGATCCTCGCGACCGAGCCGAACAGTTGGTCGGCTCGACAGTTCCTCGAACGCAACAACGTGCGACAGGTTCGATCGACTCAGTTCCTGTGTCATCCAGAGGACTTCGCCACCTTTGCGACTGGTCGCAAGTCCTACAAGATGGAGGACTTCTATCGTTGGCAACGCGTTCGTCTGGGATACCTGGTCGAGGGCGACCAGCCGGTCGGCGGCAAGTGGAACCTCGACTCGGAGAATCGTGAGCCACCACCCCGTGACGGTTCGGTGGTCTGGGCGACCCCACCGACCACGGAACTCGACGAGATCGACCGCGACATCATCACGACGTATCGCGACCACGCATGGGGTGATGCACCGACGGGAACCTGGGCGACCACGCGCACCGAGGCCTTGTCGCGATTGGCCCACTTCATCGACGACGTCCTGCCGGGCTTCGGGCCGCACGAGGACGCGATGCTCTCCGACAACTGGCACCTCGCCCACTCGCTCCTCTCGCCATATCTGAACCTCGGACTGCTCATGCCACGCGAGGTCTGCGACGCGGCTCACGATGCTTTCCTCGCCGGTCGAGTGCCGCTCAATTCCGCGGAGGGTTTCATCCGCCAGATCATCGGCTGGCGGGAGTTCATCTGGAACACCTATTGGAAATGGATGCCCGACTATCCAGATCTGAACGCACTCGACGCACGCGTCGATCTGCCACCACTCTTCACCGATCCGACTCACACGAAGATGAACTGTCTCTCCAGGTGCGTCTCGGATGTCCGCCAGCGCGGCTATGCCCACCACATCCAGCGGCTCATGGTGATGGGAAACTTCGCACTCATCGCCGGAATCGACCCGAAGCAGTTCACCGACTGGATGTGGTCGAGCTTCGTCGATGCAGCCGAGTGGGTGATGGTGCCGAACGTCGTCGGCATGACGCTGTACGCAGACGGTGGTCGAGTGGCGACCAAGCCGTATGCGGCGGGAGGCAACTACATCGGAAAGATGAGCGACTACTGCTCGTCGTGTCACTATGACCGGTCGCAACGAGTCGGTGACTCGGCGTGCCCGTTCACGACCCTGTACTGGAACTTCCTCTCCCGCAACACGGAGCGACTGGTCAAGAATCCGCGAGTCGCACAACAAGTTCGGGCGGCGGGACGACTCGCCAACATCGATGCCGTAAACGACAGAGCGGCCGACGTCCTTGGGGGGTTGGACGCCGGCCGCTTCTGAACGTCTACGGGGGGTCTTAGGCGTTCGACTCTGTAACCAACGCGCAGGGGCGAATATTCCCGCCGCAGGACCAGCCGCCGATCGGGCTTCGCGCGGGCAAGACCCTATGGCGTCGGTCGACGCGCGCCCTTGCGGTTGGCGAGCTTTTCCCGCGCCGCCTGTTCGTCTTCGAGGGCTTGTTCCTCGGCGACGAGTGCCTTCATGTTCGCCACTCGCTCGACCGACAGTGCCCCCGAGCCGATCGCCGCGCGCACCCCGCACTCGGGTTCCTGTTCGTGCTTGCAGTCTCGGAACTTGCAGGCCTCCGCGGCGGCAAAGACGTCGGCGAAGGCGAGCTCGATGCCGCGCTGGCTGGTCCACAGGCTGACTGCCCGTAGTCCCGGGGTGTCGATGACCCAGCCCCCGTC
>CAYXIY010000054.1:3017-8869 GCA_964465475.1 uncultured Acidimicrobium sp. | reverse complement strand
TGATGATGCGCTGCAGGGAGCAGGCGGCGCGCTTCGGTGCACAATTCATCACCGAGAAGGTGACCAAGATCGACTTCTCCTCACGCCCGTTCCAGGCGTGGGTGCGCGACACGCACTACACCGCTGATGCGGTGATCGTGAGCACCGGAGCACAGTCGCTCATGCTGGGTCTCCCCGAGGAAGAACGACTCATCGGTCACGGTCTGTCCACCTGCGCGACCTGTGACGGATTCTTCTTCCGCAACCAGGAGATCATCGTCGTTGGCGGCGGTGACTCCGCGCTCGAAGAAGCACAGTTCCTCACCAAGTTCGCCTCCAAGGTCTCGATCGTCGTTCGCCGCGACGTGTTGCGTGCGTCGAAGATCATGCAGGACCGCGCGCACGCAAACCCGAAGATCTCCTTCATCTGGAACTCACAGGTCACCAAGATCAACGGTGATACGAGCGTCAGTGGCGTCGAGTTGCGCGACACCGTCACCGGTGCGACGTCGTCGCTCGACGTGACGGGCGTGTTCGTTGCGATCGGCCACCGCCCCAACACGGATCTGTTCCGTGGTGTGCTCGACATGGAAGACACGGGGTATCTCGTCACGAAGCCCGGTTCCACCTACACCAACGTCGACGGCGTCTTTGCGTGCGGAGACGTGCAGGACCACACCTATCGCCAAGCGATCACCGCTGCGGGTTCGGGATGCATGGCCGCAATCGACTGTGAGCGGTGGCTTGAGGCACAGCACTGAGGTCAGTGGAATAACTTCCCGACACGTAGTGTTGTGACAAGCAAGCATTTCACCAAGGAGAACATCGTGGCCGGCAACATTGCGACCCTCACATCTGCGAACTTCGACGAGACCGTGCGGTCCGCAGACACCCCCGTCCTCGTCGACTTCTGGGCCGAGTGGTGCGGGCCGTGCAAGGCCATCGCCCCGGTGCTGAACGAGCTCGCCACCGAACAGGCCGGCAAGTTGCAGATCGGAAAGCTCAACGTGGACGACCACGGCGACATCGCCATGCGCTTCAACGTGATGAGCATCCCCACCCTGATCGTGTTCAAGAACGGTGAGGCCGTCAAGCGTCTCGTCGGCGCAAAGGGCAAGGGTCAACTGTTGCAGGAGTTGGCGGAATTTCTTCCGGCTTCCCGCTAACCCGCGGCCAGCGCGGGAGCGCGGTTCGTGACGTCCAACGGCGTTTGCAGGCCCTCGGCTTGCTCGGCGACGACGGTGTCGAGGTCGGCTACTTCTGCGACGTCACCGCCGATGCGCTGATCTCGTTCCAATCGAGCAGGGGCCTACCCGCCGACGGCGTGTGCACGCAGGCCACCTGGCAGTTGCTCGTCGAGTCGTCGTGGCTGCTCGGGTCGCGACTCCTCTATCTCACCTCGCCACACCTTCGTGGTGACGACGTCGAGCACCTCCAGTCCACGTTGGCCAAGTTGGGATTCGACTGCGGCAAGACCGATGGCATCTTCGGTCCGCTCACGGTGCGGGCGTTGATCGAGTTCCAACACAACTCGGGGCTCGTCGTCGACGGCATCTGTGGTCCCAAGACCTTGCGTCTCCTCGAGCGAGTGAGTGGACAGTCGGGAACAGGGCCGGGCATCGTCGCGGTGCGCGAAGGCGAACTGCTTCGCGACCCTGGATCAGAAACCAGAACCCACGTCGTCGTCGGCTCGTTCGGCCACGCGCGAAACGTGGTGCGCCACGTGACTCGCAGCCTTCGGGACCGTGGGACGGAGGTGGTGATCGTCGATACCACCGACGACCACCAACACTCGCTGACCGCGAACTCCTTCGACGCCCGCGTCTATCTCGGGATCGCCACCTCGGAGTCCAACTCGGTGACGATCTCCCATTTCGAAACCGAACGATTCGTCTCCGAATTGGGCAAGTCCCTCGCCAACTCACTCGCCGACGCCGTGGCCGAAGCCTTGGCGACTCGACCGACCGTCGTTGGCGCCCGCCAGTCGGTTCTTCGTGAAACCCGTATGACCGCGGTGGTCGTCGACCTTGGAAACCTGCACGGCCGAGACGAGCGGGACCTTGGCACGCTTCTTGGATCGGCCCTCGCTCACTGGCTGGAAACCCCTACGCAGCCTGGTTCCTAGGGTTATCCACAGCCTTTTCCCCACGATGTGCGTAAGGTCAACCACAGGTTGACACTCACCGTCAACGACAGGGTGAGATGAAATCAGTCGTCGTCAGGGTCGACTTCGGTCATCGCGCGGTAGATCCGCTCGAGATCCGCAAGATCGGCAAAGTCGATCGTGATGCGCCCGTGCTTGCCGGCCATCGACACGCTGACTGACGTCTGCAGGTGTTCGCTCAACAGGTTCTCAAGCTCGAGCAGACCAGGTGGTCGAAGTGCGGTCGTCGTCGCACCGCGAGAAGAACTTGACGACGACGAACCGGGCTTTCCACCACTCGGTGGCTTGGTGGTGCCAAGTGCGTCGCGGACCGCATCTTCGACTGCACGCACGGTCCACGCCTCATCCACGGCCTGACGCGCAAGACGTTCCTGCAACGTGCGATCGGGGGTACCGAGCAGAGCTTTGGCATGCCCGGCGGTGAGTCGACCATCGGCGAGAAGTTGCTGCACGGTCGCAGGAAGGGCAAGGAGTCGCAACGAATTCGTGATCGCCGAACGGCTCTTGCCCACCTTGGTTGCGACCTGTTCATGGGTCATCGAGAAGTCATCCAAGAGTTGCTTGTATGCAGCGGCCTCTTCGAGGGGTGTGAGGTCTTGACGATGGAGGTTCTCAACGAGGGCCTGCTCGACCGATGACACGTCATCGGTGACACGCACGATCGCAGGGATGGTGCTGAGACCCGCACGAGTGGCCGCACGCCAGCGACGCTCACCGGCGATCAACTCGAACTCATCACCCCGCGGTCGAACCAAGATGGGCTGGAGCACTCCTATCGCTCGAACAGATGAGGTCAGTTCAGCGAGTGCCTCCTCGTCGAAGTGCACGCGGGGCTGATTGGGGTTGGGCTTGACCGACGACACCGGGATGTCACGCAGTCCCGTCGACGACCCCCCACTCGGCGGCTGCGTACCCGACCCAGTCGGGATCAGCGCGTCGAGACCCTTACCGAGTCCGCTCCGGCGCGCCACCGCTCACCTCCAATGCAACTGCGCGGTACGCCTTGGCACCGGTGGACGAGGGATCAAACGTCGTGATCGGCTTGCCATGCGATGGTGCCTCAGCCAATCGAACGTTGTGGGGGATGACGTTCTTGCACACCTTGTCGCCAAAGTGCTCACGGACCTCGCTGACGACGTCGCTGGAAAGCTTGGTGCGGGTGTCGAACATGGTGCAGATGATGGTGCTCACTCCCAAGCCTGGGTTGAGGTTCTTGCTCACGAGGTCCACGTTGCGCAACAGCTGACCAAGCCCTTCTAGCGCGTAGTACTGGCATTGGATCGGCACGATGACCTCGTGGGCCGCGGTGAGTCCGTTGACGGTCAAGAGCCCAAGTGACGGGGGACAGTCGATCAAGACATAGTCGAATTGGTCGATGATGGCGTCGATGGCCTTCTTCAGCCGGGTTTCGCGACCCATTGCAGGCACCAGTTCGATTTCTGCGCCCGCCAAATCCAGGTTGGAGGGGGCCACGAACAGGTTCTTGACGGCGGTTGGCTCCAGGCAGTCCTCAAGGGGGGTCTCGTCCAAGAGAACGTGGTACACGCTGCGGTCCATGTCGCGGGTATTCAGGCCCAGTCCCGTGCTGGCATTGCCCTGCGGGTCGAGGTCGATGAGCAACACCCGATAGCCCTGTTCGGCGAGGCAGGCGCCCAAATTGATGGTCGTCGTGGTCTTCCCGACACCACCCTTTTGGTTCGCCATGGCGATGATCCGGGGGGTTGGACGGGGGCCGTTGGAGGGGGATCCAGGCTCGTTCATACCAACCACGCTACTTCTCGGGTCTCCCAGGGTGGTGGATGTTCCACGTGGAACCAACATCCCAGACAATGAGCACAGGGAAATGTTCCACATGGAACATTTCGGGGTCTAGGGGACCGGATGTTTCACGTGGAACACCGCGATTGGGCCAATCCGGGTCGGGTGCCCAGTATGGGCCGCGGCAAGATCAACGGCTGTCCAACGGTCCCCCTGGTCCTCGGGGGGTTCGCTGATCGCCACGACTCCCCCGTCAACGACCCATGGCGTGGAAAGGCGGATTGTGGTCTCGGGAGAGCCAAATCCTCGGCAGGTCACCACGTCAACCGATCGGTGGTGGTCGCCGTGGCCAAGGGTCTCCGCATCACCACACACGGCTCGGACACGACCCTCGAGTCCCAGGCTGAAGATTGCTCGCTGCACGGCGTCGATCCGTTTTGCCCGGCGGTCAACAAGAAGCACCTCAAGGTCGGGTCGTGCAACGGCGATCACAAGCCCTGGCACCCCCGCACCGGTGCCGAGATCCGCCAGTGTGCGGGCAGTAGCCGGAATGACCTCGACGAACGCGAGCGAGTGGTCAATGACGTCTCCTGGGGCAACGGGCCCAAGTGCGCCCACGCGTTGGGCCTCAGCGAAGACGCGAAGAAGCCCGGGATGTGCGCGAAGATCAGACATGGCGACGACCCGTCAGGGTAGTCGGGGTCAGTCAGCTGACGGGGTGTCTCCGTCGGCCAACGCAACCACCACGCGGCGGTGTGGGTCCTGGCCCTGGGAGCGGGTCACGATGCCATCCATGTCGACGAGGGCGTCGTGGACGATCTTGCGGTCGGCCGAGTTCATTGGTTCCAGCACGCGGGGTTGCCCCGTCGACAACACGTCAGTTGCCACCTTGACCGCGAACCTGCCGAGGGCCTCCTTGCGCTTCTCGCGATACTGGGCGACGTCCACGCGCAGGTGGGTCTCGTGATCGCCGAGACGGCGCTGACTGACGACTCGAGTGAGGTCCTGCAGGGCCATCAACGTGGCGCCCTTGGCCCCGACGTACATCGAGACACCGTCGCCGTCCACGTTGATGTCGATGTCTTCGCCAGACACCGCAACAGACACGGATCCGCGAATGTCGCTCGCCACCAACAATCCTTCGAGGAATGTGGTCGCTGCAGCACTCACCGTGGTCGGGTCGATTGGCGTGCTGTTCGTTCGAGGCTCGCGCTCGGCGCGTGGTGCCCGCTCGGCTGAACGCTCCTTGCGTGGGCCGCGCTTGTTGTCGCCCTGGCGCTTCTCGCGCTTGGGTCCGCGATCGCGGCGCTCGGCCTTGGCTCGTGGCGACGTCGGACGCACGCGTGCGCGCACGCGAGCCTCGCCGCGAGTACGACCGAAGAGGCCCTGCTTGGGCTCTTCGAGAACTTCGAATTCTGCGTCGTCTTCCGCGACGCCGAGCTGATCGAGTGCGGCGCTCTTGGCCTCTTCGATCGTGTCACCAGTCGTTTCTACCCATTCCATGGATGTCTCATTTCTCTGTCGTCAACACGTGTGCGTGTTGGTGTGATGCGAACTATTTCTTCTTCTTGCGATCGAGTGATCCAGTGCGGTTCTTGCCAGGTGCTTGCGGCCGACGGGCGACCGACGACGACTCGGAACCCTTGCGTGGAGTGACGCGCTTGCTCTGGAACGGCTCGTTCGATGGTGGCGTGTCCTTCTTTGCCTTCTTCTCCGACTGTGCGATGTCACGCGCTTCGGCGCTCGCGGCTTGCGCGCGACGACCAAGTGATTCGTCATTGCCGTAGAACCGCTTCGTGATGTAGTACTGCTGCACGATGCGCACGACCGCCTGGACCATGTAATAGACGACGAGCGAGGTCGGAAGGAACAACTGGAACACGGCGAAGGCGACCGGCAGGTACTGCATGACCTTGGCCTGGGTCGCCGACATCGTCGGGCTGACGGTGCG
>CAYXIY010000054.1:0-2917 GCA_964465475.1 uncultured Acidimicrobium sp. | reverse complement strand
CAGGAGGCGAGCGGGTTGACCTTGTGCTCCTGGTAGAGCTTCATCATCTCTGCGTTCAGTTGTTGGCGATCGCCCTTGTGTTGCTGTTGCAGCCTGCGCATCTCTGGTTGCAGGCGCTGCATCTCCAACATGCCCTTCGTGCTCTTCAGGGTGAGCGGCGTAATGAGGAGCATGACGACCACGGCGACGAGGCCGATGGCGACGGTGTAACTGTGGGTCCAGGCGTAGAACGCAGCAATGAGTCGGGCGGCAAGTTCGAACATGAGGGTCAACAACTTTCACGGGTCGCGTCGTGGGCATCCATGACGGTACGGGACGAATGGGTCACTTCAGCGGGTTCGGGAACGGGGTCGTACCCCGACGGCCCGAACGGACGGCACCGGCTGAGCCGACGAACCGCGAGCCACAGTCCTCTCCAGGGACCGTGAACAGTGATCGCGTCCGAGGCGTACTCGGAACACGAGGGAAAGAACCGACACGGGGAGGGGTGGCCGGGGCGCAGCGACTGGTACCAGGCGATTGCCCGGAGCATCCACCGTTCCATCCGCTGAGTGGTGGTGATCTCACTCATAGCGCTTGGCTATCTGGGTCACGAGGTCATCGACACTCGTGGCCAACGCCTGGGCAGAGGACCCGTCGAGCGAGGGTTGGGCGCCCACCAGATAGAGCCCGGGTTGGAGTCGGTCGGCATGGCCGGCAAGGAGGACCCGGAGGCGGCGGCGGATCCGGTTCCGGGACACAGCACCCCCGAAGGAGCGGCCAATGGCGTAACCCACGTGGGCGTGGGAGCGGGTCGGGTCGAGCATCATGCGGCACCACAGCCCACCTGAGCGAACATATGTTCCCCCCTCGGCGAGGCGGGTGAAATCGCTACGGAGCTGGAGTCGCCCGATCAAGCAGACAGGCGGTGGCGGCCCTTGGCCCGGCGGGACTTCAGGACGGCGCGACCCGCGCGGGTGCTCATGCGGTTGCGGAAGCCGTGCTTCTTGGAACGGCGTCGGTTATTGGGTTGGAATGTGCGCTTCACGCACGCCTCCTCGATCGTGTGGCTGGCAAGCCGGCCTGATGGTGCAACGAATCGGTTGACCCGCTGCGGACTGCAAGGGTATGCACTCTACAGGGCGATGCGCATTTTTTCCGCCTGTGGAAAACCTGCTACCTTCGCTTTCCCTGCCTCACCGTAGGGGCACTTCCACACCCTGTGGATAGTGCTGTGGATATCGAAAAGGGGGTGTCTGTGGAACAGGGAGTGACAACAACTTCGCATGATGACGTCTGGCAGGCAACCGCGCAGGTGTTGCGCGCACAAGTGTCCGAGGCCGTCTGGTTCTCGACGTTCAACGATGCCGTCGCGGTCGCCGACGACAAGATGAGCTTGCGCCTCCAGGTGCCGAACACCTACATCAAGGAACGAATTCTCACCAGGTACATGTCGCTCGTGCGCGATGCGCTCGACGAGGTCGGTGCAAGCGATCGCGAACTGCACGTCGACGTACAGTCCAGTGCCGACCTCGACGCCGCCGAGCGCGCCACCCCGGCTCCGACGTTGCCGGCACAACTCAACCCAACGGTCGGCCAGCCGGAGACGACGGTGTCCAAGTCGCGCACGGGCAAAGGAACCGCAGTCGGCCTGAACCCCCGCTACACCTTCGAGACCTTCGTCAAGGGCACCAGCAACCAGTTCGCACTCGCCGCCGCCCAGCGCGTGGCAGAGACGCCGGGTCGCTCGTACAACCCGTTGTTCATCTACGGTTCCGCCGGACTCGGCAAGACCCACCTGTTGCACGCCATCGGCTACTACGTGCACCAGAACTACGCGCATTACGAGGTGCGATACGTCTCCACCGAGACGTTCTTGAACGAATACGTGGACGGCATTCGCAGCAACACCATCGCGGCCTTCAAGCGCCGCTACCGCGAGGTCGACGTCCTGTTGATCGACGACATCCAGTTCATGGAGGGCAAGGAAGGGTTGCAGGAGGAGTTCTTCCACACCTTCAACTCGCTCCACGGGGCGAACAAGCAGATCGTGATCTCGTCCGACCGCATGCCGGACGCGATCCCGACCCTCGAAGACCGCCTCCGTGGTCGATTCCGTTGGGGTCTGATCACCGACATCCAGCCGCCGGACATGGAGACCCGCCTCGCCATCTTGCGCAACAAGGCCGAACGTGAGCGCACCTCGGTGTCACACGACGTGCTCGAGTTCATCGCGAGCAAGGTCACGACCAACATTCGTGAGCTCGAGGGTGCCCTCATCCGCGTCGCCGCCTACGCCAGCCTGAACAAGACCCAGGTCGACGTGGCGTTGGCCGAACAGTTGCTCACCGACCTGCTGTCCAGGTCGGCCCCCAAGCCCCGCACCGACGAACAACTCTTGGCCGAGATCGCCGAGCACCTCGGTTTCGACGTCGAGGCCCTGCGTGGAAAGAGCCGCCAGCGCCCACTCGTGGCGGCCCGCCAGACCGCGATGTATGTCTTCCGTGAACTCACCGATCTGAGCTACCCGGCAATCGCCAGGTTGTTCGGTGGTCGCGATCACACGACCGTCATCCACGCCGTCGACAAGACCCAGCGCATGATGAAGGAGCGCAAGCAGGTCTTCGACCAGGTCACCGAACTCGTCCAGAAGTTCAAGACGTCGTAGGCGGTGGACAACGATGTGGACGAGACCTGCAACACCGGTGGATAACCACGAGTTACACCCAGATGCAAGAACTACACATCTGCAAGATGTGTCGAGTCGTCGACGTGGTGTGAGCGTGAAGTTCGTTGTTCACCAAGGGATCGAGTGAGTTACCCACAATCCACAGCACTTATTACCGTTACTACCTTTTTACATATCCATCCACACACAACAATGAACAACCAAGGAAGTGGTTCCCATGAAGTTCCGAGTTGAGCGAGAAGTCTTGGC
>CAYXIY010000053.1:0-8908 GCA_964465475.1 uncultured Acidimicrobium sp. | reverse complement strand
AGCAGTTCGGCCAGCAGATCGGCAAGTTCCAGGGCGTGTCGTTCAAGCTCGCCGACATGCAGACCCGACTCGACGCGGCGGAACTCTTGACGTTGCGCGCCGCGTGGAACGACGCGAACGGCAACTTCGACGACTCCGAGATGGCGATGGCCAAGGTGTTCGCGAGCGAGATGTGCCAGTACGTCACCGACGAGGCGATCCAGATCTTCGGCGGCATGGGACTGATGGACGAACTGCCTCTCGAGCGCATGTGGCGCGACACCCGCGTCGATCGCATCTGGGACGGCACGAGCGAGATCCAGCGCCACATCATCTCGCGACAGCTGCTGCGCAAGTTCGGCGGCTAACCATGGTCGACCTCGCACGACTCGTGAACCCCCGCAGCGTCGCCGTCATCGGCGGGGCGCCTGCGGCGGCCGTCGTGCGACAGTGCCAGAAGCTCGGCTACACGGGCGAGATCTGGCCGGTCCATCCGAAGAAGGCCGACATGCACGGCGTCGCGTGCTTCCCCACGCTCGCCGACCTGCCGGGGGCCCCGGACGCCGCATTCGTCGCCGTCAATCGCCACCTCACGATCGACGCCGTCGCCCAACTGCGCGCAATGGGTGCGGGCGGCGCGGTGTGTTACGCCTCGGGTTTCGCCGAATCGGGTGACGTCGACCTGCAGGTCGCGCTGCTCGAGGCCGCCGGCGACATGGCGATCCTCGGACCCAACTGCTACGGATACGTCAACGCCCTCGACGGCGTCGCGCTGTGGCCGGACGAACACGGCTGTTCACGCGTGGAGCGCGGCGTCGGCATCATCTCCCAGAGCGGCAACGTCGGGCTGAACCTCACCTTGCAGCAACGCGGACTGAACATGGCCTACATGGTCACCGTCGGCAACCAGGCCGGCGGCGGCGTCGAGGACGTCCTCGAGACCTTCGTCGCCGATCAACGCGTGACGGCGATCGGGATGTTCATCGAGGCGATTCGCGAGCCACAGCGTTTTGCCGACATCGCGCTTGCCGCGGTGCGTGCGGGCAAGCGGATCGTGGCACTGCAGACCGGAAAGAGCGAGGCGGGCGCACTCATCGCCGCGTCGCACACCGCGTCGCTCGCCGGCAACCGCACCGCCTATGCGGCGCTGTTTGCCCGCTGCGGCGTCGCCACCGTCGAGACCCCGACGGAGCTCGTCGAGACGCTCAAGTTGCTCGACCACGGTGGCCCACTGACCGGATACAAGATGGCGTCGCTGTCGTGCTCGGGCGGCGAGGCATCCCTCGTCGCGGACCTCTCCGAGACCACCTCGCTCACCTTCTCGCCGTTCCCCGACGAGCAACGCTCGCGCATCGAGGCGACCCTCACGGAACTCGTGTCCGTCGCCAATCCATTCGACTACCACACGTTCATGTGGGGCGACCGCGCAGCAATGGGCGCGACGTTCGGCGAGACGATGGACGGGCCGCACGACGCGACGATGCTCGTCCTGGATGCTCCCCCAGGTGACGATCAGGACCCGAGCACGTGGATCACCGCCGCGGAAGCCTTTGCGGATGCAGCCGATCGCACCGGTCGTCGAGGCGTCGTGGTGGCGACGATGCCCGAATGCCTCTCGCCCGAGGTTCGCTCGTCGATTTCCGCGCGTGGCCTCGCTCCGCTCCAAGGATTGCGCGAGGCACTCGTCGCACTCGACCGCTGCGCCTGGCTCGCAGCACACGCCCCACAGCCCCGACCAGCGGCGGTCTCTGCCCCGCGCGACACCGTGCTCGTCGACGAACAGCGCGCCAAGGAGCGACTCGCATCGCTCGGCGTGCGCGTGCCACGCGGAGAACGCGCCAGTCGCGCCGACGTCGTCGCCACCGCCTCCCGCGTCGGCTACCCGGTCACGCTCAAAGGCCTCGGCCTTGCCCACAAGAGCGAGGCTGGTGCCGTCGCACTCGGCCTGCGCGACGAAGCGGCACTCAACCACGCGCTCGCCGCGATGCCCGATTCGCTCACGGAGTTCCTCGTCGAGGAGACCGTCACCGGCATCGTCGCCGAGGTGCTCGTCACCGTGCGTCGCGCGGCTCCGCTCGGTTGGCTGGTCACGATCGGGGCGGGTGGCGTGCTCACGGAACTGTGGCGCGACACCCAGTCGCTCCTCGCGCCGACAACCCGAGAAGAGATACGTGCCGCAATCGAGCGCCTGCGCATCTCGGCCATCCTCTCCGGCTACCGCGGCAAGCCCGCGGGTGACGTGGATGCGCTGGTCGACTTCGTCGATCACCTGCAACGCGTCGTCGTCGGCACCGACGTCGTCGAAGTCGAGTTGAACCCGGTGCTCGTCACCACGTCGGGGGCGATCGCCGTCGACGCACTGCTCATCGAGGAGGCCTGACCATGCCGATTTCCACCACCACGTCCGCAGATGGCCAGGTGCTCGAGATCGTCCTCGACCGCCCGAAGGCCAACACCATCGACGCCGCCACCAGCCAGGAACTGAGCCGCATCTACGACGCGTTCAACCGCGATTCAACCCAGCGTGTTGCGATCTTCACGGCGGCCGGCGAGAAGTTCTTCTCCGCGGGATGGGACCTGAATGCGGCAAACGACGGCGAGGCGTTCGACTCCGACTACGGCGTCGGTGGGTTCGGTGGATTTCCCGAACTTCCCAACCGCAACAAGCCGGTCATCGCCGCGGTCAACGGAATGGCCGTCGGTGGCGGCTTCGAGATCGCCATGGCCGCCGACTTCATCGTCGCCGCGGAACACGCCACGTTCTTCCTTGCCGAGACCAAGGTGGGCGTCATCCCCGACGCAGGCACGATTCGGCTTCCCCGACTGCTCCCCCGTCAGTTGTCGAACGAGATCATCTTCGGCGGTCGCCGACTGACCGCAGCCGAGGCGGCCGCATTCGGCATCGTCAACCGCGTCGTGCCGGCCGGGGAGTTGATGGACGCCGCGCGCAGCCTGGCCGCAGAGATCTGCCTGTCGGCCCCACTCGCTGTCGCCGCCGTCATGCACCTCAACCGCGAACTCGAGGGAGTCGACATCTTGGAGGCGATGAAGGCGATGCGCACCGATCCCGCATATCGAGCGGCGATCGACTCGGAGGACGCCAAGGAGGGCCCGGCGAGTTTCGCCGAGAAGCGCCCGCCGCGCTGGACCGGTCGCTAGAGCGACTTCAGGTGACGAGTCGCGCACTCGTCCAGCACGTCCAACAACTCGATCCCGCGGCTGTCGCGCGGCTCGGGCTGGAACTCGCCCATCGCATAGGAAAAGCTCGTCCGTAGCGACGGCCACCCACCGTGCGTGGAACCACCCGCCCCGGTGTGACCGAACGCGTCGAGCGCCATGCCGAGGCGCGACGGGTTCGGATTCAATTCGAATCCGACGCCGAACCGCAATTCACGGCCCGACAGTTCGTCATGGCCGAACGATCGCTCCTGGAGAGCCACCGCGATCGTGTCCTCGCGCAGCAGCTTCACGCCGTCGAGTTCACCGCCGTTGACGAGCATCGCATACATCCGCGACATCGCGTGCGCGCTCGCCACACCTCCGCCGCCCGGCAACTCGGCCCGCGACATCTCTGGAGTCCCTGCCCTCTCCGTCGGCACGAGCCCGTAGACGAACGCAAGCCGCGGATCGACGTCGTCGCCGATGAGGGATGTGTAGTTGAAGTCGTCCGAGCGCACGGTCTTGGTGATGCGTGGGATCACCGACTCGGGCGCACCGATGTGCAGGTCGAGTCCAAGCGGACCCGCGATCTCCTCGCGCACGAACGTCCCGATGCTGCGTCCGTCGGTCCGTCGGACGATCTCACTTGCGATCCATCCGTAGGTCAGCGCGTGGTACGTGGGCGAACCGACCTTGACGAACGGCACCTGTTCTGCGGTGTACCTGGCCATCAGGACGGGATCGATGATTTCCTCGAAGGTGACCGGGCGCTCGATCCCCGGCACCCCCGCGACGTGCGCGAGTGCGTCGCCGACCGTGACGTGGCCCTTGCCGCCCGTGGCGAACTCCGGCCACAGCGAGTCGATCCGGGCCTCGAGGTCCACGAGTCCGCGCTCGACGCACATCATCACCGCGACCGCACAGATCCCCTTGGTTCCCGAAGCGATCACGCACACCGTGTCGGACTGCCAGTCGGTGCCATCCGAACGCTTGCCGCCCCACAGGTCGACGACCTGTCTGCCCGCAACGGTGGCGGCGAAGGATGCGCCGTGCTTGTCGCCCGAGTGATACTTGTCGAAGACCTTGGCGACGGCCTCGAAGCCCGGGGCAACCAGCCGCTCGCGACTCATGCCATCGAACGAGCGATGGAGGGCGTCGCGGTGATCAAGCGGCGCGTGTAGTCCTCGTGCGGGGAGCCGATCACGCTGTCGGCCGAGCCGAGCTCGACGATGCGGCCCTGCGACATCACCGCGACTTCGTCGGCGATCGAACGCACGAGCGGCAGGTTGTGCGTGACGAACAACATGGCAAGGCCGAGGCTCTTGCGCAGCTCACCGAGGAGGTCCACGATCGCCGCCTGCACCAAGACGTCGAGCGCGCTCGTCACCTCGTCGCACACGAGCACGTCGGGCTTGGACACGAGCGCCCGGGCGATGGCGACGCGCTGACGCTCACCGCCCGACAGCTGGTCCGGATACTTGCCCGAATAGGACGCGGGAAGGTTGACCTTCTCGAGCACGTCCAGGATCGCCTTGTCGGCGTCTTCACGGGACGATCCGGCGATCAACAACGGACGCACGATCAGGTCGCCCACGGTGCGACGCGGATTCAACGAACCGTAGGGATTCTGGAACACGTATTGGATACCGAGTCGCTGGGCCATCGTGCGCTTGCGCGACGTGAGTCCGAGCTGCTCGCCCTTGAAAGTGATCTCGCCGTCCCACTCGCGATGCAGTCCGCCGATCGCACGTGACACGGTGGTCTTGCCGGAGCCCGACTCGCCCACGAGGGCGAGGCATTCGCCCTTGCGGATGGTGAGCGTGACGTCGTGCACGACGACGTTGCCCGAGTACGCGGCGTTCACGCCGCGCAGCTCGACGATCGGCTCACCCTTGGATGCCGAACGCGCGCCGAGGGGCACGGCCTTCGTCGACTCGGGAACCGAGCCAACCTTGATGCAGCGGGCTGAATGACGGTCACCGACCGTGACCACCGCAGGGAACTCGCGCCGGCACTCGTCGGTGGCAAGCTCGCAGCGCAAGGCGAACGAACAGCCCTGCGGACGCTTCCCCGGCGACGGCGCTCGACCGGCGAGTCCGACGATCTGGCGTCCACCCTCGATGTCGGGAGCGGCAGCCACCAGGTGACGGGTGTAGGGGTGGGCGGGGTTCGTGAAGATCTGGCGTACGGGCCCTTGCTCGACCACACGGCCCGCATACATGACGGCGACGTCGTCGGCGAGATCGGCGACGACCGCGAGGTCGTGCGTGATGTACAACGCGGCGACGCCGTGCTCACGGGTGAGCGAGCGAATGGTGGCGAGCACGTGCTCTTGGGTCGACACGTCGAGACCAGTCGTCGGCTCGTCGAGCACGATGACCGACGGGCGACAGGCGAAGGCCATCGCCAGTCCGACGCGCTGCTGCTGACCACCCGAGAGCTGGTGCGGATAGCGCTCGAGATACTCGTCGTCTGTCGGCAGGAGCACCTCTGCCATCATCTCCTTGATGCGAGCCTTGCGAGCCGCATCCGAGCCACCGAAGTCGTGGGCCTCGAGCACCTCCATCAACTGCGTGCCAATGCGCAGCGCCGGATTGAGCGACGACGCCGGATCCTGCGGCACGTACGACACGCGCTCGCCACGAATCTTGCGCTTGCCCTCGTCGTCGAGCGCGAGCACCTCGATGCCACCACACGTCACGGCGCCGTGGTCGATCTGCACGCCGCGACGGGCGTGTCCGAGCACTGCGAGGCCGACGGTCGTCTTGCCCGAACCGGATTCACCGACGAGGCCGAGCACGCGGCCCGGTTCGATGGTGAGGGTCACTTCGTCGACGATGTCGTTCCCCGTGGCCGCGACGTTCAGTCGCAGGTTCGCAATAGACAGGCCCTTACTCACCCTTGCCTCCACGGTCGATTCCCGCCGACACGCGCGACAGCCCGTCACCGATGAGCCCGGTGCCGATGGTGAGGAGCGCGAGTGCGACCGTCGGAAGCACGACGCCCCACGGCTGCTCGGTGAGCGCGACGCGGTTCTCCTGGATCATGAGACCCCAGTTCGCCGAGTTCGGGTTCGGGGTGAAACCGAGGAACGCGAGCGAGGCGATGCCGCCGATGCTGTAGGTGAGGCGCAGGTTCACCTCGACCAAGAGCGACGACGTCACGTTCGGCAACACCTCGGCGAAGATCACTCGGCGGCGACTCTCCCCCAGTGCTTCGGCGGCGGCGATGAAGTCGCGCTCGACGACAGGCACGGCAGCACCGCGAATGATGCGGGCGATGCGCGGGGTCGTCGAGAGCCCCACCGTGAAGATGATGAGTCCGTTGCTCGGACCGAACATCGAAATGACCAACAACGACAACAACACCTGCGGGAACGACAAGATGACGTCCAGCGTGCGCATGATCACTTCGTCGAGGCGACCCCGGTTGTAGGCGGCGATCAATCCGAGCGAGGTGCCAAGCACGATGCCGATGGTGGTGGCGGCGAGTGCGAGGAGCAGGATCGATCGACCCCCGAAGAGGAACCGGGAGAACACGTCCTGACCGAAGTAATCGGTGCCGAAGACGGTGCCTGGAACGCTCTTCAAGTTCGGCGAGTCGACGAATTCCGTCGAGCCGAAGGGGGCGACGAACGGACCGAGCAGTGCGACGAGCCCGATCACGGTGGCGATCGTGATGCCGACTTGTGTGCGGCGCAACTTGAGCGCCTGGACGATCAACGACGGTGGGCGCTCGACGGTCGCCACGTCGGTGGTCACGGCGCTCACTTGAGCCTCGTCCGCAGGCGCGGCGTGACGAGCACGGTTCCGATGTCGGCGAGCAGGTTGGTCACGACGTAGACGGTGGCGATGAGAAGGGTGAGGAACTGCACCACCGGCATGTCGCGCGAGCGAACCGCGTCCGCAAGAGCGGTGCCGAGACCGGGATAGTTGAAGAGTCGCTCGACGATAATCACGCCACCGGCTAGATACGCGAGGTTCAACGCGATCACCTGCAAGCTCGGACCGATTCCGTTCGGAATGGCGTGGCGCCACAACACGGTGCGCTCGTCCATTCCCTTCAACCGCGCCATCTCGATGTAGTCACTCTCGAGCACCTCGACCATCGCGGCGCGCATCACGCGCGCGACGTACGGGGTGACCGAGATGACGAGCGTGAGGACCGGGAGCGTGAGTCCCGCCATGTCCGACCACGGTGGTTCACCGGGTGCGAGATAAGTGACGGCGGGAAGCCACTGCACGACCGTGGTGGCGAATAGCACCGTCAACACGGTGCCGACGACGAACTCGGGCAACGCCGCCAGGATCAGCGACGTCATCGAGCTCACCGTGTCGAACCGCTTGTCGCGCTTGAGCGCCGCATAGGAGCCGATGACGATGGAAATCGGGATCGACCCGACGGATGCAAGGAGGAGGAGAAAGAACGAGGCGCCGATGCGCGGAGCGATCAGTTCGCTCACCGGCATCATCGTTGCAAAGGACTCCCCGAGATCGCCCGTGAAGACCCCGCCGAGCCACGAGAGGTACTGCACGTAGATGGGTTGGTCGAGACCGAACTGCGCCCGCAGTGCGGCGAGTGACTCAGGCGTCGCCTCGCGACCGAGCATTGCTTCGGCAGGATCCGACGGCAAGGCCTGGGTGATCAAGAAGATGAGCAGGGACACGACGAAGAGCGTCGCGAGACCCAATGCGATGCGCTTTACGAGAAAGCGCGCAACGTAACCCTTCACAATCCCCCACACTCCCCTAGTTATGGAACTGCCGCCCGCCGAAGCGGGCGGCAGTTCTCAATGCCTCGGTGTTGACGAGTCTTAGGCCAGGTACCAGCCCTTGAACCCGTGACCGTAGTAACCCATGTTCAACTGGCTCGGGCCGGTGTCGACGCCCTTCAGCTTGGTCGAGTACGCATCGGCGAAGTTGTTGAAGAACGGGATGATGTATCCACCCTTCTCGAACTCCTCCTTCTGCATTCTCGCCACGACTTCCTTGCGCTTGGCCTTGTTGTTGATACCCACGGCCTTTTCGTAGTCAGCACGGAAGGTGCTGCCTGCCGGCGGCCACTTGAGCTCCGGATACACGTCCATCGAGGCCGCGACCTGCGCGAGGTAGGCGCGTGGCGACCAGTAGGTCGTGTAGAAGCCGGTGTTCATGTACTGACCCTTTGCCGACCAGTAGGTGCCACCGTCGATGACCTTGGCGTCGACGATGCACACGCCGTCGGTCTTCTTGGCCATTTCGGCGAACGCCTGGATCATGAGCACGAGACCACCGGTGTCGTCCGGAGCCGTGAGCTCGACCTTCAGCGGGTTCGCCTTCGAGTAGCCGGACTTCTTCAGCAACGCAACGGCGGCCGGGATGTCCTGCTCGCGCTGCGGGAAGTTGTTGGCATTGTAGAACTCGTCGATGTAGCCGTAGAGGTCGTTGGCGATCTTGCCGTGTCCGTTCAAGACCTGCTTGACCATCTGCTTGCGGTTGACGATGAGTCGCAGGGCCTGACGTACGTTGTTGTCGTCGAACGGCTTGATGTCGATGCGCATGCACATCGCCAACCAGGCGCCGGCCGAGTTCTCCACTGCGGTCAGGTACTTCTTCGACTTGATCGTCTGCCACTGCTCGAACGGGATGTCGACGGCGGCGTCGATCTGCTTGGCCACGAGCGCGTTGACGAGCGCGGTCTTGTCGGCGAAGTCGATGATCTGGACCTTGTCGAGGTACTGCTCGGTCTTGTCCCAGTAGCCATCGAAACGCGAGTGCGTGCTCTCACGGCC
>CAYXIY010000052.1:0-9108 GCA_964465475.1 uncultured Acidimicrobium sp. | reverse complement strand
GTCTTGCCGCCCTTGCCGCCGATGCCACGACCGACGCGCTTGGCCTTCTTCTTTGCACCCTTCGATGGTGCGAGTTCGTCTACGCGCATGGTTACTTGCCTTCCTTGACTTCGATGAGGTGGGGAACGCGGGCGATCATGCCGCGGATCTCTGGACGGTCAGGCAACGTGTTCGTGTGCCCGATGCGACGCAGGCCGAGGGCACGCAGCGTCGCACGGTTCTTCGGCTTGTTGCCGATCTCCGAGCGAACTTGCGTGACGGTGAGGGTCGCACCCTTCGGTGCGGCCTTCACGCGAGCGACCTTCTTCGTCGAGGTGTTGCCCGACGCGGCCTTCTCGGCTGCTGCCGCGGCGCGAGCTGCGGCTGCTGCCTTCTTTGCCGCAGGCTTGCGGTCGCGGGTCGTACGACCCGGCTTCTTGAATGCGGCCATGGCTAGTGCGCTCCTCCGGTCGACTTCTTGCGCTCGTTGAACGCGCGCAGGAGACCCTTCGGAACGAACGAGTCGGCCGGGATGCCGCGACGCTTCGCGACCTCGTCCGGGCGCTGCAGTTCCTTCAGGCCGTTGATCGTGGCGCGCGCGACGTTGATCGCGTTCGGCGAACCGAGCGACTTGGCGAGCACGTCATGCACACCGGCTTCTTCGAGGATGATGCGGGCTGCACCACCGGCGATGACTCCGGTACCGGGGGCTGCGGGCTTCAACAGCACGCGACCCGCACCATTGACGCCCAGGATCTGGTGCGTGATGGTCGAGCCTGCGAGCGCGACGTTGAACAAGTTGCGCTTGGCCTCTTCGGTCCCCTTCTGGATGGCGAGGGGGACTTCCTTGGCCTTGCCGTACCCGAGGCCGACGCGGCCTGCGCCGTCACCGACGACGACGAGCGCGGTGAAGGAGAACCGACGTCCACCCTTCACGACCTTGGCGACGCGGTTGATGTGCACCACGCGCGACTCGCGGAGCTGACCTGGCTCGGTCACGCGAACGTCGTTCTTTGCTTGTGAAATGTCAGTCATTAGAACTCCAACCCTGCTTCTCGGGCAGCGTCTGCTGCCGCTGCGACACGACCGTGGTAGATGAATCCACCGCGGTCGTACACGACCTTGGACACACCGGCGGCCTTCGCGCGCTGGGCGACGAGTGCTCCGATGCGCTTGGCTGCATCGACCGTGGCTCCCGAGCCCTGCTTGCGCTGCTCGGCCTCGACCGTCGAGGCGGACGCGATCGTGCGCCCGTCGAGGTCGTTGATGACCTGCACGGTGATGTGCTTGTTGCTCCGGTACACGGCGAGACGAGGACGTTCCGCGGTGCCCGTGATCTTCTTGCGGACGCGACGGTGCCGGCGAAGGCGACCCGCGTGGCGTTGGCTTGATGCTGCTGTCATAACTTCACAGTCTCCCGATTACTTCTTGCCGGTCTTGCCTGCTTTACGCAGGACTCGTTCGTTGACGTAGCGCACGCCCTTGCCCTTGTAGGGCTCCGGCTTGCGAATCTCACGGATGTTCGCGGCGACCTGGCCGACCACTTCCTTGTCCGCACCCTTGACGATGATCTTCGTCTGGGCCGGAACTTCGAAGGTGATGCCTGCAGGTGCGTCGATGACGACCGGGTGCGAGAAGCCGAGCGCGAGCTTCAACTTGCTCGGACCCTGGGCCTCGGCGCGGAAACCGACGCCGATGATGTCGAGTTCCTTCGCATAGCCCTCGGTGACGCCGATCATCATGTTGTTGACGAGCGTGCGCACGAGACCGTGACGTGCGCGGGAATCGCGCTCGTCGTTGTCGCGGCTCACGACGACCGTGTTGTCCTCGCGCGCGATCGACACACCGCTCGGGAACTCACGGGTGAGGGTCCCCTTCGGGCCCTTGACCGTGAGCGATGCTCCCGCAATGGTGACGTCGACGCCCGAGGGCACGACCACTGCTGCTTTACCGATACGTGACATGTGAGTGCTTCTTTCCCTGTTGCTTCCCGATTACCAGACGAAACACATGACTTCGCCACCGACGTTGCGCTGGCGCGCCTCGCGGTCGGTCATGAGCCCGTGGCTTGTGGACAACACTGCGACGCCGAGACCGCCGAGGACGCGCGGCACCTCGGTCGCTGCGCGATAGACGCGCAGGCCCGGGGTCGACACGCGCTTGATCCCGGAGATCGTGCGCTTGCGGTCGTCGGAGTACTTGAGGCCGATCTTGAGCGACTTGCCCGGACCGTTCGGATTGTCGATGGTCGAGTAGTCGGAGATGTAGCCCTCGCGCTTGAGGATCTCGGCCAGTGCTGCCTTCTGCTTCGAGGCGGGCATCACGACTTCGTCCTTCATCGCGGCATTCGCGTTGCGAATGCGGGTGAGCATGTCGGCGATTGGGTCAGTCATCATGACGCGATCACCAACTTGCCTTGGTCAGGCCGGGGATCTCTCCGGCGTGGGCGAGCTTGCGCAGGCACAGGCGGCACAGACCGAACTTGCGGTACACCGCACGTGCTCGGCCGCACTTCTGGCAACGCGTGTATGCGCGCACCTTGAACTTCGGAGTTGCCGCTGCTTTGTTGACGAGTGATTTCTTTGCCATGTGTGGTTGATCCCTCTATCTTCCTGCTACTTCTTCAGCGAGCGCTTGGATGCGCTGCGCGACTTCTTGGTGGATGCCGGCATCTCGCCCTTGCGGAACGGGAATCCGAACGCGTCCAGGAGTGCCTTGCCTTCGAGGTCGGTCTTTGCCGACGTCACGATCGTGATGTCCATGCCGCGAGTCGTGTCGACCTTCTCGTAACTGACCTCGAGGAACACGAGCTGCTCGGTGAGACCGAACGTGTAGTTGCCGTTGCCGTCCCAGGACTTGCCGGGGAGACCGCGGAAGTCGCGGATGCGGGGAATGGCGACCGAGATCAGTCGGTCGAAGAACTCCCACATGCGATCGCCGCGCAGCGTGACCTTGGCGCCGATCGCCTGGTTCTCACGGAGCTTGAACGACGCGATCGAGGTGCGCGACTTGGTGACGATCGGCTTCTGGCCGGTGATCGCCGTCAGGTCGGCAACCGCACCATCGATGAGCGACGACTGCTGCGTTGCGCGGCCGACGCCCATGTTGATGACGATCTTTTCGAGGTTCGGAACCTGCATCACGTTCTTCACTCCGAGCTCCTTGATGAGCTCTTCGCGAACGACGTTCTTGTAGTGCGCCTTGAGGCGGGGGACGTATGTCTCTACGGCAGCCATCAGATCTCATCTCCGGTCGACTTGGCGACGCGCACCTTGGTGCCGTCACCCTTCACTTTGAAACCCACGCGGGTCGGCTTGCCCTTGTGCACGAGCATCACGTTGGATGCGTCCACGGGCATGACCTTGTCCACGATGCCGCCGGTGTTGGCGGTCTGACCGCGGGCTGCGAGGTGGCGCTTGGCCACGTTCACGCCCTCGATCTCGACCTTGTTCTCCTTCGGCAGAACCTTGGTGATCTTGCCTTGCTTGCCCTTGTCCTTGCCAGCAATGACGATCACGACGTCGTCCTTCTTCAACTTCATGACTACAACACCTCCGGTGCGAGCGAAATGATTCGCATGAACTTCTTGTCGCGCAGTTCGCGACCGACCGGTCCGAAGATGCGGGTGCCGCGCGGCGTGAGATCTTCCTTGATCAACACGGCGGCGTTCTCGTCGAAGCGGATGTAGCTGCCGTCTGGACGGCGCTTCTCCTTCTTCACGCGAACGACCACGCAACGGACGACTTCGCCCTTCTTCACGCCGGCGCCAGGGATTGCATCCTTGACCGTGCCGATGAAGACGTCACCGATTGAGGCGTAGCGACGACGGGTGCCGCCGAGGACCTTGATGACCAAGACCTCACGGGCACCGCTGTTGTCAGCGACGCGAAGACGAGATTCCTGCTGAATCACTTTGCACGCTCCAGTACCTCGATGAGGCGCCAACGCTTCTGCTTCGACATGGGACGGGTCTCCATGACGCGGACGCGGTCACCGATCTGTGCATCGTTGGCCTCGTCGTGGGCATAGAGCTTCTTGGTGCGCGACACGAACTTCGCGTACTTGGGGTGACGGACGCGCTCCACGATGGAGATCACGATCGTCTTGTTCATCTTGTTCGACACGACGACGCCCTCGCGCACCTTGCGTGCGTTGCGTGCGTCTGCGACGACTGCGGATGCTGATGTCTCGGTCATGTCCTACTCACTTCCCTGCTGATTCCGCAGCGGCGATTTCGCGCTGACGAATGAGCGTGTTGATGCGTGCGATGGCCTTCTTCACCTTGCCGAGCTCGGCGGTGTTGTCCAGCTGTCCCGTCGCGTGACGGAAACGCAGGTTGAGGGCCTCCTGCTTGGATGCGCGGAGCTCCTCGACGAGCGTCGCGAGGTCCATGTCCTTCAGGTCGTTCAGTTCACGTGCCATGTCAGATCGCCTCCTCGCGGCTGATGACGCGCGCCTTGATCGGCAGCTTCTGCACTGCGCGATCGAGGGCCTGGTGTGCCGTTGCGGCGTTCGGGTACGACAACTCGAAGAGCACGCGACCCGGCTTGACGACGGCGACCCACAACTCGGGGTTGCCCTTGCCCGAACCCATGCGGGTCTCGGCCGGCTTCTTGGTCACCGACTTGTCGGGGAACACGTTGATCCACACCTTGCCACCGCGCTTGATGTGACGCGTCATGGCGATACGTGCGGCTTCGATCTGGCGTGCCGTGATCCAACCCGGCTCGAGAGCCTGGATGCCGTACTCGCCGAAGGCGAGTTCGGTGGCGCCCTTCGAGACGCCGTTCATGCGACCGCGGTGGTGCTTGCGATGCTTGACTTTGCGTGGCTGCAACATGGGTTACTCCCGTCCAAACTTCGGCGTCTCGTGCGAGTCGACGATGCGGCGCTGGATGTCCTCTTCCTCTGCCAGCAAACGCTCGAACTCGGGATCGGCTTCCTTGACCAATGGGGCGACTTCGACTTCGTCGGCATCGGCGACCTTCGGGCCAGCCGAGGTGACGACCTTCATCGTCGGCTCCACGCTGCCTGAGGTGTGACCGACCGCCATTGCCGCCTCGCGGGCGATGCGATCGTCGCTCGTCTTGTACGGCAGGATCTCGCCCTTGTACAACCAGACCTTGACGCCGATGCGTCCGGCCGAGGTTGCCGCTTCGCGGAATCCGTAGTCGATGTCTGCACGCAGGGTGTGCAACGGCACGCGGCCCTCGCGGTACCACTCGGTGCGGCACATTTCGGCGCCACCGAGGCGACCCGAACACTGGATTCGGATGCCCTCTGCGCCGTACTTCTGTGCGTTCTGCACCGCACGCTTCATCGCACGGCGGAACGCGATGCGGTTGACGAGCTGGTCGGCGACACCCTGGGCGACGAGCGCTGCGTCGAGTTCGGCCTGCTTGATCTCGGTGATGTTCAGCTGCACCTTGTTGTTGCCGGTGAGCTTGGTCAGACCGGCGCGAAGCTCGTCGGCCTTCTGACCCTTGCGACCGATGACGATGCCCGGGCGTGCGGTGTGCACGTCGATTCGCAGCTTGTCACGGGTGCGCTCGATCTCGATGCGGCTGACGGCAGCGTCGGCGAGCTGGACCGTGAGGTACTCGCGGATCTTCCAGTCCTCGGTGAGGTAGTTGCGGTATTCCTTGGTCGAGAACCAACGACTCTTCCAGTCGGTGGTGACTCCCAGTCGGAATCCGTACGGGTTGATCTTCTGGCCCATCAGTTCTCCTCACCAGATTCGGTGGTCGTAGTTGTCTCGGCAGCGTCGTCGTTCGACGGTGCCGCGTTCTTGGCTGCGCGGGCGCGGCTGGCGGCGACGCGGGCTGCACGGCTGGAGGTGCGAGCACCACCCTTGGCCGCGGCGGCCTGTTCGCGCACGGCGAGCTTTTCGTCGCTCAGCGTGTCGACCACGATCGTGATGTGGCAGGTGCGCTTGAAGATCGCGCCTGCGCGACCCTTCGCGCGGGGACGGAAACGCTTCATCGTCGGACCCTCGTCGGCGAAGCACGCCTTGACGAAGAGGTTCTCCGCTTCCTTCGAGTCGTTGTTGACGGCGTTCGCCACGGCCGAGGCCAACAGCTTGCGCACGTCGTGTGCCGCGTCACGCTGCATGAGTGCGAGCGTGTTGTCGGCCGAACGGACGTCCACGCCACGGATGTGGTTGAGCACGACGCGCACCTTCGATGCCGACATGCGAACGTTCATCGCCTTCGCGCGGGTGCCACTGGACACGCCGGCGACGCGGGTTGCTTCGTTGAGTTTTGGTCCGGTCATGGCTTACTTGCTCGCTCCAGGCGCTGCGGCCTTCTCTTGTGATGCGTGGAACTTGAAGGTGCGGGTCGGCGAGAACTCACCGAGCTTGTGTCCGACCATCGACTCCGTGACGTACACCGGCACGTGCTTGCGACCGTCGTGGACGGCGAAGGTGTGGCCGACCATGTCGGGGATGATGGTGCTGCGACGCGACCAGGTCTTGATGACCTTGCGATCGCCGCTTTCGTTCATGGCGTCGACCTTCTTGAGCAGGTGCTCATCGACGAACGCGCCCTTCTTCAAACTGCGTGACATGGATTAAGCCCTGCCCTTTCCTGTGCGACGACGGCGCACGATGAGTGACTGCGACGACTTGTTGGTGTTGCGGGTGCGGCGCTCCGGCTTGCCCCACGGGGACACCGGGTGACGACCACCGGAGGTCTTGCCTTCACCACCACCGTGCGGGTGGTCGACCGGGTTCATCACGACGCCTCGCGACTGCGGACGAACGCCCTTCCAACGGTTGCGACCGGCCTTGCCGATCTTGATCAGCTCGTGCTCGGCGTTGCCGACTTCACCGACGGTTGCACGGCAGTCGATCGGCACGCGACGCATTTCCGAGCTCGGCATGCGCAACGTGGCGTAGACGCCTTCCTTGGCGACGAGCTGCACGGCCATGCCCGCGGAGCGAGCGACCTTGCCGCCCTGGCCGGGGCGCAGTTCGATGTTGTGCACGACGGTACCGACCGGCATGAAGCGCAGCGGGAGGGCGTTGCCCACCTTGATGTCGGCCTTCGGGCCGCTCTGCACGCGCATGCCGACCTCGAGACCCTTCGGGGCGAGGATGTAGGACTTGGAGCCGTCGCCGTAGTGCAGGAGCGCGATGCGACAGGTGCGGTTCGGGTCGTACTCGATCGCGGCGACCTTGGCGTCGAAGTCGTCCTTGTTGCGCTTGAAGTCGACGATGCGGTACTGCTGCTTGTGGCCACCACCCTGGTGACGCGAGGTGATGCGACCGTAGGCGTTGCGACCACCCTTGGAGTTCTTCTTGGCGAGGAGCGACTTCTCCGGCGTCGACTTCGTGATCTCTGCGAAGTCGGACACCGTCTGAAAGCGGCGACCGGCGCTCGTTGGCTTGCGTTTGCGGATTCCCATGTTCGTCCTTTGTCTTTCTCGATCTAGTTCTCAAACAACGGGATTTCGTTTCCCGCCTCGAGGGTGACGATTGCTCGCTTGGTGTTCGGGCGCTGACCGAAGCGGTTGGTTCCGCGGGTCTGGCGCACCTTGCCACGACGGTTCAGCGTGTTGACGCGGCGAACCTTGACGTTCCAGATCGCCTCGACGGCGTCGCAGATCTCCGGCTTGCTGGCATCGGGCGACACCTCGAAGGTGTAGGTGCCCTTGTCCATCAGCGAGTAGCTCTTCTCCGAGATGATCGGACGGATGATGATGTCGCGTGGGTCTTTCACTGTGCGGCCTTTGCGGTCGTGGGCAGGCTGCCCTGGGAGAACACGAGCCAGTCGTTGCACAGCACGTCGTAAGCGTTCAGCTCACCGGTGTGCACCACCTGGACGTTGGCGAGGTTGCGGAAGCTCTTGATCGCGAGCTCGTCTGCGCGCTCGACGACGACCATGACCTTGCCGTCGACACCGAGCGACCCGAGGAGCACCTTGGCGTCCTTGGTGCTCGGCTTGTCGAAGCCGAACTTGTCGACGACGACGACCTTGCCCTCGCCCGCGCGATCGGACAGTGCCGAACGCAGTGCGAGCTGCACCATCTTCTTCGGGGTGCGCTGGGAGTACTTGCGCGGCTTCGGGCCGAGTGCCACGGCACCGCCACTGAAGTGCGGGGCGCGAGTCGAACCCTGACGGGCGTTACCGGTGCCCTTCTGGCCGAACGGCTTCTTGCCACCACCGGAGACCTCGGAACGGGTCTTCGTGCTCTGGGTTCCCGCACGGCGGTGTGCGAGCTGTGCGGTGACCACCTGGTGCATCACCGACACGTTCGGCTCGATGCCGAAGAACTCGGTCGGCAACGTCGCCGTCGCACCGGTCGTCGCGGCCTTCTTCGCCGGCGCCTTCTTGGCGGCCTTCTTCACTGGTTTCGCAGTTGCCATGACGTCACTTTCCCTTCACCGCGTTGCGCACGATGACGACTCCGCCGTTCGGGCCCGGAACGGAACCCTTCACGAGGAGCAGTCCGCGCTCGGCATCGGCCTGCACGACTTCGAGGTTGAGCGTGGTCGTCTGCTGGTGACCGAGGTGACCGGCCATGCGCAGACCCTTGAACACGCGACCGGGGAACGAGCACGATCCGATCGAGCCCGGCGCACGGTGGTGCTTGTGGTTACCGTGGCTCGCGCCCTGACCACCGAAGTTGTGACGCTTCATGCCACCGGCAAATCCCTTTCCGCGGCTCACCGCGGTGACGTCCACGAGTTCTCCTGCCGCGAGCGTGTCGACGGCGATTTCCTGACCGACGGCGAAACCGTCGACGGAATCGAGACGCAACTCGACGAGACGACGACCGGCCGTCACGTTGGCCTTGGCGAAGTGTCCCGCCTGGGCCTTGGTCAACTTCTTCGGATCCTTGGAGCCGTAGGTGACCTGCAGGGCTGAATAGCCGTCACGCTCTCCGGTCTTCACCTGGACCACACGGGCTGGTTCGACACGCAAGACGGTGACGGGGATGATGCGCTGATCATCGCCCCACACCTGTGTCATGCCGACCTTTTCGCCGACGATTGCTTTTTGTGCCATAACGGCGACCCTTTTCTTCTTCGTGTAGTTCGAACTGTTCGCGCAGGCCACCACCGCCCCGTTCACGCAAATGCTCCGCTCGGCAAAGCCGGCGGAGCACCGTGATCGTGGTTGCCGC
>CAYXIY010000051.1:0-9170 GCA_964465475.1 uncultured Acidimicrobium sp. | reverse complement strand
GTCGACGCGATCGTGTTCGTGTTGCGCGCCTTCGTCGACGACGACATCCCCGGACCGAGCGACCCGCTCGAGCACCTGCGCGTCGTGGAGATCGAACTCGCCCTCGCCGATCTCGAGACCGTCGAGACGCGCATGAACCGCGCGCAGAAGGCCGCGCGCATGGACAAGTCGCTCGGCGACGAGATGGGTGCGCTCGAGCGCGCGCACGTGCACCTCGCCGAAGGTCGTCCGCTGTATCGCGCGGGGTTGTCGAAGGACGACCTCGAACTGCTCGCGCCACACTTCCTGCTCACCGCCCGCGAGGTGCTCGCCGTCGTCAACGTCGCCGAGGACGCACTCGACACGATCCCCGAGATGGAGGCACGCGTGCGCGCGGAGCTCGCACCTCCAGGTTCGGCGAGCGAGGGCCACATCGAAGTGCTCGGAATGAGCGTGCAGCTCGAGGCCGAGGCCGCACAACTCGTCGGCCAGGACCGCATCGACATGCTGGAGGCACTCGGTCTCGGCGAGGGAGCTCTCCCCCGCATGATCCGCTCCGCGTACCACCTGCTCGGCCTGCGCACGTTCTTCACCACCGGCGAAAAAGAGACGCGCGCATGGACGTTCCACGCGGGCTCGAAGGCCCCGGAGTGCGCCGGCAAGATCCACACCGACCTGCAGCGCGGATTCATCCGTGCAGACGTGATCGCCTGGGACGAACTGCTCGCGATCGGCTCGTGGAACAAGGCCAAGGAACTGGGCAAGATCCGCGTCGAAGGCAAGGACTACGAAGTCGTCGACGGCGACACCCTCGAGATTCGACACAACAGCTAGTCGCCATGGGCACCCCGCCACCACTTCGATCCGCGTGGCTCGTCTCCGATGGTCGCGTGCTCGCGAGCGCGGACGTCGCCGACACCCGCCGATCGCGCCGCGTCGGGCTCCTCGGCAAGTCGACGACGGACACCGCACTCGTCATCACCCCGTGCAGTTGGGTGCACTCACTTGGCATGCGCTTTGCCCTCGACGTCGCCTACGTGGACGCCGACGGCACCGTCGTGCGTGTCGCCCGGCTCTCGCCGTGGCGGGTCGGGACACCGGTGCGCGGCTCGCGATTCGTGATCGAGGCGAAGGCCGGGTCGTTCGAGCGCTGGGGACTGAAACCAGGCGACACCGTCGAGGTGCGGTCGTCGTGAGTGGATCACTCGTCCTCATCGCCACGCCGATCGGCAACATGGGTGACCTTTCGCAGCGCGCCCTCGACGCACTCGCGACCTGCGACGCGCTCTGCTGCGAGGACACTCGCCGCACCGGGCTCATGATGAACAACCTCGGGTTGTCGGGCAAGACCTACATCGTCGTCAACGAACACACCGAGCACGACGCGACGAACGAGGTCATCGAGCGACTGCTCGCCGGCGAGACGGTCGGACTCGTCACCGACGCCGGCACGCCCGGCATCAGCGACCCGGGCGAACGGCTCGTGCGCGCGGCGATCGACAAGTCGATTCCCGTCACCGCGATCCCCGGACCCGCGGCCGTGGTCATGGCGCTCGTGGTGAGCGGATTGTCGACCTCGCGCTTCGTGTTCGAAGGGTTCATCCCACGCAGCGGACAGGAGCGCACGTCGCGCATCGCCGAGATCGCCGACGAACGACGCACCGTCGTCCTCTACGAGGCCCCGCATCGTCTCGAGCGCACGCTCGCCGACCTCGAGGTCGCCTGCGGACCACTTCGTCAGGTCGTCGTCGCGCGCGAGTTGACCAAGATGCACGAGGAGATCCGTCGCAGCACGCTGCACGAGGCGGTGCAACACGCGCGCCAGCACGAACCGCGCGGGGAATACGTGGTCGTGATCGACGGCGCGGCGCCGCCAGAGCCGGCGACCGAGGAACAGCTCGAACAGGCCCTGCGCCGCGAACTCGCCAACGGCTCGAGCAAGCGCGATGCCGCGGCCAAGGTCGCCCTGACGTACGGCGCACCGAAACGACTCGTCTACGAGTTGGCGCTTCGTCTCACCTGATCAGAGCGGGACGAGTCCGATCTGTCGGGACTGCGCGATAACTACACCACGTTCGTCGAAGATCACGCCGTCTTCTTCGAACATCCCGCCCTGCACGACGCGTGCGTCGAAGGAACATCGCAGCGGACCTGGCGCGGGCTTGGCACGAACGTGCACGGTCAGCTCGACGGTTGGCACCCACCCGGGAACCTGCACGATGTTGAACACCGGTGGCGCGAACGCATCGGCGGCGAGCAGCACCGCGTGCGTGTCGATGGGGCGGGCGTCGGCGAAGGCGAAATAGCCGCGCATGAGCGAACGACCCGACGGCGTGCCGTAGGCAAAGCCGAGGTCGTCGGGATGCAGGCGCATGTTCAACTTGCCCATCAGAGCAAGTGGAATGTTCTCCGAGTGCGGGTCTCGCGCACGACAGTCCTCGAAGGGCGGCAGGTCGGGAGGAGCGACCTCCACGTGGTGCAGGCCCGTCGCTGGATCCGGCGCCTCCCCGAACGCGCCGAGCGCGCGGATCGCGGTGCGTCCGTCGACGATCATCGACGCGCTCACCGTCGTGAATCGACGGCCACGCTTGATCACCTCGGTTGTGATCTCGAAGTCGCACGGTGGAAGCGGAGCGAGGTAGTGCAGCGTGAGCGAGATCGGGTCTGGTCGACCGGCCGCATCGCGCATCGCGGAGTTCATGAGCGCCATCACGTAGCCGCCGTTTGCGTTGCCACGGATGTCCCAACCGTCGTGCACGGAACCCGAGTAACGACCTTCACTTCGTGCGACGACGCGGGTCGCTTCGTCGAAGGAAAATGTCACGGCGCCACACTAGGACACGCCATTAGTGTGGAGAGGTGGCCAAGTTCTCCGCGACGACACCTATTTATTACGTCAACGCAAAGCCACACCTCGGGCACGCCTACACGACGATCGTCGCCGACGCGGTCGCCCGCTGGCACCGTCTGTGCGGGGATGACGTGCACCTGCTCACCGGCACCGACGAACACGGGCTGAAGATCCAGCAGGCCGCTGACGCCCAGGGCGTCTCGCCGAAGGCCTTCGCCGACTCGATCGCCCCGCTCTTTGCCGAGGCCTGGAAGCGACTGAACATCACCCACGACGACTTCATCCGCACCACCGAGGAGCGCCACGCCCGCGGCGTGCGCAAGTTGCTCCAGGCGTGTTACGACGCCGGTGACATCGAGTCCGACGTCTATCGCGGTCACTACTGCGTGCCGTGCGAGGCGTACTTCCTCGAAGACGAGCTCGTCTCCGGCAACTGTCCGATCCACGGCAAGCCGACGACGTACGTCGAGGAAGAGAACTACTTCTTTCGACTCTCGCGCTTCGAAGATCGTCTCCTCGACTGGTACGCCAAACACCCGGACGCGATCACTCCGTCATTTCGAATGAACGAGGTGATCGGATTCATCAAGGGTGGCCTGCACGACTTCTCGATCAGTCGCAAGACGCTCAAGTGGGGCATCCCGTTGCCGTGGGACGACAGCCACGTCACCTATGTCTGGTTCGACGCGCTCGCCAACTACATCACCGCGCACGGCTACGGCACCGACGACGCTCAGTTCGCCTCGCGCTGGCCGGTCGACTACCACTTCATCGGCAAGGACATCATCCGTTTCCACTGCGTGTACTGGCCGGCGATGCTCATGTCCGCAGGGCTGGAACCACCGAAGGGCTGGGCGGTCGGCGGATGGCTGCTCACCGACGGCGCCAAGATGAGCAAGACGGCGGGCAACGTCGTGGACCCGCTCGATCTGATCGACGACTTCGGCGTCGACGGCTTTCGTTACTACGTGCTCGCCGACACGAACTACGGCAACGACGGCGACTTCACCCTCGAGGGAATCACCAGTCGTTACAACTCGGACCTCGCCAACAACCTCGGCAACCTCGCCGCACGCGTCGCCACCGTCGTCGAAAAGAAGTGTGGCGGAATCGGGCCGACCCCTGCCGGCGACTCCCCGCTCGCGACGATCGCCGCCGAGTGCGTCAGGGCGACGAGCGAGGCATGGAGTCTCGTGCAGCCGAGCCGCGCACTCGAGGCCACGTGGGATCTCATCCGCGCGACGAACGCGCACCTCGAACAACACGAGCCGTGGAAGATGGAGCCAGGTGACGCAGTCGACCGCGTGATGGGTGACGCGCTCGAGGCGCTGCGCATCGTGACGATCCTCGCCCAACCCGCGCTGCCGACGACGACGCAGGAGATCTGGTCACGCCTCGGACTCAGCGGGTCGATCGCCGACACGCGCATCGGTCGCGACACGACGTGGGGCGGCTATCCGGGCGGACTGACCGTGACGAAGGGACAACCGCTCTTCCCGCGCAAGACCCTATGAGTGTGCAGGTCGAGTGGGTCGACACCCACTGTCACGTCTATGACGAGGCGATGCCCGGAGACCACGACGCAGTGTTGTCGGCCGCCCGCGACAGCGGCGTGACCAAGATGATCGTCATCGGCACCGACGCGACGACGTCGCGTCAGGCAATCGACATCGCCGCGCGTCACGACGACGTGTGGGCCACCGTCGGGTTGCATCCACACGACGCCAAGGACGGTTTCGCCCCGTTGCGCGAGATGCTGTCCGCGCCGCGCGTCGTCGGCATCGGCGAATGCGGCCTCGACTACTACTACGACCATTCGGATCGCACCGTGCAGCGCGAGGTGTTCGCCGAACAGATCGGCGTCGCCCACGAGCTCGACCTGCCGCTCGTCATCCACACGCGCGAGGCCTGGGACGACACCTTCGACGTGTTGGATTCGTGTGGCACGCCTCGCCGCACCATCTTCCACTGCTTCACCGGTGGCGAGACCGAGGCGCGCAAGTGCGTCGAGCGCGGCGCATACCTGTCGTTTTCCGGCATCGTCACGTTCAAGACTGCCGATGACGTGCGCGAGGCCGCGCGGTGGTGTCCGCTCGATCACGTCCTGATCGAGACCGATGCGCCGTTCCTCGCGCCCGTGCCGCATCGCGGCAAGCCGAACCAACCGTCGCTCGTCGGCGTGGTCGGCACCTTCGTCGCCGACTTGCGTGGCATGGACGTCAGCGAATTCGCACGCGCGACGACGCGCAATGCGAACCTTGCGTTTCCCGGCATCGCCCCTTAGCGTGATTTCGTGCCCCTGAGCGTGTTCGAACGACGGCGCATCGTCGTGTTGTCGATCGTGTCGATGCTCGCCTTCGTCGTCGTGCGCTCGACGACGGGGGGATCCGACGACTCGGCCGTCGAGACGACCACCACTTACACCACGGTTCCCCCGATCGTCGAGGACAGCGTGCCCGTGCCGGTGATCCTCGGCGGGCCGGCCGCACTTCCGCCGAGCGGCACCGCCGCAATCGCCCAGCCGGCCACCAGTGCGAACGAATACACGGGCACTGCGACGTTCACCGTGCTCGGCTACACCGAACGCGCCGTGTGTTACTCGACGACGGTTCCCCAGGGTCAAAACCTCGTCGTCACCAACATCAACAACGGCCAGAGCATCAAGTGCCTGAGCGTCTATTCGACCCTCGTGCCGCCCGGCATCACCATCGTGTTGCACCAGAGCGTGTTCGTGAAGCTGTCCGACCTGATCGACGCTCCGATTCCCGTCAAGGTCACCTGGTGACCCACTCGCGCAGCGACGTCGCCGGCCTGCTCGAGCGACACGGACTTTCCCCTCGACGAGCCTTCGGCCAGAACTTCGTCGTCGACCCGAACGTCGTGCGCAAGATCGCGCGACTCGCGGGCGTCGGACCGGGCGACTACGTCGTCGAGATCGGCGCGGGACTCGGCTCGCTGACCTTGGCCCTCGCCGAGACGGGCGCGCACGTCGTCGCAGTGGAGATCGACAACGGCGTCGTCGAAGTGTTGCGCGACGTGGTGCGCAACCTGCCCAACGTCGAAGTGGTGCACGCGGATGCGGCGACCCTCGACTGGCCCGAACTCGCCCGACGCGCACCGTCGTGGCACGTCGTCGCCAACCTGCCCTACAACGTCGCCACCCCGCTCGTCGCCGACATCTTGGACGACTGCCCGATGGTCGAGCACCTCCTCGTCATGGTCCAGCGCGAGGTCGCGGATCGCTTCGTCGCCAAGCCCCGCACGAGCGCCTACGGTGCGGTGTCGGTGAAGGTCGCCTATTGGTCCGATGCGCGCATCGTCGCCGACGTGCCCGCCTCGGTGTTCCTCCCCAAGCCCAACGTCGAATCGGCACTCGTCGACTTCACGCGTCGCGCGACGCCCGCCGTCGCGGACGTCGACCCGCGACGACTGTTCTCACTCGTGCGGGCCGGCTTCGCCCAGCGACGCAAGATGCTTCGTCGGTCGCTCTCGGGAATCGTCACGCAGGAGCAGTTCGATGCGGCAGGCGTGGCAAGCGACGCGCGCCCCGAGGAACTCGACGTCGAGGCGTGGGGTCGACTGTGTCGGGCGGTGCACGGATGATCGAGACGCTTCGCGCACATGCCAAGTTGACGTTGTCGCTGCGGGTCGTCGGCGTGCGCGACGACGGCTACCACGAGATCGACGCCGAGATGGTCTCCCTCGACGTCCATGACGTTCTCACGATCGACACCTCGTCGACGGGCATCTCCATGAGCGGGCCGTTCGCCGCCGGTCTGTCGAGCGGAGAGGACAACCTCGTCGCCAAGGCATTGAGATTGTGCGGGGTGGACGCCCACGTGCACATCGAAAAGAACATTCCCTCCGGTGGCGGGCTCGGCGGCGGCAGCGCGGACGCGGCCGCGATCTTGCGCTGGGCAGAATTCGACGACCTCGTCGCGGCATCGCGCATCGGCGCCGACATCGCGTTCTGCATGGTCGGCGGTCGGGCACACGTCACCGGAATCGGCGAGGTCGTGACGCCGCTTATCCATCGCGACCTCGACGTCACGTTGATCACGCCGCCGTTCTCCGTGTCCACCCCCGCGGTCTATCGCGCGTGGGACGAACTCGATGAGGCGCAGCGACGCGGCAGTGGCCCGAACGACCTCGAGGCGCCGGCGCTCGTCGTCGAGCCGCGGCTTGCGCAGTGGAAGACCGCGATCGCCGAGGCGACGGGGGTGTCACCAGTCCTTGCGGGCAGTGGTGCGACGTGGTGGGTGCGCGGACACTTCAGCGATCTGGCGGAGAAGTTGCCTGGAGCGACGGTGACGATCGCGAGAGCGATCGAGACGATCTAGAGGGAGTTACTTGCGGCGCTGGTGACGCGTGCGGCGAAGCATCTTCTTGTGCTTCTTCTTGCGCATGCGCTTGCGACGTCGTTTGACAAGTGATCCCATAGCGCACGACACGCTATCGGGGCAGGCACCCATTTGGGCGCCTCCGATTGGATACCGTGGGGTCGTCACTCCGGGGTCGTTCAATGGCAGGACAGCGGGTTTTGGTCCCGCATATAGGGGTTCGAGTCCTCTCCCCGGAACTCGAGAGACCGTGGACGGCGTCGCGACGTCGCTCCATCGACGAAAACGCGTCGGTGAGCCGTCGTCGCGCTCCGTCAAATCGGACCGCCCAAGGCTCCCGTTCTACACTGGGTCGACGAACGACGCGCCGCCCGGGGGAACATGAACAAGACGATCGACAAGGTCACCACGAAGCGGATGGCCATCTACAGCGGCCGCACGCATCCCGACCTTGCGACCGAGGTCGCCGAACACCTGCAAGTGCAACTCGGAGAGGCGAACATCGTCGAATTCGCCAACGGTGAGCTTCGTCCGCGCTTCGGCGAGAGCGTGCGCGGTGGCGACGTGTTCATCATGCAGACGCACGCCGGAATCGACGGCCGCAGCGTGAACGACTCGATCATGGAACAGCTGATCATGATCGACGCCGCCTATCGCGCATCTGCAAAGCGCGTGACCGCGGTCTGCCCCTTCTACGGATATGCCCGCCAGGACCGCAAGGCCGAAGGACGCGAGCCGATCACTGCTCGACTCGTCGCCGACATGTTCGCCGCCGCCGGATCCAAGCGCATGGTCTCGATCGACCTGCACAGCGGCCAGATCCAAGGTTTCTTCTCCGGTCCCGTCGACCACCTCACCGCGATGCCGGTGCTGGAGAAGTACGTGCGCTCCAACGTGCGCGACGGCGTCGTCATCGTCTCCCCGGATGCCGGTCGAGTGAAGGTCGCCGAACGCTTCGCCCAGCACCTCGCCGACATGAACGCCGACGTCGCGTTCATCAACAAGCGCCGCCCGAAGGGCACGACGAACGTCGCGGTCGCCAAGGAGGTCATCGGTGAGGTCGAGGGCAAGCTGTGCATCTTGACCGACGACATGATCGACACCGGCGGCACCATCGTGAGCGCGGCAGAGTTGTTGATCGAGCGCGGAGCGCGCGAGGTGTGGGCGATGGCGACCCACGGCGTGCTCTCGGGTCCCGCGATCGAACGCCTGGAGAAGGCCCCGATCGAGCGCGTGGTGCTGACCAACACGATCCCGCTGCCGTCCGACAAGCGCCTCCCCAAGATCGAGGTCCTGTCGGTTGCCAAGATCCTCGCGGACGCCCTGTCTGCGGTGTTCGACGAGACCAGCGTGAGCGACCTCTTCGACGGCGAAAACCAGTCCTAGGGCCGATTTTTTCCCGAAAACCCGCCGTTAGACTGACCAGCCGTTGTTCGGCGACTCGGTCGGCGAACCTCGAGACACGCAGCATCTGGAGTCCCCATGACAACCACCTTGAAGACCAAAGTCGGTCGCACGACGGGCAGCGCTGAATCGCGCCGCCTGCGCACCGAAGACCACATTCCTGCCGTCATCTACGGCCACGGCATGACGCCGGTGTCGATCACCGTCGAGCGCCGCGAGCTGCGCACCGCGTTGTCCGGTCCCGCAGGTGTCAACACCATCCTCGAGCTGCACGTGGACGACAAGAAGTATCCGGCGATCGTCAAGGAACTGCAGCGCGACCCGGTGAAGCGCACCGTCAGCCACATCGACTTCCTGCAGATCGACCTGAGCGAAGAGATCGTCATGGCGGTCCCCGTGCACCTCACCGGCACCGCCAAGGCCGTCGTGCAGGAAGGTGGCCTCGTGGACGCCGCCGTCGACCGCATCGAGGTCCGCGCGACCGCGAACAACATTCCGAACGAGATCCTCATCGACATCTCCGAGATGACCGTCAACGACGTCATCCGTCTCGGCGACATCACCCTGCCGAAGGGTGTCACCGCCGTGGCGAACGA
>CAYXIY010000050.1:7181-9221 GCA_964465475.1 uncultured Acidimicrobium sp. | reverse complement strand
ACCGAGGTGGAGCTGAAGGAAAAGAAGCACCGCATCGAGGACGCCGTCAGCACCACCAAGGCCGCCATCGAAGAGGGCGTCGTCCCCGGCGGTGGCGTGGCGTTGCTGCGCTCGCAGGCTGCAGTGCTCAAGGTCGCCGAGTCGCTGAAGGGCGACGAGGCAACCGGTGCACGACTGGTTGCTCGCTCGCTCGAGGGTCCGCTCAAGCAGATTGCGGAGAACGCCGGTCTCGAGGGCGGAGTCGTCGTCGAGAAGGTGCGCTCGATGAAGGGCAGCGAAGGTCTCAATGCCGCCACCGGCGAGTACGAGGACCTCGTGAAGCTCGGCGTCATCGACGCCGCGAAGGTGACCCGCTCGGCGCTGCAGAACGCGGCCTCGATCGCTGCACTGTTCCTGACCACTGAAGCCGTCATCGCGGACAAGCCCGAAGAGGCCGCACCTGCGATGCCTGGCGGAGGAATGGACGACTACTAAACCGAACGACGACGGCGCGAGACTGTACGCATGATCGCGCTCGTCACCACGCACGAAGCACGAGGGCACGACAAGGATCTAGGAATCCTCAGTCGTGCCCTCGATGCATGTGGGGCAGAGTGGGAGATCGTCGACTGGGACGACCAACATGTCGACTGGTCGCGGTTCTCGATCGCCGTGCTGCGCAGCACCTGGGACTACCACGAGCGACTCGGTGAGTTCCTCGTGTGGGCGCGAGGAGTCGGTGCCAGGACGAGGCTTTTCAACCAGCTCGACATCGTGCAGTGGAACGTCGACAAGCGCTATCTGATCGATCTGGCGGGAGCATCCATCGACGTGATGCCGACGACGTTCGTCTCGCGGCCGAACGACCTCGCCAGTCTCGATCTGACGCACGACGTCATCGTGAAGCCCGCCGTCAGTGCCGGATCGAACAACACGGCCCGCCACGTCGGAGACCCCGATGCAGCCCTTGCGCACGTCCAGCGCATCATGCGCACGAGCGGTGTCGCACTCGTGCAGCCCTATCAAGCGACGATCGACACGCTCGGGGAGACCGGACTCGTCTACCTCGCCGGCGAGTTCAGCCACGCCTTCGGCAAGGCCGCGATCTTCGGTGACAACGATCCGCGGCACAACGGGTTGTACATGGAGGAACAGATCACCGCGCGCATCGCAACGAGTGCCGAACGTGCACTCGGAGATCGGGTGATGGCTGTGCTTGCAGATCGATTCGGTGAGCCGCCGCTGTATGCCCGGATCGACATGGTGACGAATGCCGTGGGTGTGCCAGAAATCATGGAAGTGGAACTCGTCGAGCCGTCGCTCTATCTCCACCTTGACGACGACGCGCCGGCACGAGCAGCTTCGGCGCTCGTTGAGGCGTCACGACGAGCCCGTCAGTAACCTCAAGGCGATGAGCGAACCCCTTTCACCCTCCGTCGGCATGGCCGTCATCCACCTCTTCGGCCACGCTGCGGCGGACTTCGACGCCACCGCCACGATCGATGCCGTCAACGACGCAAAGGCCCGCGGCACCCAAGTCGTGGCCGTGTCGATGCTCGGACACAAGGCCGACGTCGCCTTCATGGCGATCGCCTCGGACATGCGCGACCTGCGCACGTTCCAGTCCGCACTGCAGCGTGCGGGGGTCTTCATCACCGACAGTTACGTGTCGCTCACCGAGGTCAGCGAGTACGCGGCCAACGTGCCCGAGGAGATGAAGAACGCGCGTCTCTACCCGCAGATTCCGATCCCCGGCAAGAACGCCTGGTGCTTCTATCCCATGTCGAAGAAGCGTGACGCCGAGGACAACTGGTTCACCCTCCCCTTCGACAAGCGCAGCGAACTGATGATGGAGCACGGCAAGAGCGGCAGGACCTTTGCCGGTCGCGTCGTCCAGCTCGTCACCGGCTCGACCGGACTCGACGACTACGAGTGGGGAGTGACCCTGTTCGCCGTCAACCCCGACGACCTGAAGGACGTGGTCTACACGATGCGCTTCGACGAGGCGTCAGCCAAGTACGCAGACTTCGGTCAGTTCTACGTCGGGATGGTCACCCCGAT
>CAYXIY010000050.1:5681-7081 GCA_964465475.1 uncultured Acidimicrobium sp. | reverse complement strand
TACTTGCCTTCGCCCTGTTCGCGGAGGAACTGCTCGACTTCGTCCATCAACGTCGACGCGTCCGCCGCATCGTCACCCGTGTCCTCGGCGAAGTCGAACTGCAACTGGCCGTCGTCGACTTCGTCGTCGATGCTCATTCCCTGGTCCGTCATCGTCTCCAGGCGCTCGACGTAGGCGGCGAGGTCCTCGTCGTCTTCGACGAGTGAATTGACCTGCTCTTCGTATCGGTCGATCAGGTTCATGACCGATGCAACCGGAGCGGGCGTACCGATGATCTCGCATGCGCGACGCATGAGCGACAGCGACGCCTTCGGAGACGGCACTTGGGACGCATACGCGGGGACTGCAGCCCACAGCGCGACGGAGGGGAGTGCAGTCGTCGTGCACATGTCGTGGATCACTCCGATGATCCCAGTCGGTCCTTCGTATCGTGAGCGCTGGAGGCTGTAGCGCTCGATCATGTCCTGGTCGGTGGCCGTACCGATGATCTGGACGGGGCGACTGTGGGGAACGTCTGCAAGCAACGCGCCGAGCGTGAGCATCATCGACGCACCGAAATGGTCTGCGACTCCCATCAGCTGCTCGGAGAACGCCCTCCAACGCAGGCTTGGTTCGGGCCCGAGGGCGAGGATGATGTCGCCGCCGGCTCCTTGGACGTGCCAGAGACCGACGGTCGGCCAGACCACCGTTCGAGTCATGCCGTCCTTCAGTCGGATGTGGGGACGGATTGTGGCGAAGTCGGTGAAGAGTTCGGGGTCGATCTCGGCGAGGGGCTGGGCACCCCAACCTTCGATCAAGTTGCGCACCGCGTTCGATGCTGCGTCGGCTGCATCGTTCCAACCGGTGAAGGCGGTGATCATGACGGGCCGGGTCAGGCTCGGCTTGGACAACCATCGAAGGTGCTGGATATCCGACATGTTGGTCAAACGATACCGAGAAAACTCACGCCCTAAACCCTGGATTCAGTGCACTCTTCGCGTCGGGTGTGGCGTGTGGCAAGGTAGAGGTGTGACAGTCGTCGTGACCATCGCTGAACGCGCGTCCCAAGATTTGGTCGATGCCATGGCGCGGCTCATACCTCAGTTGTCGTCGTCGAATCCACCGCCGACGATGGACCAGTTGGCGGCAATCATCAAGAACGACTCGTGCGACATCCTCGTCGCACGTGATGGTGATGCGATCGTCGGGTCGTTGACGCTCGTCGTGTTCCCGATCCCGACCGGATTGCGTGCGTGGATCGAGGACGTCGTCGTCGATGGGAGTGCGCGAGGGAAGGGCGTGGGCGAGACCTTGAATCGCTTCGCCTTGGATCGCGCACGAATCCTGGGCGCCAAGACCGTTGACCTCACGTCACGTCCGTCACGGGAGGCGGCCAACCGTCTCTATCAGCGACTCGGATT
>CAYXIY010000050.1:0-5581 GCA_964465475.1 uncultured Acidimicrobium sp. | reverse complement strand
AGACTTTCGAAACGCACAGGATGCGTAGTGGTCGTTGACCACGCCGAGCGACTGCATGGCGGCATACATGGTCGTTGGTCCGACGAAACGGAACCCGAGCTTCAACAATTCCTTGGACAGTGCTGCTGACTCCGTCGTCATCGCTGGGATGTCGCGGGTCGATCTCGGTGCGGCGCGCTTCTTCGTGGGCCGGTGGGCCCAGATCGTCTCCGACAGGGACCTTCCCTGGTCCCAGAGCGTGAGCGTCGCACGGGCGTTGGAGATCGTGGCTTGGATTTTTGCCTTGTTCCGGACGATGTTGGCGTTGCGCATCAGGCGCTGGACGTCGCGCGCGGTGAACCTGGCGACGACGTGCGGGTCGAACCCGGCGAAGGCTTCGCGGAAGGCGTCGCGCTTCTTCAGGATCGTGAGCCACGAGAGCCCCGCCTGGAAGCCCTCGAGGCAGAGCTTTTCGTAGAGGCGGACGTCGTCGGTGACGGGTCGGCCCCATTCGTCGTCGTGGTAGGCGATGTAGAGGGGATCGCTGGAGCACCAGCCGCAACGGCGCTTGCCGTCCGGGCCGGTGAAGGTGGGTGATGGTTGGTTCATGTCCCGATGTGTGCGTGACGGGCTCAGAATGACCGTGACACGTCCCACAGGTGGTGGATCGGGTCATGCAGGAAGTACTTGCCGAAGGTCTCGACGGTGAACGTCGCCCCGTCGCTTCGCCTGCCCGTGCGACTCCATTGGGTGCCCGAGACCTGGTCGAACCGCTCCGCCACCTGGTCACCGGCGACGACGAGTTCGCGACGAACGATCAGTGGGTCCTGCTGGTCGTAGCGATCGGCGATCGCCGTCGCATCCTGGTCCCAGTTGGCAAAGGCAGGATCGTCGCGTTCCAACATGAGGACGAGCCGTTCGTCGAAGAGCCGGAACACGTCACGCACGTGACAGCCGTACTCGCTCGCCGACCACACGTCTGGACGTGGTCGCACCGTCGAACCAGGAAGGCCGAGGACGACCTCCCATTGGGAGGCGACGTCGCGAGTGATCATGCCGATGTCGCGGACGGCGATCGTGTGTGCATCGAATGCGCAGTCGGGGCACTGGCGCTCGAGCACCCACGTCCAGTCCTTGTCGTCGGGAACGATCGTCATGACTGTTCGTCAGGATACGGGGAGCTGTGCGAGGGCGAGAGCCTCGCTCAACGTTCCCGCGGGTTGGATGACGAGGCCGGCCTGCTTGGTCGGCTTCGACTTCTCCGCACCGCTCGCGGGAACGATCGCGCGGGCAAAGCCGAGGCGTGCAGCTTCGGCCAGTCGGCGCGAGAGATGCGCGACGTTGCGGAGCTCGCCACCGAGTCCGACTTCGCCGCAGACGACGAGGTCGTTCGGCGTCGGTGTGTTCGTCGCGGCAGACACGAGCGCGAGACACAACCCCAGGTCGCTGCTCGGCTCGGTGAGTTTCACGCCACCGACGACCGATGCATACACCTCGTGCTGTGCAAGCGAGACCCTCGCCCGGCGTTCGAGGACGGCGAGCAACATCGCGAGTCGGCCCGGGTCGAGTCCTTGCGCGCTGCGTCGTGGCGGCACACCAGACGAGACGGGATTGGTGAGGGCCTGGACTTCGACGAGGAGCGGGCGCTGACCCTCGAGGGTTGGAACGACGATCGAACCAGGGGTTCCCGGGCGACGGTCGGCGAGGAACATCTGGCTTGCATCCGGAACACCGGCAAGGCCCTGCTCGGTCATCTCGAAGAGCCCGAGCTCGCTCGTCGAACCGAAGCGGTGCTTGACCGCACGCAGGAGCCGCAGTGCGTGGTGGCGATCGCCTTCGAAGGACAGGACCGTGTCGACGACGTGTTCGAGCACGCGCGGGCCGGCGAGATTGCCGTCCTTGGTCACGTGGCCGACGAGGATCACGGGCACGTTGCGACTCTTTGCCTCTTGCACGAGTCGATAGGCACACCCGCGCACCTGCACGACCGATCCTGGGGCGGACCCGAGGTTGGGGTCGGCGACGGCCTGCACGCTGTCGATGATGACGAGGCTCGGTGCGACGGAGTCGATTGCCGCGACGATGTTGGTGAGCGAGGCCTCCGACAGGAGCCACACGTCGTCGCGCAGGGCGTCCAGACGCTCGGCGCGCAGTCGGACCTGTTGTGCGCTTTCCTCGGCGGTGACGTAGAGCGACTTGGTCTTCCACGAGGAGAGCAGCTGCAACAGCAGCGTCGACTTGCCGATGCCGGGTTCGCCACCGAGGAGCGTGACCGAACCGGGGACGAGCCCGCCGTCGAGGACGCGATCGAGTTCGCCGATGCCCGTCGGGGTGGGTTTGCCGGTCGTCGAGGACAGCGCGCTGAGCGGCTGCGGGGTGCCGGGCGGGACGAGGGCCATCCCGGCAGCGAGCGTCACGGACTCCGCGGGATCCTCGACGTCTTCGACGAGGGAGTTCCACGCCCCGCACGAGTCGCACTTGCCTGCCCACTTGTAGTGCGCGGCACCACAGTCGCTGCAGTTGTAGACGGTGCGCATCCGGGCCATGCGCGACACACTACGCCGTGGGTGTCCTACTTGCGCTTGCGCAGGCGCGAGTACGCCACGTATCCGGAGAAGCCCGCCATCACGACGAGCCAACCGATGAACAGCCAGAAGAGCACGGGGGAAAAGATGCGTGCGACGGTGGCGCCGACGGCCGTGTTCTGCGTCGTCGCGGCGATCTGCTGCGAGCTGCCGTCGAAAGGCACGGTCCACTGGATGAGACCTGCGTCGTCCACGCCAGTGGTCGACTCGAGGGTGCCGGGAAGACGAACCTTGAGTGCCATCGATGCGGCCTGGCCGATGTCGAGGTTCTGTTCGCGCACGGCCTGCTCATAGGGTGCGCCGCCGATGATCTGCAGGAGTTGCGGATCGGCAAAGGCCTGCAGGCCACCCGTGATCTGTGCGGTGCCAGACAGCGTCCACGTCGAGTCGGTCTCCTTGCCCTCGCGGGTGAGGGCAAGGTCCTTGAACGGCCCGAACTGGCCGCTCAGTTGACCCATCAACTGCGTTGCTTCCTGTGGCGTGGTGAAGGAGTGCGACACGCGCACCTGCGCCGAGCCGTTGTCGAGGGTCTCGACGTCGGAGACCTTCCATCCCGCTGCCTGTGCGGCATCGAAGTTGAGGTCATCGACGAGGTTCGGCGCGCTCGCCATCACCTCGGCGTCGGCCGTCGCCACGACGGCGATCACGCCCGAGCCGTCGGGCTCCACGTTCACCGACACGACGGTGTCGACTCGGCACGCGCCGAGGACGAGACAGCAGACCGCGATGGCGACGAGCGCCCGCAGGGGAGAGCGACCCGTCATCGAGTGCGCAGGTTATTCGGCGGTCGTCGTGCCGTCGCTCGCGCCGGCAAGTTCGACTGCAGCCGGCGGCTGGAATCCGGGAACGGAGCTGAACGTGACGCGCTGTTCACCGGGGCGGTCAGGGTCGTCCTCGACGCCGACGAGCACGATGTCGCCAGCCGAGAACTCCTTGTTCAACAACTTCTCCGAGAGCGGATCCTCGACGAGGCGCTGCAGTGCGCGACGCAACGGACGCGCGCCGAGCTGCGGGTCATATCCGCGCTTGGCGAGCAGTTCCTTGGCCGGCTGCGTGAGTTCGAGTCCGAGTCCGAGACCCTCGAGCTGGCCGATCAGACGCTTGGCCATGAGGTCGACCATCTGCACCACCTCGGGCATGCCGAGTTCGTGGAACACGATGACCTCGTCGATGCGGTTCAGGAACTCCGGGCGGAAGTGGTTCTTCAACGCCTCGTTCACCTTGTCGCGCATGCGCTGGTACGAGAGGGCCTCGTCGTTCTTGCCGAAACCGACGTTGGCCTTGCGCAGGTCCTGCGTGCCGAGGTTCGAGGTCATGATCAGCACCGTGTTGCGGAAGTCCGTGCTGCGGCCCTGCGAGTCGGTCAGGCGACCTTCCTCGAGGATCTGCAACAGGGTGTTGAACACGTCCGGGTGGGCCTTTTCGATCTCGTCGAAGAGCACGACCGAGAACGGCTTGCGGCGCACGGCCTCGGTCAGCTGACCGCCTTCCTCGTAGCCCACGTATCCCGGGGGCGAACCGACGAGGCGACTGACCGTGTGCTTCTCCATGTACTCGCTCATGTCGAGGGAGATCAACGCGTCGTCGTCGCCGAACAGGAAGTTGGCGAGCGTCTTGGCGAGCTCGGTCTTGCCGACGCCGGTCGGTCCCAAGAAGATGAACGAACCACTCGGGCGCTTCGGGTCCTTGAGTCCCGCGCGCGTGCGGCGGATGCTCTGGCTGACGGCCTTGATCGCGTCTTCCTGGGCGATGATGCGCTTGTGGAGCTCCGCCTCCATGTTCAACAACTTGGCGGTCTCTTCCTCCGTCAACTTGTAGACGGGGATGCCGGTCCAGATGCTCAACACCTCGGCGATCGCCTCTTCGTCGACCTCGTCGAACAGGTTGATGCCGGACGCCTTGACCTCTGCCTCCTTGGATGCGCGCTCCTCGAGGAGTGCGCGCTCCTGGTCGCGCAGGCGACCTGCCTCTTCGAAGCGCTGCTCCTCGACGGCCTTCTTCTTGGCCTCCTGCACGGCGTTGATCTTGTTCTCGAGATCCTTCAAGTCCGGCGGGGTGGCCATGCGCTTGATGCGCAGGCGGCTGCCGGCTTCGTCGATCAGGTCGATCGCCTTGTCCGGCAGGTGACGGTCGGCGATGTAGCGGTCGGCCAAGTTCGCCGCGGCCACCAGTGCCTGGTCGGTGATCGTGACGCGGTGGTGCGCCTCGTACTTGTCGCGGATGCCCTTCAGGATCTCGATCGTGTGGGCGACCTCCGGCTCTTCCACCTTCACCGGCTGGAAGCGGCGCTCGAGGGCGGCGTCCTTTTCGAAGTGCTTGCGGAACTCATCCAGCGTCGTCGCACCGATGGTCTGCAGTTCGCCGCGGGCGAGCATCGGCTTCAGGATCGAGGCGGCGTCGATCGCGCCCTCTGCCGCTCCCGCGCCGACGAGCGTGTGGATCTCGTCGATGAACAAGATGATGTCGCCGCGAGTCTTGATTTCCTTCAGCACCTTCTTCAGGCGCTCCTCGAAGTCACCGCGGTAGCGGCTGCCGGCGACGAGCGCGCCGAGATCGAGGGTGTAGAGCTGCTTGTTGGTGAGCGTCTCGGGGACGTCGTTGCGCACGATCTTCTGGGCGAGACCTTCGACGATCGCCGTCTTGCCGACGCCCGGCTCGCCGATCAGCACCGGGTTGTTCTTGGTGCGACGAGAGAGGATCTGCATCACGCGCTCCATCTCGCGATGACGACCGATCACCGGGTCGAGCTTGTTGTCGCGCGCGAGCTGCGTGAGGTTGCGACCGAACTGGTCGAGGATCTGGCTGCCACCCTTTTCCGGCTGGTCTTCCTTCGCACTCGACGGACCCTCGCCCTTCGGAGCGGAACCCTGGTAGCCAGAGAGCAACTGGATGACCTGCTGGCGCACGCGGCTCAGGTCGGCACCCAACTTGACGAGGACCTGGGCGGCGACGCCTTCGCCCTCGCGGATGAGGCCGAGCAGGATGTGCTCGGTGCCGATGTAGTTGTGTCCGAGCTG
>CAYXIY010000049.1:0-9578 GCA_964465475.1 uncultured Acidimicrobium sp. | reverse complement strand
TTCGTGGCACCCGTGCGATATGGTGCCTGCATGACGAAAGTTGACGATCAGGTTCGCGACGGAAAAGTCATCAACGAGGCGTTGGCGGTCATCGACAAGGCCCTCGGCGAGATGCTCAATCGCGAACTGGTGTCCACCGACGAGGTGGCGGATCTGTTGTTGGACGTGCGGTTGTTGCTTACCGCGAGCGTCTCTTCCACCACCGAAGCCTGAGCTTCGGTTTTCCCTCCACCGCCACGGCGGTGGGGCGCGACGCGGTGATCAACTCGCGCATCGAGTCCTCGATGCAGCGGCGCAACATCTCGGGATCCTCGACGGCCGCCGTGTCCACGTTCAAACCCATGTCGAGGTTGTGGTTGTAGGACAACATCGTGAGGTTGAAGGCGACGCCTCCGAGCGGGCCGACGGGGTAGTTGCCGAGCACCATCGCCCCGCCGATGAACAGTGGCACGCCGGCCCCGCGCACGTTGGAGGTGGCGAAGTCGACCGTCTGGCTCTGGGTGCGTGCGATGCGCGTGAGCACGCTGGTCGGCAGCAGGGTCGACATGGTGGCGAGGGTGTCGAGCGAGGCGGCCTTGGACTGCTCGCGGGCCACGCCGATGATCTCGTTGATCGCCGCGAAGCGCTCGGTGATCGGCATTCGTCCGGTCGGCACCAGCATGCGGGTGAGGGTGAAGGCGTTCGCGCCGGAGGTCTCGTTGCGCGTGCTGATCGCCATCGAGGTGCGCAGCGACTCCACGGGCGAACCCTTCTCGTGGTGGTAGCGACCGGCGGCGTCGGCGGCCGCGGTCAAAAACGCCGTGTTCAACTTGCCGCCGAGTGCGCGAGAGGCATCCAAGAGGTCGCGATACGGCACGCGCAGCGTCTCGAGTCGACGCTGCAGCGAGCGCTGCGTCCACAGCGGTGAGCGCGCGGGATCGACGCTCTGCAGTTCGGCGACCAGACCCTGAACTGCGGCAGCGGCCTGGGTGCCCACGGCGGGGAGGCCGAGCGGATCGGAGAGCACCTCGCGCACCTGGCGCAACAGCGCAAGTGGCGCGCGCATGACGTCGTTGAAGCTCGAGGTGAGCACGTCGCCCGCGGCTTGCGCGGCGGACTGATGCGTGTCGTCGTCGCTCGGCTCGGGCAGATCGGGTGGAATCGGTGCCTCGCGGGTGAGGTCGAGGAACTGCATCGACAGCGCCACGCCGCCTTGGCCGTCGGTGACGGTGTGGTGCAGCTTCTGGATGAGTGCGCTGCACCCGCCCTCGAGTCCCTCGACGATGACGAACTGCCACAGCGGGCGGGAGCGGTCGAAGGCGTCGTTGGCGATCAGCGTCGTGAGATCCTGCAGCTGGCGCATCGAACCCGGATAGGGCAGCGCCATGCGTCGCACGTGGTGGCGGATGTCGAACTCCGAGTCGCGCACCCAGCGCGGCGCACCGCTCGCCACCGGCGTCGGCTGGACGCGCTGGCGCAGGCGCGGGATCGCGATGCTCGCGCGGTTCATGCGCGCAAGGAAGGCGTCAAAGTCGATCGTGCGATCGAGGATCGTGATGTTGGCAAAGGTGGAGGTGAGGAACGGATCTTTCTCCACGCGCCACATGAGGGCCTCGGCGTCCGACATGCGGTCGTCGAATGTGGGCATCTCGTGTTCCATCAGCGCACCATTCCCTCGTGTGACGCTGAGGCTAACTGGCGTTTCAGTTCGGCACGGAAGTGTGCTTGAACTCGTTCAGCGCCGACCAGGAGACGAGATCCAGGATCCGCTCGATGGTGGTGGTGGCGAGATCTGCGTCCCCCTTGGGCCGCTCGAGGAGGCGCACGAAGACGGCCTTGTCCCCGACGACGAACACGGGCACGCCCCACACCGAGTGCGTGCGGACGTGCGTGGTGTGTTCGTGCTTGATGGTCGCAAGCGGGCGACCGCTGTCGACCTCGGCCCACATCGCGTCCGTGTCCACGCCGTTGGCCCCGAAGACCTCGGAGAGGAGCGACCGGTCGCGCAGGTTGCCGTTGTCGCGATGGCGATATTCATACATCGCGTGGTGCGCGGCGAGGAAGGCGTCGGGCTGGGTGTCGCGCACGGCGATCGAGGCCTGCAGGGCGAGGATCCCCGAGTCGTCCTGCGGACGATCCCAGATGTCGGTCATGCCCTCTTCGACGTGGGCCTGGCCGAGACAAAACGGGAGGAACGTGACGTCCCAGTCGGCGCCGGCCTTCAGCGCGGTGGCGAGGTGGTCGTGGATGATCCGGCCGTACGGGCAGCGATAGTCGTAGGTGACGCCGAAGGTCGGTCGGGGAGACATAAGAAGTAGAACAGGCGCGCTGCGGGGGATATTCCCCCGATCGGCTCAGATCGCGGCGTAATTCAGGAAATACAGCCCGATCGTGCCCATCAGGGTGCCGACGAGGGCCCCGCCGATCACGTCGGAGGCGTGGTGGATGCGCACCCCGACCCGGCTGACGGCGATCACCAGCGCACAGACGTAGAACGCGACGACCCACGGCCAGGAAAAGAAGTAGGTGAGCACGAGGGCGGAAAAGAACGCCGAGGAGGAGTGCCCGCTCGGAAAGCTCGAGGTGCGTGGCTTGCGCAACGCGAAGCGATCGTCACCGCGCTCGGTCGGTCGATCGCGACGGAACAACCGCTTGATGCCTTGGTTCAGGATCAAACTTTCGATGCCGATCATCGCGGAGAACACGAGCGCCTGTTGCAGGCGGTCCATGCTGCCGATCGCGCGCAGGAGACCGACGACGTGCCAGAGGATGCCGAAGTCGCCGACGGCGCTCGCCACGCTGAACACGACGACGGCGACCTTGGTGTTGCGGATCGGCTCGAGTGCCCGGTCGACGCGTTCGTCGAAGTCGGCGAACGGCGGGGTCTGAGACATCGTCTCTATTGTGGTGGCTGCGGGTACTTGAGTGGTGCTTCGACGGCCGCCTTCGACGGGTCGCCACCGAACTCGGGGCACCAGTCCTTGTAGGCGCAGAAGTTGCACAGACCGCCCTTTTTCGTCGGAAAGTTCCCCGTCGTGCAGGCCTTGGAGATGGTGGTGAACATCGCCGTCGTGCGCGTTCGCACGAAGTTCATCGACTGTTCGCTTGGCGTGGCGAGGTTCTTCGTGCCGTCCTTCACGTAATACAGCTGCAGGAGCGAGGCGAGCTCGCCGCGCATCTCGCGCAACATGTACGCGTACATCTCGAGCTGCTTCATCTTGCCGTCCGGGTAGTTCGGGTTCGGCGACTTGCCCGTCTTGTAGTCGGTGATCACGATCGCGCCGTCGGGGCGTCGCTCGAGTCGGTCGACATATCCGCGTAGTGCGAACGGGCCGAGGTCGGCGGTCACGAAGATCTCCTGTTCGACGCCGTGCACTTCGCGCGGGTCCTCCATCGCCAGATATCCGTCGACGAGGTCGGAGCACTCGGACCAGAACGAGTTCAGTTGTGCATCGGTGAGGTTGAGCCCCGTGATGTCATAGGTCGGTTCGTATTCCTCGCGCGCCACGCCCATGAATCGGTGCGCGGCGTCGCGGGTGCGCTCGGCGCGTTCGAGACCGAAGAGCAACTCGAGTGCGCGGTGCACGACGTTGCCCTTCACCGCGTGGATGCCGGGAGGCTGCGGGAGTCCCTCGACGCTGGCGAAGCGGAACTGCAGCGGGCAGTTCTCGAACGAGGAAATGCGCGAGGGCGACAGCGTGGTGGGGACGGGAAAGACGCTCACGCGACACGACCATTCACGCTGCGCACGAGGTCGGCGAGCCGTGCGGGGTCCTGCATCGGTCCGAAGTGGTTGAGGTCGTCCCAGGCGACGAGGGTGTGGTTGGGGAGGCGGTGGGCGATCTGCTCGGCGATCGCGGCTGGAGTGTGGGGCATGACGACACCCCGACTCAACCACACCGGTGTCGTGAGGTTGCCGAGTGCGTCCCAGGTCTCGTGCAGCCCGCCCGCCTCGAACGTGCGCGCCTCGTGTTCCGGCGAGCACTTGAGCGTGACGTCACCGTGGGGCGTCGCGCGGAACCCGTGGCGCACGTAGGCCTCGAGGCTGTCTCGGGTGAAGCAGTTGAGTGGTGGCTTGGAGGCGTAGTTGGCGATCGCCTCGTCGAAGGAGGCAAACGTCGCTCGTCGCCTGCGCGCACCCTCGGCGAGCGGCGTCGGTGGTGCGCCGGGTTCGCGCGCCTGCGGCGGGAAGATGATCGGCTCGAACAGGATGAGCGCGCGGAACAACCCTGGCTCGCGCAGCGCGGCCATCACGAGTGCCGCGCCGCCCATCGAGTGACCGACGCCGATCACCGGTCCGCTCACCGCTGCGTGGCGGGCGACGGCGAGTGCGTCGTCGCCGTAGGCGCTCCAGCGCACCTGCCAGTTCGCATCGATGACCGAGTCGCCGTGACCGCGGTAGTCGAAGGTCACGCAGTGGAAATCGTCGAGCAGTCGCGCGTGCGGGTCGAAGCAGCGGCCGTGGAACCCGGTGGCGTGCGAAAAGAGCACGGTGGGTGCACTCGAGCCAGGCGAGTAGTCGACGACGCTCAGTGCGACGCCGTCGCTCGAGTCGACCGTGAGGGTCTGCACGAACTACTTGAAGAACGGCAGGTACATCGCGGTTTCCTCGCCGATGTTCGCCGGAACCTTGTAGTCGACCTCGCTGCGGATGGTGTCGAAGTTGTCGCGCACGTCTTCGAGGGTGAGTGTGGGATTGAAGTAGCCCTGCGACTCGGCGATGAACACGCGTGCGACGCGACCGCCGCCGACGCTGTAGACCTCACCGGAGACCGGGCACTCCTCGTGTGCGAGGTAGGCGACGATCGGAGAGACGAAGCTCGGGTCGAGTCGCTCGCCCAGGTTGCCGAGGAGGTTCTCGGTCATGCGCGTGTAGGCGAGTGGGGCAATCGCGTTCGCCTTCACGTTGTACTTGGCGCCCTCGACGGCGAGCACGCGGGTGAAGCCGACGAGGCCCATCTTTGCCGCGCCGTAGTTCGCCTGGCCGAAGTTGCCGAAGATGCCGGCGGCCGACGACGTCGACACGATCCGTCCATAACCCTGCTCGCGCATCAACTTGAACGCCGGCTGGGTCACGTTGAACGCACCGGCCAAGTGCACGTCGAGCACGGCCTTCACCATGTCGGGCTCCATGTTCTGGAAGCTCTTGTCGCGCAGGATGCCCGCGTTGTTCACGACGATGTCGACGCGTCCATAGGCGTCGACTGCGGTCTTGACGATCGCCGCCCCGCCCTCGACCGTCGAGACGCTGTTGGTGTCGGGGACCGCCTCGCCGCCGGCCGCGCGGATCTCATCCACCACCTTCTGGGCCGCCCCCTTGTCGCTGCCGCTGCCGTCCACGGCCCCGCCCAGGTCGTTGACGACCACGAGTGCCCCACGGGAGGCAAGGAGGAGGGCGTGCTGGCGCCCGAGGCCGCCACCGGCGCCCGTGATGACCGCGACTTTCCCGTCGAATCCGAGTTCTGGGGTGCTCATGAAATCCTTCTCCTTTGTGGGGGCCTGCCTTGCACCGAATGTAGCCCCTCGGTAGGTTTCAGCCCCATGGGGAACAGCATCACGTCACTGGGTTCAATCGTTCGCACGCACTCGGCGAACATCGGCAACAAGACCGCACTCGTGCTCGGAGACCGCACGCAGTCCTGGTCGCAGCTCTACGAGCGCTCGATGAAGATGGCGAACGCGCTCGCCGCGGCAGGAGTCGGCTCGCAGGACCGCATCGCGTTCCTCGACAAGAACGGCATCGAGCACTTCGAGGTGCTCTACGGCGCGGCGCTGTTGAACGCCGTGAGCGTGGACGTGAACTTCCGCCTGGCGGCCCCCGAGGTCGAATACATCGTCAACAACGCCGAGGCCAAGGTGTTCATCGTCGGCCCGGACTTCGTGCCCATCTTGGATGCGATCGCCGACAACCTGACGACCGCCAAGACCATCGTCGTCATCGGCGGGCACTCCAAGTTCCAGTCCTACGACAGCTTCATCGACTCGGGCGCAGCCACCGACCCCAACGCGCCGAGCGCAGAGGGTGACGTCGCCTTCCAGCTCTATTCGAGCGGCACGACCGGTCGCCCGAAGGGCGTCATGCTCACGAACAAGAACTTCTTCGCGCTCATTCCCTTCGCCGAGCAGATGTGGAAGTTCGACGACAACACGGTGAACTTGGTCGCCATGCCGCTCTTCCACATCGGTGGTGGTGGCTGGGCGACGGCCGGTCAGGCACTCGGTGCGAAGTCGATCGTCGTGCGCGACATCAACCCCGTCGAGATGGTGCAGCTCATCCCCAAGCACCGCATCACGCACGCCTTCGCCGTGCCGGCGCTGCTCCAGTTCATGTTGATGGTGCCGGACCTCGACAAGGTCGACTTCTCCTCGCTGCAGCTCATCGCCTACGGCGCATCCCCGATCTCCGAGGAAGTGCTGCGCGGAGCGATCAAGGCGTTCAAGACGAACTTCATGCAGGTCTACGGCCTCACCGAGACGACCGGTGCGACGACGATCCTGCTCCCCGAGGAACACGACCTCGACGGCCCGAACAAGAAGTTGCTGCGTTCCTGTGGTCGCATCGTGCCGGGCATGGAGCTGAAGATCGTCGACTCCGACACCGGCAAGGAAGTCAAGCGCGGTGACGTCGGCGAGGTGTGGGTGCGCGGCGGCCAGGTGATGAAGGGCTACTGGCGCATGGAGGACGAGACGAAGAAGTCGATCAACGCCGAGGGCTGGTTCCGCACCGGTGACGCGGCGTACCAGGACGAAAACGACTTCGTCTACATCTACGACCGCGTGAAGGACATGATCGTCTCCGGTGGCGAGAACGTCTATCCGGCCGAGGTCGAGAACGCCCTGATGAAGCACCCCGGCATCGCCGACGTGGCCGTCATCGGCGTGCCGGACGACAAGTGGGGAGAGGTGCCCAAGGCGATCGTGGTGAAAAAGCCCGACGTCGAGGTCACCGAGGAGTCGATCCTGTCCTTTGCCAAGGAGCAGCTCGCCGGATTCAAGTGTCCGAAGTCGGTCGCCTGGATCGACGCACTGCCACGCAACCCGAGCGGCAAGATCCTGAAGAAGGACCTGCGCGCCCCGTACTGGGAAGGTCGAACTCGTCAGGTGAACTGACGCGCCAATAGCATCGGGACGAACGCAAGCGAAAGGCGTCCCCATGAAATTGTCGATGATGATCAACTACGTCGGGGACTTCCCGGCGTCCGCTCAGCAGGTCGTCGAGTTGGAAAAGGTCGGTCTCGACATCGTCTGGGTCGCCGAGGCGTACTCGTACGACTCGATCTCCCAGTTGGGCTATCTCGCCGCCGTCACCAACCGCGTGCAGATCGGCACCGGCATCGTCAACATCTACTCGCGCACCGCGGCCTTGATGGCAATGACCGCCGCCGGCCTCGACTACGTCTCCAACGGTCGCTTCATCCTCGGACTTGGTGCCTCCGGTGCCCAGGTCATCGAGGGCTTCCACGGCATGCCGTATGACAAGCCGATGCAGCGCACCAAGGAATACATCGAGGTGTGCCGCGAGGTGTGGAAGCGCGAAAAGCCGCTCACGTACAAGGGCAAGACCGTCGAGGTTCCGCTTCCCGCAGGACAGGGCACCGGTCTCGGCAAGGCACTCAAGTTGATCAACCATCCGGTGCGCTCCGACATCCCGGTGTGGTGGGCGTCGCTCATGGGCAAGAGCGTGGAGGCGACCGCGGAGGTGGCCAACGGGTGGATGCCGATCTTTTTCTACCCGGAGAAGTTCGAACAGGTGTGGGGCTCGGCGTTGAAGGCTGGTCTTGCCAAGCGCGATCCGTCGCTCGGGGTGATGGACATCCAGGCAGGCGGCATGCTCGGCATCGACGAGAGCCTCACGGGTGACGACCAGCAGAAGGTGTTGGACTTCGCCCGACCCTCGACGGCGCTGTACGTCGGCGGCATGGGTGCGCGCGGCAAGAACTTCTACAACGACATCTGCAAGGCCTACGGATACGAAAAGGAAGCAGTCGAGATCCAGGACCTCTACTTGGACGGCAAGAAGGCAGAGGCGGCGGCCAAGGTTCCCGCAGAGTGGTTGCTCAACTCGCACCTCGTCGGACCGAAGAGCTTCGTCAAGGAGCGACTCGCCGCCTACAAGCAGGCGGGCGTGACCGTGCTGCAGGTGATGCCGGTCGGACAGGATGCGGTGAAGCAGGTCGAGACCCTGCGCTCGCTGATCGACGACCTGTAGATCGATGAACCTCGACGGGCGCATCGAGCCGGGCTGGGAGCCCGTGCGCGACGCGTTTTCGTCCAACCTCACCTCGCGCGACGACATCGGCGCCGGCGTCGCGGTGTATCACCGCGGGAAACTCGTCGTGGACCTCACCGGTGGATGGCGCGACAACGCCGGCACGATTCCGTACACGCCCGACACGTTGCAGCTCGTGTTCTCCACGACCAAGGGCGTGGTGTCGACGGCGGTCGCGATGTGCGTCGAGCGCGGGCACTTTCGATACGACGATCCCGTCGCCCACGTCTGGCCCGCCTTCGCCGAGGCGGGCAAGGCCGACGTGACGATCGAGCAACTGCTCTCGCACCAGGCCGGCCTCTACACCGTGGACGGCGAGCTCGCCTTCGAACACGTCCTCGACTGGAACGAGATGTGCTCGCGGTTGGCTGCGACCGCGCCGCGCTTCGAACCAGGTTCCCAGCACGCCTATCACGCACTCACCTTCGGGTGGTTGGCGGGCGAGCTCGTGCGCCGCGCCGATGGTCGCAACATCGGCCGCTTCGTGGCTGAAGAGATCGCCTCGCCGCTCGGGGTGGAGATCTTCATCGGCCTGCCCGAGGAACTCGAGACGCGCGTCGCACCGGTGAACACCGGATGGGCCAAGGTCGCCACGGCCGCGTCGGGAACGACGCCGCCTGCATCCAAGGCCGGCAAGTTCGCCACGCCGCTCGTCGACGACTCGCCGCTCACCCAGGCCCTCACGTTGAACGGCGCGATGAACGTGAAGGGCGGGTTCAACCGACGCGACCTGCACGCCGCAGAGGTGCCGGGGGCGAACGGCATCACGAACGCGCGCAGCATGGCGACGATGTATGCCGCCACGATGGGGGAGATCGACGTCGAGGGGACGCGCGTGCGACTCGTGTCGCCCGAGACGATGGCGCAGGCGACCGCACCGCGCACGCCGCTTCGTCGCGACGGCGTGCTCATCGTCAACACGCGCTTTGCCGCCGGCTACATGTTGAACGGGGATGCGAACGCGTTCCCCGGGGACGCCTGCTACGGCCACCCGGGTGCCGGAGGCTCGGTGTCGTTCGCCGATCCGTCGCGCGAGCTCGCCTTCAGTTACGTGATGAACCGGATGACCGACGCGCTCCTCGGCGACCCCCGCGCTAGCCGACTGGTGGAGGCGACGACTCGAGTCGCAGACGCGCTCTGATCGAGCGCGTGAGCACCATGTAGGTGGTCGCGCCGCACGAGGCGAGCAGTCCCATGAGCGCGATCGCCTCGCGCACGGGAACGAGTTCACCCAGGATGCCGGCGATCAGACTGGACAGTCCCAACATCAGCGTGACGGTGGCCATGTCGCCGGCGAGCACGCGGCCGCGGATGTCGTCGGTCGTGCGCA
>CAYXIY010000048.1:0-9617 GCA_964465475.1 uncultured Acidimicrobium sp. | reverse complement strand
TGCGCGAGATGTCGCCGCCGTAGCACTTGGCGAGCACGTCCTTGCGCTTGGCCTTGACCGTCTCACGGGAGATGACGCGGCCACCGATGGCGGCCTGGATCGGCACGTCGAACATCTGGCGCGGGATCAGCTCCTTCAACTTCTCGCACATCCGCTTGCCGTAGTCGTACGCCTTGTCGCGGTGCACGATCGTCGAGAACGCATCGGCCGGTTGGGCGTTCAGCAGGATGTCGACGCGCACGAGGTCGCTCGTGCGATAGCCGGCGAGTTCGTAGTCGAGCGACGCATAGCCCTGCGAGCGGCTCTTCAGCTGGTCGAAGAAGTCGACGACGACTTCGGCGAGCGGCAGCTGATACTGCATGTCGACGCGCTCGGGCGAGAGGTACTCGAGCTTGATCAGCTCGCCTCGTCGGTCCTGGCACAGCTCCATCAGCGAACCGGTGTATTCCTTCGGCGTGATGATGCTGACGCGGAAGAACGGCTCTTCCACCGAGTCGATGTACACCGCTGACGGCAGGTCGGCGGGGTTGTCGACGACGGCGACCTCGCCGTCGGTCTTCACCACCCTGTACTCCACGCTCGGTGCGGTCGCGATCAAGGCGAGGTTGAACTCGCGCTCGAGTCGCTCCTTGACGATCTCCATGTGCAACAAGCCCAGGAAGCCGCAACGAAACCCGAAGCCGAGGGCACCCGAGGACTCCGGCTCGTAGGTGATCGACGCGTCGTTCAGCTTCAGCTTCTGCAGGCTCTCGCGGAGGTTCTCGAAGTCGTCGCCGTCGATCGGGAACAGTCCGCAGAACACCATCGGCTTCGGATCGCGATAGCCCTCGAGGGGCTCGCTCGCCGGGTTCGCGACCGCCGTCACCGTCTCACCGCTGCGTGCCTCACCGACGTCCTTGATCCCGGCGATGAGGTAACCGACCTCGCCCGGTCCGAGTTCGGCGACCGGCGTCGGTGCGGGCATGCGCGCACCGATCTCGATCACTTCATGCGTCGCCTTGGTCTGCATGAAGAGCAACTTGCTGCCGCTCGAGAGTCGGCCGTTCATCACGCGCACGCTGGAGACCACTCCGCGATAGGTGTCGTATTGCGAGTCGAAGATGAGCGCCTGCAGCGGCGCATTCGCGTCGCCCTTCGGCGCGGGGATTCTCTCGACGACGGCGTCCAACAATTCGGGCACGCCGACACCGGTCTTGGCCGAGATGCGCAGGATGTCTTCGGCGGGAATGCCGAGGACCTTTTCGATCTCCATCGCATAGCGGTCGGGATCCGCGGCCGGCAGGTCGATCTTGTTCAACACCGCGACGATCTCGAGGTTGTTCTCGAGGGCGAGATAACAGTTGGCGAGCGTCTGGGCCTCGATCCCCTGGGCCGCGTCGACGACGAGCACGACGCCCTCACAGGCTGCGAGCGACCGCGAGACCTCGTAACCGAAGTCCACGTGTCCCGGCGTGTCGATCAGGTGCAGCCAGTTGTTCTTCCACGGCACGCGAACGTTTTGTGCCTTGATCGTGATTCCGCGCTCGCGCTCCAGGTCCATCGAGTCCAGGTACTGGGCGCGCATGTCGCGGGCCTGGACGGCTCCGGTGATCTCCAGGATCCGGTCGGACAACGTCGACTTGCCATGGTCGATGTGGGCGATGATCGAGAAGTTGCGGATGTTGGCGAGATCCATTGGACCGTTTCTGTAGTGCATTCGGGCGAATGTGGGGGTCACACGAGCCGCGGTTTTACCGCCCAAATTCTACTGTTGGGAGCCCCGCAGGGCCGCTGTTAGCCTGAAGAGTCCTGTAGCGGCACGGTTTTCAACGAGAAAGAACGGTTACTCGAAGTGGCAAACATCAAGAGCCAAAAGAAGCGCATCCTCACGAACGCCAAGGCGACCGCGCGCAACCGCGCCGTCAAGAGCGAGGTTCGCACCCGCCTGAAGAAGGCGACCGACGCGATCGGCACCGAGGACTCCCCCGAGGCTCTGCGTCTCGCGGTCAAGCGCATCGACATGGCCGCCGCCAAGCGGGTCATCCACCCGAACCAGGCCGCTCGCAAGAAGAGCCGCCTGATGAAGAAGATCAACGCCGCTTCGAAGAAGTAACCGGCGCACCGGCGAGGCGACTGAGCCTCGCCACCAAGATCTCCATCACCAGTTCGTCCTCCAAGTCCTTGCCTCCGCGCAAGTCGACGTCGGCGCGCGCCAACAACTGGATCGCCGCCGACACGTTCTTCGAACCCAGCCTGCGATAGGTGTCGAGGTACTTGCGGGCCTGGAACTCGCTCTTCGATCCGATGAGTGCCGCAGCCTCGTTCGCGCTCCCCACCACCGGTCCGTCCAGTCGCAGGAGTCGCGCGTAGTGATTGTGGAGAAGCGCCATGAGCTGCAGCGGGTGATACTCACCGCTGCGCACCATTCTCCGCATCATCGACAACGCCGTCGCTGCATCTCCGCGGTCGATCGCGTCCGTGAGGTCCCACGGCAGCACGCTGCCCTTGTCGCCGAGGAACGGCTCGACGTCCGACGTCGTCAACTTCTTCGCCGTGCCATACGTGGAGGCGAGCACCTCGATGAGCGACGGCAGCCGCGCCTGGTCCTGGCCGAGCCAAGAGATCACCGCGGCGATCGCGGGAGCATCGATCTTCACCCCGGCTTCGGTGAACTGCTCGGAGAACCACTCGTGCAGGTCCGCCTTCTTCGACGGTGGCGACGTCGAGATCACGGTCGCCCCGGCCCCCTTCAGCGCATCGGTGGTCGACTTGGCGAGCTTGCCGAGCGAGGTGACGACGAGGTGGTTGGCCTCGGTCGGGTGGCCGAGATACTCGACGAGCCCACGCAGCTGGTCCACGGTTGCCTCGTCGAGGTTGCGCAACACGACGACACGCTTGTCGCCGAACAGCGACTCGGTCTGCACGCCCATCACGGCAGCGGCGACCACGTTCGCCTTGTCGTCCCCACCCGAATCGGCGAGGTCGTGGCTTTCGAACATCGAACCACGGTCGCCATCGGCGACGAGCTCGTCGACGAGATCCGTCAGCTTCGCCGAGACGAGGCGTGCGTCGCCACCAGTGATGTGAAAGACCGCCACGTCCCCATTGTTCCAGATCGGTGCGACGGGGAGTCAGAGCCGTGACGCCACGACGGCCACCCACCACACCCAGCGCACGGCGAGGCGCAGCGGCACCATCGCCACGCGAGCGAGATCGTCCGCCATCGGCACCCCGACGTCGACGAGGAGACCACACACGCCCATCACCGGGAGTCCAGCCAACATGACGAACCCAGCGACGGGCACGGCGAGCAGGTTGGTGACAAGACCGACCACGTTGAACGTCTGGAACGTGAGATACGACACGGGTGCGACCGCGACCTGCGCGGCGATCGTGACGCCGATCGACTCGGCGAACCACCGTGGCCCGGGAATCCGATCGGTGATGCGCGGCGCGATCCACACGAGTCCTGCCGTCGCTGCCGTCGACAGCTGGAAGCCGACGGATGCCGACAGGAGCGGGTCGACGATGAGTGCCGCGCCGACGGTGAGGGCGAGCGCGCGCTCGCCCGAGGCGAGGAACCCGCGCGATGCACCGTACGCGGCGACGACGGCCATGATCCCGGCCCGCACGACGGATGGCTCGCACCGCGTCACGACGACGAACCATGCGACGACCGCCACGAGGACGCCGAATCGTGCGCGCACGTGGATGCGCCGCAGGAGCGGACCGCAGACCGCAAGGACGAAGGCGACGTTCTGACCCGACACCGCCGTGAGGTGCGACAGACCCGCCGCGCGGAATGCCTCGATCATCTCGCGGGGCTGGTGTCGGTCGTCGCCGATCACGAGACCGGCAAGGAGCGCCGCCTCGTCGGGACGAAGCGACGCGGTGGACAGGCCAAGGATGTCGCGCACGCGATTCGCCGACCTCGCAAGTGGTGACCCCGGCACGCAACGCGACTCGACTGCATCGACCGCGAAGGATCCGACGACGTGGCGGGGCGCGAGGCGTGCGCGTTGTGTCGCCGACAACTCGCGTCGCTCCCCACTCACCACCACGACGTCACCGAACCGACAACGGGAGAGCCGTCCGGCGGAAGATCCATAGAGATAGGACACGTAGCGACGACCGTCGATGTCGAACACGACGCGCAACGCACCGGCCTCGACAGGCTCCTCGACGATGCGCGCGACGCCGACGTAGTCGCCGAGTTCGACCCCGTGGCTCGCCGACCAGGCGGGAATCCCGACGACGAGTGCGGCGACGAGTGAGGCTGCGACGACCCCCACGCGACGAAGCGCCACCCAGCCACAGGCGACGCCTACCACCGAGTGCACGGTCCAGTGCACCGAGACGACGTCGTGGGTGACGACGCGTCGTGCAACGAGGATCGTTGTCCACATGACGAGCACGCCGGCGACGAGACGCGACGTCGGTATCGGGACATTTCGATGCCCCGGTCGCCGTACATGCAGACCGTACGATTGAGCCATGACCGATGTCGACGACGTGCAGCCCACGCGCTCACCGCGTGTCGTCGAAGACGGCATCATCTATCACCGCACACGGGTGCGCACCCGCGGAGGCGCGATTGCGGTACTCGCGGGCCTCGGCACCGCCCTCGTCGGAGGCATCCTCCTCGCACTCCCCGGCACGCTGCTCGGTTTCGTCGGGTTCTGCCTCGTGTTCGCCGGATTGCCGGTGCTGCCGATGACCGGTGTTCCCGTCGTGTCCTCGACCGCAAGTTACGTCGTGGCGATCCTCGCCAGTGGGGCCGTGTGGTTCGCACTCGGTCACGTCGCCGCGCTGCGCGCGACGCGTCGTGCGGTCGCAAGTTGGCCCGAGTGGATCCGCGAAATCAGACCGCTCGCGTTCGGCGTCTGGGCGGGTTCCCTGATCGCCCTCGCACTGGGTGCGATCATCCTCGGCGCGCTGTAGTTCACACCGTCACGCGCGAGCGGATCGCGGCAAGCTTGGACTCCCCGATTCCGCGCACCTTGAGCAGGTCTTCCACGCTCGAGAACCGCCCCTTCGACACGCGATAGTCGATGATCGCGCGTGCCGTCGACGGCCCGATGCCGGGCAACGACTCGAGCTCGGCGAGGCTCGCGGTGTTCAAGTTCACCATCACCGACGCCACCGCCGTCGTCGCACTCGGCGTCGACGTCACACTGGGTACATTCGGCGCCACCACCACAGGAGCGTTGACACCGGGTCGCGGTCGCGCGAGAGTCGTCGTCGGCGTTGCGCCCCGCACCGGAATGTAGACCTGGGCGCCGTCGACGAGACCGGCGGCAAAGTTCACCGCGACGGTGTCGGCGCCAGGAGTCGTGCCACCTGCTGCGGCCACGGCGTCCACGACGCGTGAGCCTGGAGCCAAGCGGAACACCCCGGGTGCGACGACTGCTCCCGTGACGTGGACGACGAGCGTGTTCGACAGGATCGTCGTTGCGCTCGGAGTCGCCGACGCAACCGGCAGTTGGTCATCGATCGGAGGTGGCGGCACGCGCACGACCCACCATGCGCCGACGACCACGACGAGGACACCGACCGACGCGGCGAGCACGCGCGCCAGCCCGAACCACGACGAAAGATCCGACACGCGTGCTCGCACGCCCGGATGTGTGCGCGACTAGAAGAGTTGTGCCGTCAGTTTCTTGCGATGACCGGCCACGCGCGGATCGTTCGGGCCCATGGTCTCGAGGATCTCGAGGTAGCGGGCGCGCTTGGCCTCGTCGGCCTTGACGAAGGGCAGGAGACCGGTCAGTTCGGCGTCGAAGTCATCGTTCGGCACGAACGGCTCCTCGACGACCTCGGCCTCGGCCGGCGGCACGAGGAGCGGAGATGCCTCCTCAGGAAGCAGCTTGTCGACGAACTCCTGCACGAAGTGTTCCGGGTAGCTGCCGGTGAAGCCGTCGACGGGTCGGCCCTTGTCTATAGCCACGACCATCGGTATCGACTGTGCGCGAAATGCCTGGGCGATCGCGGGGTTTTCATCCACATTGACCTTGGCAAGCACGACCTTGCCGCCCGTCGCACCGACCACCTTCTCCAAGATCGGACCCAAGGTCTTGCACGGCCCGCACCACGGCGCCCACAGGTCGACGACGACCGGGGTCGTCTGCGATGCCTCGATCACGTCGCTTTGGAACGTGGCGTCGGTGACGTCGATGACCATGGCGCACACGATATCGCCGAGTGTGTGCGGGGCCCGACGCCTGACTAGGTTGCCTACATGGCCACTGACGTCCCCGCCGGCATCAATGCCGCAACCGTCGGTACGTGGCTCGAGGCCAACGTCGCGGGCGCCACTGGTCCGTTCCAGTACACGTTGATCGCTGGCGGACACTCGAACCTCACGTTTCGAGTCGACGACTCGGCTGGTCATCGCTACGTGTTGCGCCGACCACCACTGTCGCATGCACTCGCGAGTGCCCACGACATGGGTCGCGAGCACCGTCTGATCAGCGCACTCGCCAACTCCGCCGTTCCCGTCGCCCCGGCGCTCGGCCTGTGCTCGGACGCGAGCGTCAACGACGCCCCGTTCTACGTGATGGACTTCGTGAACGGACATGTCGTGCGCGACAACGCAACCGCACTTCAGGTGCTCACGCCCGCGACGCGACGCCGCGCCAGCCTCTCGCTCGTCGAGACGATGGCGGCGATCCACGCCGTCGACCTCGACGCCGTCGGCCTCGCCGACCTGGGGCGCCACGAGGGCTACATCGAGCGCCAACTGAAGCGCTGGTACGGCCAGTGGAACGCCTCCAAGACGCGCGAATTGGGCGCAATCGACCGGGTGCACGAAGCGTTGTCGACGCGCATCCCCGCACAGGGACCCGCGACGATCGTGCACGGCGACTATCGGCTCGACAACTGCATGGTCGACGATGCGGGCAACGTGATCGCGGTGCTCGACTGGGAACTGTGCACCCTCGGCGATCCGATGGCGGATCTCGGACTCTTGATGGTCTATTGGACCGGCCCGCACGACGAGCCCTCGACGTCGAGCTTCGCGCCGACGACGACCGAAGGATTCCTCGATCGCGCCGAGCTCGCCGCGCACTATGCGAAGGTGTCCGGTCGCGACGTGTCACAGCTCGACTACTACGTGTCGTTCGCCTACTGGAAGCTCGCCTGCATCATCGAAGGCGTGTATGCGCGTTACGTCGCCGGTGCGATGGGTACGCATGATCCATCCACGTTCGCCGCGTTCGCGACCCAGGTGGAAGCGGCTGCACAACGCGCAGAAGAAGTACTCGCACGCCTACACTGAGCGCACGATGAGCGACGCGTATCGCATCTCGCCGAACTTCGGCGGCGCACTTCCCACACTCGACGATCCCGTCCTCGTCGTCATGCTCACGGGATGGATCGACACCTCGAATGCCGCGGCGACGGCGATGGAGGCGCTCGTGTCGGAGACCGGCGCGACGACCCTGGTGGAATTCGACGCCGACACCTTCATCGACTACCGCGCACGCCGCCCGATCATGGAACTGCGCGCCGGGGTCAACACCTCGATCGACTGGTCGCTGCCGAAGCTGTCGGTCGGCCGCGACGAAAAGGGCCGCGACGTCGTGCTCCTCTCGGGACCTGAGCCCGACAGCCGCTGGCAGCACTTCGCCGCCACCGTCGCCTCGCTCGCCCACCAGCTCGGCGTGACGAGGGCGTACGGCTTCGGCGCGTATCCCGTCGCCACCCCGCACACTCGTGCGGTCTACATCTCGTGCACGACACCAAGCGAGACTGCTGCCGCTCGAGCCGGTTACTTGAAGAGCACCCTCGACGTGCCGGCGGGCGTCGAGGCGGTCATCGAACACGCCCTGCATGCGCGGGGCATCACCGCGATCGGATTGTGGGCACAGGTTCCGCACTACGTCGCATCGATGGCCTATCCGGCCGCCTCCGCCGCGTTGCTCGAAGCTCTGTGTTCGGCGTGTGACCTGACGATCGACATCGCCTCGCTCCAGGCACAGGCGACGGCTCAACGCAGTCGGCTGAACGACCTCGTGCACGCCAACCCCGAGCACTCGGCGATGCTCGCCAAACTCGAGGAAGTCTTCGACGCCCAGCACGCGGGTTCCGAGGCCGGCTCCACCGGCATCGGTGGTATATCACTGCCGAGCGGTGACGAGATTGCGGCCGAGCTCGAGGCGTTCTTACGCGGCCACAACACCGAGTCCTGACTCTGAGCGACCCCCCCCCTTGCTAGCGTTTCGGTGGCGTCGGGGGACGCATAGAAGTGAGGAACGTCGTGCCAAACCGGAGTGATCAGCGGGAATTCGTGGAGGCGCTCGCGCGGGGTCTCGACATCATTCGTGCGTTCCACGCCCACAAACCACTGCGCACCGTGAGCGACCTCGCCGCCGAGTTGAACCTTGCCCGGCCCACCGTGCATCGCATCCTGCAGACCCTCGAGCAACTCGGATATGTCGTGCAAACCGACGGCGGTTACTACTTGAGCGCCAAGGTGCTCGAGCTCGGCGTGAGCTACGTGGCGATGCGCGGCTTCTACGGCGCGGCACGTCCGCACCTCGAGCGACTCGCGGGACACATCGATCAAGCAGTCACGCTTGCCGAACTCGTCGATGCCGACATCGTGATCATCGGACGCGCAGAGGTTCCCAAGATCGTCGCCTACAACGCCGCACTCGGACAGAAGCTGCCTGCGCACTCGACCGCGCTCGGTCGCGTCTTGTTGTCCGGCCTGAGCGACGAAGAGGTGGCTCGTCGCCTCGCCATGCCCTCGCTCGCGGCCATCCAGCCCCTCGAGTCGCTGAAGGCCGCAGACGTGGCAGCCGAGATCGTCCGCGTGCGCGAGCAGGGTTGGTCGCTCGTCGACCAGACGATGTCGATCGGCTACCACGCGATCGCCGCACCGATCACCGACACCGCCGGTGCGGTGGTTGCCGCCATCGGCATCATCGTGCACGGTACCGACGTCAACCAACAGCAGCTGACGAACCACCACCTGCCGCTCCTCGTCACCACCGCGAAATCGATCAGCGAACAGTTCGCCCACATGGCAGAGCTCCCCCGCTCACGCGCCACGTCGACGAGTCCGAGTTACGTGTCGTTCACCGCGCAGAGCACCCCGGCGTGAAGATCGACGGCGGCATCTCGTCGCACCTGCGATCGGCCGCCTCGAGCGCCCAGGAACTCGAACGGCTCGGCTACACCGGAGGCTGGACCGCCGAGACGTCGCACGACCCGTTCTTTCCCCTGCTCCTTGCTGCCGAACACACCGAGCGAATCGAGCTCGGCACGTCGATCGCGGTTGCCTTCGCCCGCAACCCGATGACGCTCGCCAACATCGGCTGGGACCTCCAGTCGTATTCCAAGGGTCGTTTCATCCTCGGTCTCGGCAGCCAGATCAAGCCACACATCACCAAGCGATTCAGCATGGAGTGGAGCCACCCTGCCGCGCGAATGCGCGAGATGATCCTCGCCATCCGCGCGATCTGGCACACCTGGCAGACCGGTGAGCCACTCGCCTTCCGCGGAGAGTTCTACACCCACACGCTGATGACGCCGTTCTTCACCCCCGACAAGCGCGACATCGAGGCCTTCGGCCCACCGCGCATCTTCCTCGCGGGCGTCGGCGAGAAGATGACCGAGGTCGCCGGCGAGGT
>CAYXIY010000047.1:0-10140 GCA_964465475.1 uncultured Acidimicrobium sp. | reverse complement strand
TCGACCTCGGTCGTCAGCATCAACTGACCGCCGGGTTGGTCGGACGTGGAGGAGGGCTCGCCCTCGATGACGAGTGGCTGCAGGCTCGCGCGGGCGGTGTAGATCGCCGCCGTGAGGCCGGCCGGACCCGAGCCGATGATGAGCACTTTGGTGTGTTGAGACACGATGCGTCCTTTGACGTGGGGTGAGTACCCCGAATCTAGTCGGGCGCTCGTTCAGCGCTCGGGGTGACGTCGACGCAACGCGAACATTCCGACGAGGACGAAGATCGTCCCGAGCGCGACGTAACTCACCCAGACTGCGGTGTCGCGCGACCACCACAGGTCGAACAGCTCGTTGGTGGCCCGGAAGAGTCCGATCAGCGCGACGATGAACGCGACGCACGCGCCGACGGCGATGAAGATGCCGAACACGATCGCGCGCACGACGACGATCAGTGGCTTCGTGGTGCGGTCACGCACACCGTCGAGGACTCGATCGATCAGGTCGACGGCACGGGTCGCCCATTTCGGGTCGGACAAGGACTTGAAGGCCACGAGGTGAGGCTAACCCTGTTGGAAAGTGATGCCAGCGAGGAGCGACTGGTACGGATTGCTCGAACTGCAACCGGGACTGACGCCCGCTTCGCGCAATGCGACGAGGATGTACTGCGCCGGCTCGGTCAGGGCAAAGACCGCCCCCGCCCGCTTCGTGTTGTACTTCTTCGACACACGTGGGCCCCACGCGGCGATGTCGCCTGGCGGCTGGTCGTTGGCGGCGAAGACCTCGATCGTCCATGGTGCGTTGCGCATGCCGATCTTCAACGTTCCCGTCGCTGGCGCACTCAAGGTGACGAGCAAGCCGACGAATTCCTTGCTGCCGAAGTATTGGTTCGCATAACACGTCGTCGACCACAGCGTCTCTGGGTTTCCATCGAGCAAGTAGGGAACGAGCGCTTCGTTTTCGACACCGTCGTCTCCGTTCGGGTCGAAGCTGACGATCGACTGGATGACGGCAGGGGTGGCTACCACTGGTTGTTCGACGATCGTCTCTGGCACCACTGCGACCTCGTCTCGTCCGCCGAGCTGGAGCACGACCGTCGCAGCAAGGACGCCGACCGAGGCGAGCATCGCAAGCAGACGCAATCCGTTGCGTCGCGCATCTCGTTTAGTCAGTCCGCGGGGTGCATTCGTCGTGGTGCGCGGCATCACGGTCGTCAGCGCGAGTTCGCCGTCGTCGTCGACGACGTATTCACCCGACGTCGCGGGCTGCACGATTGGTGCCGTCACGTCGACGTGTGGTGCGAGCGCGGCAGTGAGTGCGGTGCGAGCCTCGGTTCCCGTCGCGAAGCGGTCGTCGGGACGGCGAGCGATCAGTCGGTGGATCACCTTCACGAGTTGTGGAGACAGGCTCGGTCGTAGTCGGCCGAGGTCGGTCGGCTCGCGTTGCAGTCGTGCGAGTGCGGTGTCGGCATCCGATTCGCCGATGAACGGCACGCGACCAGCCAAGCACTCGTACAACACGAGACCGAGGCTGTAGAGGTCTGCGCGGCCGTCGAGTGGTTTGCCGCGCACCTGCTCGGGCGAGAGGTACTTCGCGGTGCCCATCATGATGTTGTCACTCGTCAGGTCGCGACCAGTCGGGTTCGCCTCCTTGGCGATGCCGAAGTCGGCGAGCAACACGCGACCCTGGGGTGTGACGAGAATGTTGCCGGGCTTCACGTCGCGATGGATGATCCCACGTGCGTGTGCCTCGGCGAGTGCGGCGGCGATCGACACGCCGATGTGCACGGTCAACTTCGGCCCCAGTCGCTTCTGGCGGTCGAGGATGTCGCGCAGGCTCTTGCCTTTCACGTACTGCATGACGACCGCTTGCTGACCCTGGTAGTCGAGGCAGTCGTAGACGGCGACGATGTTCGGGTGCGTGATGCCCGCACACGCCTTGGCCTCGCGACGGAAACGCTCGGCGGCGTCCTCGTCGCTTGCGAGATGGGGCTTCAGCAGTTTGACGGCGACTTCACGATGCAAGAAGGTGTCGGTGGCGAGCCACACCTCGGCCATGCCTCCGCGGGCGATGCGTCGTTCCAACGAGTAACGCCCGCCGATCGGGGCAGGTTGCGTTCGTTGTTGCGCCATTGTCGGACAACGACGCTAGTGCTCAACCCTTGTGCAGTCTGGGAATGTCGGGTTCGAAGAGCCTTCGTCAGGCGACGTGATACGCGACGCCGATCGTGCCCGATCCGGTGTGTGACCCGATGATCGGTCCGATGTCGCCGACGACGATGTCGTCGCGATAGGTCGACTTCAACTCATTGACGAGATCGTGGAAGTCGGTGCATTGGGCCTGCAGGATCGCGAGGTTGCTGACGTTGCCCGCCTCACGCACCTTGGTTGCCAAGAAGGCGAGGGCCTTGCTGCGGGTGCGCTGGCGGCCGCCCTCTTCGACCTTGCCGTTGCGGATTTCGATGACGGGCTTGATCGACAGCGTGGTGGCGAGGAAGGCCTTGGCGCCGCCGATGCGGCCACCCTTCTTCAGGTTCTCGAGCGTGTCGAGCACGCCCCACACGCGTGCGCGGGAGGCGAAGTCTCGGGCAGCGCGCTCCACTTCATCCAAGGTGGCACCGCTTGCGGCGACCTTGGCCGTGGCGACGGCGGTGATGCCTTGGCCCATGGAGGCCGAACGGCTGTCCACGACACGCACGGAGATGTCACCGGAAAGGGCCTTGGCGGCGAGCTCCGCGCTCTGCATCGTTGCCGACAACTCAGACGACAGCGACACGACGACGATTCCCGTCGCACCCTGCGAGGCGAGCCGACGGAACTCTGCCTCGAACTGACCGGGCGATGGCGCCGCGGTCTCCGGAAGAACGGGCGACGACGAGCATCGTTCCCAGAACTGGGGGACCGTCAGCGACTGACGGTCGATGAACTCCTCGTCACCGAAGCGGAACGACAACGGCACGATGCCGATGCCGTGCTGGTCGACGAGATGTTGTGGAAGATCACACGCGCTGTCCGTGACGATGCGAATAGTCATAGCGGTCAGCGTATCGCAGGGTGTTTTTCCAGGGCACTCGCCCGTTTGCGTTTGCGCCAGTGGGCGACCCACCACGTTGCCAAGATGAGGATCGCTGCACCGCTCACGAGTTGGCCGAGACCAGAGATCGTCGTCACGCGGGCACCGATGCGGATGGTTTGGCCAATCTGATGGAGACCGTCCGGCGTCGTGAACTTCACGTCGACGGGGAATCGTCCGTTGGCGCGTGCGACGACGTCGACGACGAGGTCGGTGGAGCCGTTCGCGGGAATCGTGACCACCCGAACGTCACCGGGCAGCTGGAGTTTGGCGGAGACGATCGAGACGCCGATCGTGAGTTCGACGTCGGACTCGTTGCGGATCGGGAGGCGCAACGTTCCCGTTCGGCTGCCGAGGGTGAAGGACAATCCGTCGGGAATCGAAATCGACGAGCGGATGAGTCGTGCGCGCGAGCGCACGCCCTTGGCGTAGGCCTCGAGCGTCGGTTGGTCGAATCGATCATCGTTGAGTACCAGGAGTGATCGACGCCATTCGTCGTTCTGCGGAGAACTTGCAGGCATCAACTCCTGTGTGATGCGCACGAACGAGGTGACCTCGTCGATCGTCGGTCGTGACGCGCCAACGTCGACACGGTTGATCGTCGGGAGCGACGTCGTGGAGTCGTTCCCCGTCACGGCGTTGGCGCGGGAGATTCCGACCAGGTTGAGCTGCGGTGCGCGGTCAAGCGCGATGAGGAGCGGGACTGCCACCAACGGGTTGGGCACCTCACCGCGGGTGTTGCCGAGGACCGCGTGCAACTGCCGCACGTCGCCACCGGCGTCGTCGACGGCTTGGCGGGACAGCACGAGCGAGGCGGCAATGCGGGCGGCATCGACGACCGGAGTGCCCCTGTCGCCCGTGAGGAGTTCTGCATACTTCGGATCGATTGCCTTCACGGCGACGGATTCGTCGACCGTCGTTCCGACCCGATAGGTCTTCAGGTAGTTGTCGAGCGAACCGGACGCTTGTGCCGCATTCGGCGTGACGACGACGGTGGTCACGCCCGAGCGGCGAAGCAACTCGATGCCGTCGCGGTCGACGGGTTGACGCGCGATCCATGCCTGCGCATTGAGCGGGGCGTCACCGTTGTTCAGGTCGAGCGCGTCACGACCAGCTCGCAAGAGCTCATCGAATGTCGCGCCGAGCCCGGCCCGCTGCGCACTCGAGGGATCGAATGGCACGTAGGTCTGTTGCACTGACTCGTGTCTCTGCATGACGGCGGTGATGCGAGCAAGGAGCGCGTTGTCCGTGGTCGAGGTCGAGCGAGCAAGGCTGTCGATCACCTCGGGTTCGATGGCGAGTGTGAGCGGTCCGCCTTCGGCAAGTCCGATTGACACGAGGTCCTCGAGGACGGCGCGAGTGTCGTCGTCGACGAGAAACCCTCCATCGGGTTGCAGTACAGGCCTGTCGACGGTCGACGGCGCACCGACGACGAAGGACACCTTCATTCGCGTCACGTTCGTGGCGGCGGCAAAGTAGTTGACGGCGGTTGTCAGCCGCGCGCGGACTTCTCCGCCGACGGCAACGGTGAGTTCGATCGGGTAGATCCCGTCTTCACGCAACGCCAAGCCTCCGCGACCCGCAGCAATGAGGACGACGAAGTCGCCTGCCGGCGTGCGTTCCAACCGCCGGGTGAGCGCTCCGAACACCGCGACTGGCTCGCCTGCCGGCGCCGCGTCGAGTGCAGCATCGAGTTCCGTCGTGTTGCCGACCGGATCGAAGGCACGGAGCGTCAGCGTGGCGGTGTTCGAGGACTCCATCAGCTCGCGCAAGCCGTCGTCGGCAACGTTGAACACGAAACGGAACTGGCGATCACTTGCGACGTTGAAGTTCTGTGCGACGAGACGCAGGTCGACGCTTGCCGCATTCGCCGCGCCGAGGCCCGTCAGTTGACAGACGATCAACGCAAACACCGCAATCGCACGTCGCACAGCCTCTAACCTACTTGTCGTGGTTCCTGAGCGGTTTGCGCCAGTGTTGGCCGAAGTGGCTCCACTCGGAGAACTGTTTCGCGCAGCGAACAAACGTCTGTTCCTCGTCGGAGGAAGCGTGCGCGACCTGTTGATGGACCGCGAGACGAACGATCTCGACTTCGACTTCACGACGAATGCGACCCCCGACGAGATCAAGTCGATCATCTCGGGCTGGGCCGACGCGGTGTGGACTCCGGGAGAACGCTTCGGCACGATTTCTGCGGGCAAGGCCGGCCGCACCTACGAGATCACGACCCATCGCGCCGAGGCGTATTCGCCCGACAGTCGCAAGCCCGACGTGCGGTTCTCCGAGCGGATCGAGGACGATCTCTCACGTCGGGACTTCACCGTCAATGCGATGGCCCTCGAGATCACCTCCGACGCGCCGTCGCTCGTCGACCCTTATGGGGGTCTCGCCGATTTGATGGGAAAGGTTCTGCGCACGCCGTTGTCGGCCACCGAGAGCTTCTCCGACGATCCGCTGCGGATGATGCGCGCGGCGCGTTTCATCGCGGGACTACAACTCACACCGGTCGAAGAACTCGTCGCCGCGGTGCGAGCGATGGCGGATCGGTTGACGATCGTCTCGGCCGAACGCATCCGTCACGAACTCGATCGATTGATGGTCACCGAACACCCGACTGCCGGTTTGTGGTTCCTCGTCGACACGGGTCTTGCCGAGCACTTCTTTCCGGAACTGCCAGCGATGCGCCTCGAGCAGGATCCGATCCACCGCCACAAGGACGTCTTGACCCACACGTTCGCCGTCGTCGAGAACGTGAGGCCGGACGCAGCCACCGACTTCGACTTTCGCATCACCCGACTTGCGGCGTTGTTCCACGACATCGGCAAGCCGCGCACTCGCGGGTACAAAGACGGCAAGGGCGTCACGTTCCACCACCACGAGGTGGTCGGCGCCCGGATGACCAAGGCGCGACTGAAGGCTCTCAAGTATTCCTCGCAGGACGTGGACGCGATCACCGAACTCGTGGCTCTGCACCTGCGCTTCCACACTTATGCGATGGGGTGGACCGACTCAGCCGTTCGTCGATACGTGCGCGACGCGGGGCCGCTGCTGAACGAGTTGAACGTGCTCACGCGGTGCGACTGCACGACACGCAACGAAAAGAAAGCGCTGTTGCTCGCGCGACGAATGGACGACCTCGAGCGTCGCATCGCCGAGGTGATGGCACGCGAGGAGTTGGCGGCACTGCGACCGGAACTCGACGGTTCGGACGTGATGGAGATCCTCGGAATTCCACCGGGCCGAGCGGTCGGTGAGGCGATGGAGTTCTTGATGGAGATTCGGCTCGAAGAGGGTCTCGTCGGCGTGGACGTCGTGACCGAGCGACTTCGGACGTGGTGGGCGCAGAGGGCCTGACTATCGTGTCGGCTCATGGCTAGGGCAAAGGGATGGTTGAGCGCACTCTCGCTCACCGACGACAACGGACACCAACTCGGTGGCATCGTCGACCATCGCCTCACGCGTCGAGCGCTCATCAACGAATATCGACGCGGTCGACTTCGTCGCGACCAGGTCTGCGACGCCCATCCCGAACTGCTGCGGGCCGCGCGCAACTTCGGAGACGTGACGCAGGTGAAGTGCCCGATTTGTGTCGAGGACAACGTGGTGCTCGTGACGTACGTGTTCGGCCCGCGACTACCGAGCCACGGGCGTTGCATCACCAAGCCGACCGAACTCGATGAGTTTCGTCGCGTCGCGCGTCGAGCCGTCTCCGGGGACTACACGGCTTACGTGGTCGAGGCGTGTCGATCCTGCGGGTGGCACCACCTCCTGCGCACGCTCTCGCTCAACCCGGAACGCCAGGAACGAAGCCCACGGCGCCGCAGCGCCAGTCGCTAGGCCACCCCGCAACAGGGGTGTGTCAGCCTGAACGCCGTGCCGATACGCTTCACACCTCACATACCTGCCCCCACGGGGGCTCCAGTCACGTGGCTGGAACCGAAGGGAGAATGCGCTTCATGCGTGCATATGAATTGATGGTCATCGTCGGCGGCTCGCTCGAGGAGTCGGCTGCCCACAGTTGGCTCAACACCGTGACCAAGCAAATTTCTGCGGCCGGTGGCTCCGTCCACGGCACACCTGACTGGTGGGGCAAGCGTCGCTTGGCCTATCCCATCAAGAAGCAGTCGGAGGGTTACTACGCGATCTTCAACGTGGTCGCCCCTGGTGGTGCACTCGACGAGCTCGAGCGCACCCTGCGTATCGCGGATGACGTCCTCCGCCACAAACTCCTTCGCTTGCCAGATCACGAGGCAGCACGCCGCGGCATGGCCGTTGCGTCTGCATAGTCGGCGAACGAAGCACCGAGACAAGGAGCCACAGCAACATGGCAGACAACACGATCACACTCGTCGGCAACCTCACGCGCGACCCTGAACTGCGATTCACGACGACCGGACGCGGCGTCGCCTCATTCGGCATTGCCGTCGGGCGCCGCTACCAGGTCAACGGTGAGTGGCAAGAGCAGACCTCCTACTTCAACGTCACGGCTTGGGGTCAACTCGGCGAGAACGCCGCGGCGTCGTTGACCAAGGGTGCACGCGTCGTCGTCACCGGACGACTCGAGCAGCGTGAATACACGACCCGCGAGGGCGACAAGCGCACGGCCATCGACGTCATCGCAGACGAGCTTGGACCGAGCTTGCGTTGGGCAACCGCGCAAGTCGAGCGGACTCCCCGCGGCGAGGGTGGGTCCGCCCGCGCTCCGCAGGGCCAGTCCGGCGAGGCAACGCCATTCGACGGCGAAGAACCCTTCTGAACACGAATACGAATCGACTAAAGGAACACCACCATGACGAGTAAGAAGAACAAAGAGCGCGCAGCAAAAGCTGCGATGCGCAAGTACAAGAAGCGCCCGAACACGCTGAACGCCGAGAAGGTCGACTACATCGACTACAAGGACGTCACCTTGCTCCAGCGCTTCATGTCGGATCGTTCGAAGCTGAAGGCGCGACGCATGAACGGCAACTCGGTGCAGCAGCAGCGCGACGTCGCGCTTGCGGTGAAGAATGCACGCGAGATGGCGCTCTTGCCGTACACCAAGCGCGTCGCTTCGGCTCGCGCCCCACGCCGCGGCGAAGAGGACGGCTCAATGTCGGATCGTCCGCGCCGTGACCGTTCCGAGGCGTCGCTCGTCGACACCTACGCCGACGTGATCAACGCCGAAGTTGGCGCCACCGCAGCCGTCGAAGAGCCTGCTGCCGAGACCACGACCGAGGAGGCCTGAGCCATGAAGGTTCTACTGCGCAAGGACATCACCGGCGTCGGACGCCGCGGCGACATCGTCTCGGTGTCGTCTGGTCACGCCCGTAACTTCCTCCTGCCACGCGGACTTGCCATCGTCGCTACCGACGGTGCGGTCGTTCAGGCCACGTCGATGCGTCGTGCTCGTGACCTGCGCGAGGCGGCCGACCGCGAGTCGGCACAGGCCATCGTCGCCGAACTTGCCAAGCGCACGATCCAGATCCAGGCGAAGGCCGGATCCGAGGGACGCTTGTTCGGTTCGGTCACCGCGACCGACATCGCGCACGCCGTCGATGCACAGGCCGGCATCTCGCTCGACCGCAAGAGCATCGAGATCTCCTCGCCGATTCGCACGGTGGGTGACCACAGCGTGACCGTCGAGTTGTTCGCCGGCATCACCGGCACCATCTCGCTCAGCGTCTCGGCGAGCTAGGACCACGGCCCACCAGGGCACGCTCGACATGTCCTCCACGGGAGATCCTCGAAACGACGGACGGTCGTTGCAGCGCGTCCCGCCGCACAACCTGGACGCCGAGGCGTCGTTGCTCGGCGCGATGTTGTTGTCGCGTGAGGCCGTCGGCGTGGCGATCGAACGCGGCGTTCGACCAGACGAGTTCTACAAGCCTGCCCACCGTCACATCTTCGACGCGATTCGCTCGTTGAACACGAGTGGTGAGGCCGTCGATCCCGTCACCGTCGCCGACACGCTGCGCAAAGCCGGCCTGTTGGAGACGATCGGTGGCATGGACGCGTTGCTCTCGATCCAGAACGCCGTTCCCGCGGTCACGAGCACCGAGCAGTACGCGCGCATCGTGCACGACACCGCACGGTTGCGTCGTCTGATTGGTGCGGCATCGGAGATCGCCGAGCTCGCCTATAGCGAACCAGACGACATCGAAAAGGCATTGAACGACGCCGAGAGCAAGGTGTTCTCGGTGTCGGAGAGTCAGGTTGGCGACAACGCCGAGAAGGTCCAGATCCTCCTCGGTCAAGCACTCGAGAAGCTCGAGGAGCGTGCGGAGAAAGGCGACGCCATCACCGGCGTACCGACGGGATTCACCGATCTCGATCGCATCCTTCTTGGACTGCAACCCGGAACGCTGAACATCGTTGGTGCGCGTCCTGCGATGGGAAAGAGCGCCTTCGCCCTGAACATCGCCGTGCATGCGGCGCAGATACTCAACCAACCCGTGCTCTTCTTTTCGTTGGAAATGGGCAAGGCCGAGTTGACGCAGCGAATCCTGGCGAGTGAGGCGAGCGTGGACGGCAACGTCTTGCGCATGGGCCGGCCGAGCCAGGACGACTGGAGCAAGATCGGTCGCGCAGTTGCACGTCTCGACGTTCCGCTCATCATCGACGACAGCGCTGGAACCACGGTCGGACAGATCCGCTCCAAGGCTCGCCGCATCTACAGCCGCGAGGGCGGACTCGCGCTCATCGTCATCGACTACCTCCAGCTCATGGGCGGCGATGGCAAGCCGGAGAACCGTCAGCTCGAGGTGAGCGACATCAGCCGCAAGCTCAAGTTGCTGGCCCGCGAATTCAACGTCCCGGTCCTCGCGCTCAGTCAGTTGAGCCGTCAGCTTGAGCAGCGCACCGACAAGCATCCGACGCTGTCCGACCTGCGCGAATCCGGGGCCCTCGAGCAGGACGCCGACGTCGTCATGTTCCTCTATCGCGGTGAAATCTACGAACAGGATCCAAACCTGAAGGGTCTGGCTGAAGTGAACGTGTCGAAGCACCGCGCCGGTCCGCTCGGCCAGGCTCGTCTCGTGTGGCAGGCCAACTTCACCCGCTTCGACAACATGGCCCACGACCAGGTGTTCGACGAAGCGTTGGGTGACT
>CAYXIY010000046.1:0-10400 GCA_964465475.1 uncultured Acidimicrobium sp. | reverse complement strand
GGCGCGACTCGTGACCGATCCCGCCGAGCGGCGACGATTCGGTGACGTGATGGGGGAGAAATACGACTGGTCGGGGGACGAAGAGATCGGCCTCACGCGAGATGCGTGGGTCTATGAGTGTCCGATGCTTGCGGTGTCCTTCGCGAGCGAGGAGTGATCAGGAGAACCAGGTGATTGCGGGCGCGGGGCGCTCGCGATCGGGCAGCGTGCGCGTCGGCCAACCGAGATAGATGATGGCGGTGACGTGGGTGCCGGGCTCCCAGCCGCAGTGGGTCGCGACGACGTCGTTGGCGCCCTTCGGGCAGCTCGACCAAAAACTGCCGAGCCCCATGGCGGTGGCTCCGAGCAACAGGTTCTGGATGCCGGCGGCGACCGCGTCGCGATTCTCCTCGGTCTGCAGTTCGCTCTCCCCAGGTGCGCTGCCGACGACGACGATCACCGGTGCGCGCAGGTACTTGGTCTTGGTCTTTTCGACCTTGTTCTCCGCGTCCCCACGCAGGCGCATCGCCTCGGCTGCGACCTCGCCGAGTCCGCGACGGGATTCGCCCGTGAACACGCCGAAGCGCCACGGCCAGGTCTGCTGGTGGTTCGGCGCCCATGCGGCGGCCTCACAGAGTTGCTGCACGAGTGCGGGATCGACGCTGCGCTCCTGGTCCATCACCAATTGCGTGCGACGGGAGATGACGAGCCGCAGGAAGTCGTCGAAGGACATGGCTAGTTCTTGTGCAGGGCGGCGTTCAATCCGCCCCAGGTGCCGGTGCGCTGGACGACTTCGACCGCACCGCTCTGGCTGTTGCGACGGAACAACAGTCCGTTCGCGCCGGACACCTCGCGGGCCTTCACGACGCTGCCGTCGGGCAGTTTCACCTGCGTGCCCGCGGTGACGTAGAGGCCGGCTTCGATCACGCAGTCGTCCCCGAGTGAGATGCCGAGACCGCTGTTGGCACCGAGCAGGCAGCGCTGGCCGACCGAGACCACTTCCTTGCCGCCACCCGAGAGCGTGCCCATGATGCTCGCGCCGCCACCGACGTCGGAGCCGTCACCGACGACGACGCCTGCCGAGATGCGGCCCTCGACCATCGAGGTGCCGAGGGTGCCGGCGTTGAAGTTGCAGAAGCCTTCGTGCATCACCGTCGTGCCGCTCGCAAGGTGCGCACCCAGTCGTACGCGGCTCGCGTCCGCGATGCGCACGCCGCTCGGCACCACGTAGTCGGTCATCCGCGGGAACTTGTCGACGCCGTTGACGACGAGGTGTTCCCCTCGGCGCAGCAGGTTGTAGCGCACGTCGTCGAGCTGGTTGAGCGCGACCGGACCGATCGACGTCCAGGCGACGTTGGCGAGCAACCCGAACGCGCCGTCCAAGTTCAGGGTGCGCGGGGCGGCGAGGCGATGGGAGAGCAGGTGCAGTCGCAGGTAGACGTCCGATGCACTCGTCGGTGCCGCATCCACGTCGACGACGATCGAGACAGGCGAGATGACGACTCCGCGGCGCTCGTCGGCGATCGTCTTGGCCTCGACCGGCGTGCCGGCAGGAACCGAGTCGCCGAAGCCGAGGTGACGGTAGAAGGTGTCGAGGGTCGTGCCGTCGGCGGCGATCGTCGCCAGACCCACGCCCCAGGCGTTGCGTGCCATGACTAGTTGGCCTCCGGTCGAAGGGTGGGGAACAAGATGACGTCCTTGATCGATCCCGACGCACTGAGCAGCATGACGAGGCGGTCGATGCCGATGCCGAGCCCCGCCGTCGGCGGCATGCCGTATTCCATCGCGCGCAAGTAGTCCTCGTCCACGGTGCCCGCGCCGAGGTCGCCCGCCTCCTTGGCGGCCTGCTCGTCTTCGAAGCGCTTGCGCTGTTCGATCGGGTCGTTCAACTCGGTGTAGCCGTTGGCGAGCTCGCGGGCGCCGATGTACAGCTCGAAGCGCTCGGTGAGGTGCGGGTCGTTGCGGTCGGTACGGGCGAGCGGGGAGATCTCGACGGGGTGGTGGGTGACGAACGTCGGGTGCTGGAGGTTCTTTTCCGCGAGCTCGGCGAAGATCTCCTCGATGATGCGGCCCGAGCCCCAGTGCTTTTCGCACTTCACGCCGTGCTTGTCGGCGACCGCTCGTACGTCGGCGACGGGTTGCGAGGGGTGCAGCGTCACGCCCGTCGCCTCGCTTGCGAGGTCGATCATGCGCACCCGCTTCCACGGCGTGGCGAGGTCGAAGTCCGCCCCGGCGATCGACACGACGGTGGTGCCGAGGGCGTCGCGGGCGGCGTTCGTGATCAGCGACTCGGTCAGTGCCATGGTCTCGGTGTAGTCGCCGAAGGCCTGGTAGCTCTCCATCATCGTGAACTCGGGGTTGTGGCGCGTCGAGATGCCCTCGTTGCGGAACACGCGGCCGATCTCATAGACGCGCTCCATGCCGCCGACGATCAGACGCTTCAGGTGCAACTCGAGGGCGATGCGCAGGAACAACTGCATGTCGAGTGCGTTGTGGTGCGTGATGAAGGGCCGCGCGTGTGCGCCGCCGGCCTCCATGTGCAACACCGGGGTCTCGACCTCGACGAAGCCCTGCCCGCCGAGGGTGCGGCGGAACGAGGAGATCGTGGCGTGACGGATCTCGAAGGTGCGCCGCGCCTCGTCGTTGATGATGAGGTCTGCATAGCGCTGGCGATATCGCGTGTCGACGTCGGTGAGGCCGTGCCACTTGTCGGGCAGCGGTCGCACCGCCTTGGCGAGCAACTCGGCGCGCTCGACCTTCACCGACAACTCGCCCTTGCGCGTCGTCATCACCGTGCCGTGCACGCCGACCCAGTCGCCCAGGTTGTAGTCGTTGATCGCCTCGAAGGCCTCGTCGCCGACGACGGACTTGGAGACGAAGAGCTGGACCTCGTCGCTGCGGTCACGCAGCGTGCAGAAGATGAGCTTGCCCTGGTCGCGCTTCAACATGATCCGCCCGGCGACCACCACCGCGTCGGTCGTCTCGGTGCCCGGCTCGAGGGAGCCGTGGCTGGCGCGGATCTCGGCGAGGGAGTGCGTGCGGTCGAAGCGGTAGGGATAGGGGTTCGTGCCCGACGCCCGCAGGGCCTCGATCTGGGCGATTCGGCGCTGGCGCTCGGCCTCGAGGCCACCCGCGGACGACGCGTCGTCCTGGGGCGTGTCGGGCTCGTTGGTCACGCAGACAAACTAGTCGCGCGCGCGGATGGGCGCTTATTCGATTACGACGAGCACGTCGCCGGCACCGACGGTGGAGCCTTGTGCGACGTTGACCTTGGCGACCGTGCCGGCCTTCTCGGCGGTGATCTGGTTCTCCATCTTCATCGCCTCGAGCACGACGACGGAGTCCCCGACGGCGACGCTCTGGCCGACGGTGACGTTGACCTTGACGATCGTTCCCTGCATCGGTGCGGTGACGTCGCCCGACCCTGCGCCCGAGCCCGACGACCCACCCGCGCGGGTCGGCTTCTTGGCCTTCTTGGCGACCGTGCCGACGACTTCTGGCACCCACATCTTCACGTCGAAGCGCTTGCCGTTGACCTCGACGGTCGTCGAGCGCTCGACGAGGCCATCCTCCGGCGCATCGGTCGAGCCCGTGCTCGACGACAGCGAGGAGAGGTCCAGCGTCTCTTCGACCCACTTGGTGGAGTGCGTGACGGCGGAGAAGTCGGGGTGCTCGAGGATCGCGAGGTCGGCCGGGATCGTGGTGTGCACGCCCTCGACGACCATCTCCTTGAGCGCACGAATCGTGCGGGCGATCGCGGTGTCGCGATCCTTGCCCCAGACGATCAACTTGCCGACGAGGTTGTCGTAGTACTGGCTCACGGTGTCGCCGGCTTCGTAGCCGCCGTCGAAGCGCGTGCCGAATCCGTCGGCCGTGACGAGCTTGGTGATCGTTCCCGGCGAGGGGAGGAACTTTCCGCCCGCGGGGTTTTCCGCGTTGATGCGCACCTCGATGCCGTGGCCGTTGCGACGCGCGGCGACCTGCTTCTGGGTCATCGGCAGCTTCTCGCCCGAGGCGACGCGGATCTGCCATTCGACCAGGTCGATGCCGGTGATCACCTCGGTGACGGGGTGCTCGACCTGCAGGCGCGTGTTCATCTCGAGGAAGAAGAAGTCGTTGTCCTGGTAGATGAACTCGACGGTGCCGGCGTTGTAGTAGCCGACCGCCTTGGCCGCCTTCACCGCGGCCTCGCCCATCTTTTCCTCGACGCCGTCGGGCAGACCCGGAGCGGGGGCTTCCTCGATCAGCTTCTGGTGACGGCGCTGTGCGGAGCAGTCGCGCGTGGAGACCCACACGACGTTGCCGTGCGTGTCGCCGACGAGCTGCACCTCGATGTGTCGCGGCCAGGTCAGGTAGCGCTCGACGTAGATCTCGTCGCGGCCGAAGAACGCCTTCGACTCGCGCTGTGCGGAGTCCATCGCGTCCTGTACGGCATCGGCGGACTGCACGACCTTCATGCCGCGACCGCCGCCACCGAAGGCCGCCTTGATCGCCACCGGCCAACCGAATTCGTTGCCGAAGTCCACGATCTCCTTGGCCGTCGTCACGAACTCCGTCGTGCCCGGCACGATCGGTGCGCCACCGCGAAGCGCGGCCTTGCGCGAGGAGACCTTGTCGCCCATCTCGACGATCGCCGCGGGCGGGGGACCGATGAAGGCGACTCCCATCTCGGTGATCGCGCGGGCGAAGTCGGCGTTCTCGCTGAAGAACCCGTAACCCGGGTGCACGCCGTCGGCGCCGCTCTTGCGGATCGCGTCCAGGATCGCCTCGGTGTTCAGGTAGCTCTCGGCGGCGCTCTGTCCGCCGAGGGCGTAGGCCTCGTCGGCGAGGCGAACGTGCAGGGCGTTGCGGTCGAGTTCCGAATAGACGGCGACGGTGGCGATGCCCATCTCGCGCGCGGTGCGGATCACGCGTACGGCGATCTCGCCGCGATTGGCTATCAGGATCTTCTTCAGCACGACTGCCTAGTCTGTCGTAATGGTCGACGGTTCCGCCAACTTCCAAGGCCCACATGGCCCTTGGCCCGTCGGGTGGTGGGTGAGGAGGGTCGCCGAAACGGGCAGCACCAACGCCGATTTGCTCGCCGAAGGCACGGAGGGTGCCAAGCACCACACCGTGTTGATGGCCGACTTCCAGACCGCGGGCCGCGGCCGACTCGACCGCACGTGGGACGCGATCCGCGGGGCGAACCTGCTCGTGTCACTGCTCTTTCGCACCGACGACCGACCGCTGCACCACTGGACGCAGATCGTCGGTCTCGCCGCACGCGAGGCACTGCGCGACGTGGCTGGCGCCGACGTCGAGATGAAGTGGCCGAACGACCTGCTCGCGCGCAACGCAAAGATCGCCGGCATCCTCGCCCAGGCCGGCGTCGGTTTCGTCGTCGTCGGCATCGGGGTGAACGTCGGATGGGCGCCCGAGGGTGCGGTGTGCGTGCGCGACGTGTCTGGATCGACGTGCACTCCCGTCGAGGTGTTGGCCGCGATGTTGCCGCACGTCGATCGACTCGAGGCGATGACGACGACGCAGTTGCACGAGCACTACGTCGCATCGCTCGCCACGATCGGCCAACGCGTGCGCGTCGAACTCGCCGATGCAGAGGTGATCGGCACCGCCGTCGGAGTCGGAGTCGACGGTCGATTGCACGTCGTGGACGACTGCGCACTGTCGCACCACGTCGACACCGGTGACGTGGTCCATTTGCGCGCGGTCTAACGACTACCGTTCGTAGTCGTGGCGACGAAACGACGACGCAAACGCTCGCCACTCGTCGCACTCGCCATCTTCGTCGTCGCCGCGCTGGTGGTGGCGATCCCCGGTGCCGTCGGCATCGTGCGCGCGCTGAACTCGCGACTCGATGCGGTGGTGAGGGACGCGACGCTGACCGCCTCGCTGTCCGAGCCGAACCCGGGATTCGAGAACTACCTCCTCGTCGGCTCCGACTCGCGCGAAGGGGCGGACCCGAACGACCCCGACTACGCCAACGTCGGTGACGCAGCCGACATCGGCGGGCGACGCAGCGACTCGATGATGGTGCTGCACCGAGAGGCTGCGACGGGCGAGGTGGCGCTCATGTCGATTCCTCGCGACCTGTGGGTCGCAATCGGCGACGGCGAGGACAAGCAGCGCATCAACACCGCCTACCAGCTCGGTGCCGACGTGCTCATCCGCACCGTCCAGCGCGCGCTCGGCATCCCCATCCACCACTACGTGGAGATCAACTTCCAGGGATTCAAGACGATCGTCGATGCCGTCGGCGGGGTGTCGATCTGCGTGCAACACCAGTCCCGCGACAAGCACACCGGGTTGTTCATGCGCCGTGGATGCAACACCTTGGATGGCGTCGAAGGCCTCGCCTATGCGCGCAGCCGGTTCTTCGAACAAAAGATCGACGGCGAGTGGCAGGTGGACGGCTCGAGCGACATCGGCCGAACGAGCCGCCAGCGCGAGTTCGTGCAGGCACTCGTGAAGTCCGCCGTCGTCGGGGTGATCGACAACCCGTTCCGTTCCGGCAACGTGATCGCGGGCGGAATCTCCGCGGTCACCGTGGACGAGCGGCTGGACCTGATCGCCTTCGCCAAGAAGATGCGCCCCGCGGCATCGAGCGGGATCGCCTCGATGCACCTCGAGACCTACGGGGCGATGGCGGGCGAGAGCGAGGTGTTGAAGCTCGCCGACGAATCGGCGCCGCTCCTTGCGTGGTTCGCCGGTGTCGGGCCGCGACCCGAGCCGAGCTCCTAGGCCCGGCGGTCGACTGCGGCGCGCGAGGCCGTGACGAAGTCGTCTGCGACGACCGCCTCGCCGATGCGGTTGCCCTGCACGTAGTCGCAACCGAGCAGTCGCAGGCGTTGCGCCTGGTCGTCGGTCGTCACCCATTCGGCGACCACCGACATGTTCAGTGAGTGGGCGAGCTGGATGATGCTGCGCACGATCGGATCGTCGCCGCCTTGCTGGCCGAGGTCGCGCACGAGCGAGCCGTCCAACTTGAGATAGTCGGCGGGGAAATCCCGCAGGTGGGCGAGCGAGGAATACCCGGTGCCGAAGTCGTCGATCGCCACGCGCACGCCCGATCGCTTGAGCGCCGACAGCGCGCGTGACACCGCCGGGTTGTCGGCGAGCATCGTGGCCTCCGAGATCTCGAGCACGAGGTTGGTCGGCTCGAGCGAGGCGTCGCGCAGGCTGGCGAGCGTGCGGTCGACGAACTGGGCGTCCGAGAGTTGTCGCGCCGAGACGTTCACGTGCACGTGGAACGATCGCTCGACGCTGCCCGCGTCCATCCACGACTTGGCGTCCCTGCACGCGGTGCGCAGCACCCAGTCGCCGATCGGGGCGATCGCGCCGGAGTCCTCGGCGAGTTCCAGGAAACTCGGTGGGGTCAGCACGCCGCGCAGCGGATGACGCCAGCGCAGGAGCGCCTCGGTGCCGACGACACGGGAGGTGTGCGAGGACACGACGGGCTGGTGCACGATGAACAATTCGCCGGCCGCGAGCGCCCGCTCGAGTTCTGCGGTGAGTGCGACGCGCTCGCGTGCATCGCGACGCATGTCCTCGGTGTAGAGCTCGCAGCGTCCGCGGCCCCTGCTCTTGGCCCGATACATCGCGGTGTCGGCGTTGCGCAACAACGTCACCGCCGCATCTGCTGGTGCCTCGTCGGCGAGCAGCGCGGGAGTCGAGAGCGCGATGCCGATGCTGGCCGAGGTGACGATCTCCATGCCTTGCAAGACGACCTGGCCGGTGACCGCCTGGCGCACGCGCTCTGCCACGTCCATCGCCACGTGTTCGTCCGACAGTCCGTCGCAGATGACGACGAACTCGTCACCGCTGATGCGCGCGACGAGGTCGGTCGGTCGTGTCGCGGATGCGATGCGCTTGGCGATCGTCGTGATCAGCTGGTCGCCGACGGAGTGGCCGACGGAGTCGTTCACGTGCTTCAACTTGTCGAGGTCGATGAACAGCAGTCCGACGCCGCGCTTGGTGGTGACGCTGCGCTCGAGGGCCTCCGACAACTTGCGCAGGGCCAACACGCGGTTGGGCAGTCCGGTGAGCGCGTCGTGGGTCGCCTGGCGCGACAACTCGTCTTGCATCTGTTTGGCCTCGGTGACGTCGCGGGCGATCGCCGAGTAGTGCGAGACCGCGCCGTCCTTGTGGCGCACGATCTGCAACACGATCGACATCGTGCGCATGATGCCGTCCGGGCTGCGGAAGGCGAGCTCGCCCTCCCAGCGGTTCGACGACGGCGTCGTGACCACCTCGCGCGGCACCTGGTCGCGGATCGCCTGGATGAACAACTCCGCTGCTGCATCCCGCGTCGCCGTCGCGGATGCGATGCCGATGAGGTCTCGCGCGCCGTCGTTGCAGAACTCGAGTCGACCGTTGGCGTCGAACACGATCACGGCGTCGTGCGAGGTGTCGAGGATGCCGACGAGGCGCTCGCTCAGCATGCGCTTGGCGACCGACTCGGTGACGTCGACGGCGGTGCCCATGAATCCCGAGTGCTCACCGCGCACGACGATCGGTTGGGTCGACACGTGCACCCAGATCGTCTCGCCGTCGGCGCGCACCAGTTGGAATTCATGCGAAAACGGCGTCGCCATCTCGCGGGAGCGTTGCCACGCATCCTCGGCCGCCGCGCGATCCGCGGGCGTCGCGTTCACCCACGGCGCGGCACCGGGAGTGAGGGACGCACCACCGAGGGCGAGTTGGCGGAACGCGTCGTTGGCCGCCGTCAGGCGACCGTTCAGGTCGGTCTCGAACACCCCGATGGGGAGGGAAGCAACTGAACGGTCAATGACACCATCTTGGCAGGTGGGCTCTCGGCCACTGCGCAGGGTGACTACGGAGAAACGACGACGAATGTCCCCGACGTGACGTCCAGGGCACCCGACTCGAGCGCCTCGATCAGGGTGGCCGCATCGACGCCATCGGGCAGCTCGATCTGCTGGGGCACCGCATAGCCGGTGAGGCGATAGGTGGCGGTCGTGCCCGCGGGCGGACACGGAGCGAAGTAGCCGGGCGTGCCGTTGCCGTTGGTCGCGGTGATCGCCCCCGCCACCTGGCCGCCGAGCGGCACGACGGGGTTCGCCACGTCGATGTTCGCCATCGCCCACTGCACGACGCCGCTCGATTCCTCGACGATCGTCACGGCGAGCGTGACGATGTCGCTCGCCACCCCGACGAAGGTCAGCTCCGGGGCGAGCCCGTCGGCAAAGCACGTGTACATCGGGTCGGCCTGGGCGCCATCTGCCCACGGGGCGACGATGCCGAAGGCCTGGGTCACCTCGGCCGGCACCGTGGTCTCGGCCGCCACGGTCTGGGTCTGGTCCGCCGTCGGCGGCTTCATCTCGCGACCGTCACGCGAACACGCGACGAGCGTCACGGAGAGACAGACGACCGTTGCGATGCGACGAAGCACCCTCGCAGGATACGACATCGCCAGTAGTGTCCTTCGCGTGTTGCGCCGCGACGACCAACTGTGCGTGATGACGGTGCACGCCCATCCCGACGACGAGGCCTCCAAGGGCGCCCCGACGATGGCCAAGTACGGATCCCAGGGCGTGCGCACCGTGCTCGTGTGCTGCACCGGCGGGGAAGAGGGCGACGTCGCCAACCCGACGATGCGCCACCCCGGAGAGCCGTTCCACGAAGTCGTCGGAGAAGAGGAAAAGGCGCTGCTCGCCACGTTGCGACCACTCGAGCTCGCCAAGTCGGCAGAGATCATCGGCTTTCATCGCGTCGAGATGCTCGGCTATCGCGACTCGGGGATGTTGGACTCACCTGCAAACGCACATCCCGACTGCTTCCACATGGCGGAGATGGACGAGGCCGTCGGTCGACTGGTGAAGCTGATCCGCGAGGAGCGGCCACACGTGCTCGTCACCTACAACGACGACCACTCCGGCTATCCGCACCCCGACCACGTGAAGGTGCACGAGATCAGCGTGCGCGCATTCGATCGCGCCGCCGACGACGAGTGGTATCCCGAGTTCGGTGAACCCTGGCAGCCACTCAAGCTCTACTACTCGGCATGGTCGCGCATGCGCATCACCGCGATCCACGAGGCGCTGCTTCGTCTGCGTGGGGAGTCCCCGTTCGACGAGGGGTGGTTCTCGCGACCCGACGTCGATCACCGCATCACCACCCGAATCCCGATCGCCGACTTCATCTGGGCTCGCTCTGGGTCGCTGCGCGCCCATCGCACGCAGATCGACGAGAACGAACCGTTCTGGTTCGGTCTCTCGGACGACGAACTCGCCCAGACCTATCCCTACGACGACTGGATCCTGGCCAAGTCGCTCGTGCCGACACCACCGCTTGCCGACGGAGAATTCGAAGACGACATGTTCCGCGGCATTCGCGCCGCGAGGTAACTACTTCGCGCGCATCGCCTCGCGCAGTTGGCGATAGCCGATGAGGATCGCTCC
>CAYXIY010000045.1:0-10654 GCA_964465475.1 uncultured Acidimicrobium sp. | reverse complement strand
CGAGCGCCACAGCACGACGCTGAAGTGCACGAGCGGGATCTCGAGCACGGCGAGCAGTGCGAGCACCGCACTGCGCTTGGCGCGTTGATGTTGGGTGCCACCGAGTCCGCGCACCGCGAGGTAACCGAGATAGGTGACGAAGAGGAACGACGTCGTCGTGAGTCGCGGATCCCACTGCCAGAACGTGCCCCACGTGAGGCGCCCCCACAGGCTGCCGCTCACGAGCGTGATGCCCATGAACACGACGCCGACCTCTGCCGAAGCTCCGGCGACGCGGTCGAAGCCGAGCGACTTGCGCTTGCCGATGAGATACGACGCGGATGCGATCGCGGTCACGATGAAGGCGAGGTAGGCGACCCACGCCGAGGGAACGTGCACGTACATGATGCGCACCGACTCACCCTGGGTGACCTCGGGTGGAGTCGCGACGAGGCCACCGAAGACGACCCACGCCATCGCCGCGATCGCCAGACCCCCGACGAGTCGCGTGGTCGAGGTGCCGACGCCCTTGGTCGCCGTGGTCGCGGGGGAAAAAGACATGGCGCTCAATCATTCCTCAACGAGGGACGGAAAGGACAACAGACCCGCTATGGCAAACGCCACGGCGAACACGACGAGGAGCCCGACCCACGGCCAGCCCTCTCCCACGCGGGCTCCGCCCGTGCCGTAGGCGGACTCGGTGGCGCGTGCCGCCCCGATCACCACGGGCGCGACGACCGGAAGCACCAAGAGCGGCAGCAACGTCTCGCGACCCTTGGCGAGCGCGGCGAGACCGCCATAGAGCACTCCGACGAAGGACAACCCGGCGGTCGCGGTGACGACGACGCAGGCGAGCAAGGCCGCAGACGCCGGCGTGAGCGAGACGTGGTAGAGCAACAGCGACAACGCGACGAGCATCACGTTCATCACGAGCAGTTGGACGAACAGCGCGAACGACTTGCCGAGGAAGACCCCGCGCATGTCGATGCCCGCGACGAGCATCGCGTCCAACGCCGCGTCCTCGGTGTCCACGTGGAACGACCGCGACACGACGACGAACATCGACAACACGGTCGCCATCCACGCGAGGCCGCTCGCCGCACGCTGCAACACGTCGTCACCGTCGAGGGCGAAGGCGAACATCACCATGACGAGCGCGGCGAACGGCAACACCTGGTTCAGGAGCACGCGTGCGCGCCACTCGATCGTCACGTCCTTGCGTGCGATCACCCGAGCCGTGCGCATGGTTCCCATCGTCACGACGCCACCGACTTCCCCGCATGCAACGTGAGCGTCGACTTCGCTATCGCCGCCACGCGTTCGGTGTCGTGCGATGCGACGATCACGGTCGCCCCCGCGCGCGACGCTTCGACGAGCACCTGGTCGAGGTCGGTCCGCGACGCGGCGTCGAGACCCGAGTGCGGCTCGTCGAGCAGCCACAGTTGCGCGCGGCGAACGACGAGCGTGGCGAGCGCGACACGGCGTCGCTGGCCCGACGACAAGCGCGAGACCGGCGAGTCGGCCAGTCGACCGTCGAGTCGCATCCGCTCGAGGGCGTCGTCCACTTCCGATCCATTCGCCCCCACGCATCGCGCCCAGAACTCGACGTTCTCGCGAGCGGTGAGGTCGACGAAGGCGCCGTTGCGATGGCCGAGCATGCCGATGCGCGAGCGCACCGCCTCGCGATTGGCGGCAAGGTCGACGCCGAGCACGCTCCCCGATCCGCGTTCGATCGGCATGAGACCTGCGATCGTGCGCAACAGCGTCGACTTGCCCGCGCCGTTCTCGCCACGCACGAGGACGATCTCTCCCTGCGCGACGTCCATCGAGACGCCAGCCAGGGCTGGATAGCCGTCGTAGGTGACGACGACGTCGACGAGCGACACGACGCTCATGATCCGGTGAACCGCGGCTTTCGTTTCTCGGCGAACGCAGCCCTGCCCTCGCGTGCGTCTGTGCTGTCGAGAGCGCGACGCCGTGCGGCGACGACGAGCTCGTCGAGCTCGGGTGTTCCCGCCGTCGACTCGAGTGCGAGCTTGTGGCCGAACTGCGTGAGTGGCGCGAGCCCTGCGATCTCCTCGGCCCACGCGAGTGCGTCGTCGAGCGAGCCGAGGCGGTGGATGACGCCGAGGGCATGCAGTCGGGTCGCGTCGTAGGTGCTCGCGGTGAGCAGCATGTCGCGCGCCACCGGCCAGGAGAACTCGCGCACGATGCGCTCGATCGTCCAGTGGTTGACGACGAGGCCGAGTCGCGCCGCCGGAACGCCGATCGTGGCGGTCGGCGCCGCCACCCGCACGTCACATGCGGCCACGAGTTGGGCTCCCGCGCCGAGTGCATGGCCGTTGACGTAGGCGACGGTGACGAATTGCGGATCGACGAAGCGATGCAACACCGACTGCAAGGCGTCCTGGAACTCGTCCTCGGCGACGCCGGAGAGATCCGCCCCCGCACTGAACGACGGTGCGTCACCGGTGAGGAGGATCACGCGGATGGACTCTCGTTGCGCATGGTCGAAGGCGCGCACGAAGGCGTGCAACATCTCCAGGTTCACCGCATTGCGGCGCTCGGGACGCGACATCGTGAGCACCAACACGCCCGGTCGTTGCTCGACGCGCAACGGAGAAGTGACCGACGTGCCCTCTACCATGGGAATTCAGGCTATGACCTCCACCGCAGACCAATCCGATCCGATCCGCCAACGCCGCACGGTCATCGCCACCTGGACCGCTCGTGCGAACCGCGCCGGCTATGGCGCATTCGGCGTGTCGATCGCCGCAGTCGCCTACGGCCTGCTCCAGGACTTCACGCCCGTCGTCGGTCGCGTCGCCACCGGTGGCCTCATCGTCGGGTCGATCCTCCTCGCACCGGCGATCGTGCTCGGCTATGCGATCAAGGCGGCGGAGAAAGACGACCGCGCCCGTGGCATCTAGCGCCCGCCTCACCGAGGTCGGCCTCGAAGTGAACCTCGATGCGATGGCGACGCTGGCATCCCTCAAGCGTCACGTGACCCGGATCGACGCCGCGTCCATCACGTCGGTCACGGTCACCGACGCGCGCACCATCAGCCGTGAGATCCGCTGGAAGGTGGCCGGAACCGCCTTCAGTCGCAGCTTTGCCCTCGGCTGGTTCTCGCGCATCGGCAATCCGCGACGATTCGCCTGGGTGTGGATGACCCCACGTCGAAGCGTCGTGCGCATCGAGACCACGCTCGAGCGACCGTCGCTCGTCGTCGTTCCACTCGACTGGTTCGACTCCGAGTCGCGCGAGCGACTCAGTCGATCTTGACGAGACCGCGATAGCCGGGGGTGAAGCCCGCGGCGAGCAGCGCTTCGCGAACCACGCCGACGACGTCGTCATCGTCGTTCACCGACGAGCCGTTGACCTTGCGAATCTCGAGGCGCGACACTCGCCCGTCCTTCGTCGCACTCTCGAGTGCCTCGATCCAACTCGTGCGCACGAGACCCGCGTCGAAGGTGACGAGATGGTGGCTGCGCGTGTCGAACCACACGAGCGGATCACCGGCCTCGATCACGACGAGTGCACCGGCACTGCGCGACGGCCGACCAGTCGTCGCCGGCCAGTCCATCGCCGCACCGTAGGGCTGAGCAGGGTCGGTCGCGGCGAGCACGATCGCTTCGGGCACACGCTCGGGATGAAGCTCGAGGTCGACTGTTTCGCGTTCCGCGCGCAATCGATCGACCGCACCTGGAAGAGCGAACTGCGCCGCGCCGAGACCCTCCACGAAGTAACCGCGGCGCACGGTGCCGCGCTCCTCGAGCATCTTGAGCACGCCGTACACGCCGGCGAAACCGCCGCGCGTACCTTCACCGAGCACTGCCTCGCGCGTCACCACCCCGTATCGCTCGAGCAATTGCATCACCGTTGCATGCAACGACTCCGTCTGCGACACCTCACCCATCACATCGTCGACGAGGCTCCAGCGGCCCGCACCTGCGGGCGGACCGAGACGTGCGACGCTGCCGACCTTCGAGCGCATCAGACGCGCACCGGACCTGCGACCCATCCGCGTGTAGGTCGCAGCGGTCGGTCGCTCGTTGCGCGACGACGGCTTCGACGACATGAGCGCCCGCAGCGGTGCAAGTGAATCGTTGGTCACCTCACCTGCCCACACGAGGTCCCACAGCGCCGTCAGCAGTTCCGAGTCGCTCGACTGTGGTGCCGCCTCGCGCAACTGGGTGAAGAAGCTCGCACCGCGATCCCGCAACATCGTGCGGATCGCATCATGGATCGCGTCGCTCGGTCGTTCGGACTCGTCGAGTGAGGCGCGCAGAAGCGGCAACTGGTCGGCGAAATAGAGGCGGATGCGGCCGTCGGTGGAACCGATCGCCCCGGCTCCGACCCACACGACCTCGCCGCTCGTGCACAACTCGTCGAGATCTGACGACTGATACCCGCGCACGCGGGCTCGCAACACGTCCGATTCGAGGCTGGAGGCGACGAGTGCACAACCCTGCACGACGGCGATCGCCTCGACGAGCGCCTGCGGTCCGCGCTGGGCCGCCGGCACGCCCTGCCAGCTGGCGAGGAACCGTGCATAGGCGCGTTGCTCGACCGGTTCGATCTCCTTGCGCAACAGGGCGAGCGAGCGGCGGCGCAACTGACGCAACACCTCGACGTCGCACCATTCGCGCTCGATCCCCCGCGGACGGAACTCGCCGTTGACGATGCGGCCCGACGCCTCGAGCGCATCCAGGGTTGCCGTCGCCCGCTCGACGCTGACGCCGAATCGCTCGACCACCTGGCGCACGACGAACGGACCGTGCGTGCGCGCATAACGCACGACGAGGTCCTCGAGTGGACGCTCGACGGGATCGGTGAAGGCGCTCGGCAGTCCAAGCGGCAGCGCGCAGCCGAGCGCATCGCGATATCGGGCTGCGTCCTCTGCGGCCACGTAGCGCTCTTCGCCTGCGACCACGACCGTGATCGCCCGCTTGTCGGCGACCAGCTGGGCGACGAGCGGAGCGACGTCACCGACGCTGCGCAGTTCGATCTCGGGCAGCGTCAGGTCACCGAGGCGCCGCAGCAGGTCGTGCACCTCGTCGGCGGTGCGCGCGTGACGCCCCTCGACGAGACACTGCAGTTCGCACTCGACGTCGATGAGCACCTGTCCATCGAGAAGTTCGCGCAGCTCTTCTGCCCCGAGCAGGTCGTTCAACAGGTCCCGATCGAGGGACAACGCGGCCGCACGGCGCTCGGCGAGCGGCGCATCGCCTTCGTACATGTAGGTGGCGATCCAGTTGAACAACAGGCTCTGGGCGAACGGCGACGGCTTGGGCGTGTCGACGGTGACGAGGCGGATCGACCTGCTCGCCAGCTGTCCGAGCACTTCCTTCAACGCCGGCACGTCGAAGACGTCCTGCAGGCACTCGCGACTGGTCTCGAGCAGGATCGGAAACGTCGGATATTTGGCGGCGACGGCCAACAGGTCGGCTGCGCGTTGGCGCTGCTGCCACAACGGCGTGCGCTGGCCGGGTCGGCGACGCGGCAACAGCAACGCTCGGGCCGCACACTCGCGGAACCGTGCGGCAAAGAGCGACGTCTGTGGGAGCACCGACACGACGATGTCGTGCACCTCGTTCGCGTCCAACACGATGTCCTCGACCGCCAACTCTTCGAGCGCCTCGGGCAGGCGGATGACGATCCCGTCGTCGCTCCACATCGTGTCGACGGGCACCTCGAAGCGCTCGGACAAGCGATGTTGGATCGCCATCGCCCACGGCGCATGCACCGGAGTGCCGAACGGGCTGTGGATGCACACGCGCCAGTCGCCGAGGTCGTCGCGGAACCGCTCGACGACGATCGTTCTGTCGTTGGGCACCGATCCCGTCGCTTCCGCCTGTTCGGCGAGGTATTGCACGACGTTGCGTGCGGCGAGGTCGTCGAGGCCGTGGTCGGCGACGAGCGTGTCGTAGGCGTGTGGGCCGTCCTTGTCGCGGATCGTGCGGATGAACTCGCCGAATGCGCGTCCGAGCTCGAGCGGTCGGCCCGGGCCGTCTCCGTGCCAGAACGGCATCTTGCCCTGCTGGCCCGGCGCGGGACTCACCGTCACGCGATCGAAGGTGATGTCCTCGATGCGCCAGGTGCTCGCACCCAAGATGAACGTCTCACCCGGTCGCGTCTCGTAGACCATCTCCTCGTCGAGTTCTCCGACGCGCGTGCCGTCCGGCATGAACACCCCGAACAGTCCCCGATCGGGGATCGTGCCGCCGTTGGTGACGGCCAGTCGCTGTGCGCCGTCTCGTGCACGCATCGTGTCGGCGATGCGATCCCACACGATGCGCGGCTTCAACTCGGCGAACTCCTGACTCGGATATCGGCCACTCAACAGATCCAGGGTGTTGCCGAGCACGTCGTCGGACAGCTCGGCAAAGCACGCGCTGCGCCGCAGCATGGTGGCGAGTGCGGCGCGGGTGATGTCCGGGTTCATCGCGACGTGCGCGACGATCTGTTGGGCGAGCACGTCGAGGGGATTGCGCAAAAAGCGGGTCGACTCGATCTCCCCCGACATCATCTTGTTGGCCACGACGGCCGCCTCCAGCAGGTCGTGGCGGTGCTTGGGGAACATCTTGCCGACGCTCGGCTGGCCGACCTGGTGACCCGCGCGACCGACGCGCTGCATGCCGCGGGAGACCGCACCGGGAGATTCGACCTGCACCACGAGGTCGACTGCCCCCATGTCGATGCCGAGCTCGAGGCTGCTCGTGGCGACGAGCGCGCGCAGCTCCCCGCGCTTCAGCTGGTCCTCGATGATCACGCGTTGCTCGCGGGCGAGCGAGCCGTGGTGGGCCTTGACGAGTTCGTTGACCCCCGAGCCGCCGACTCCGCGTTCGAGGGCGAGCTCGTTGATGTTGGCGGCGAGTCGCTCGGCCTGGCGTCGTGCGTTGCAGAAGATGATGGTGCTCTTGTGTTCGAGCACGAGGTCCAGGATCTTCGGATAGACGCTCGGCCAGATGCTCGAGCGGCGCTCGGTGAGCGCAGCCGTCGCGGGACCGCTGCGCAACTCCGTCGTCGGCTTGCCGAGGTCCCCCATGTCCTCGACGGCCACGACGACTTCGACGTCGAGTTCCTTGCGCACGCCGGCGTTGACGATCGACACCGGGCGCGCCATCCCGTCGCGTGATCCGCCGAGGAATCGTGCGACCTCCTCGAGTGGTCGCTGCGTGGCGGACAGGCCGATGCGCTGGAAGGGGCGCTGCGTGATCTCCTCGAGTCGTTCCAACGAGACCATCAGGTGTGCGCCGCGTTTGGTCGGTGCGAGTGCGTGGATCTCGTCGATGATCACGGTGTCGACGTTGGCGAGCGTCTCGCGGGCAGCGGACGTGAGCATCAGGAACAGCGACTCTGGCGTCGTGATCAAGATGTCGGGAGGATTGCGCACGAGCTGCTTGCGCTCCTTGCCCGTCGTGTCGCCGGTGCGGATGCCGACCGTGGGCTCGACGAAGGCCTCCCCCAGTCGCTCGGCGGCGTGCTGGATGCCGACGATCGGTGCGCGCAGGTTCTTTTCCACGTCGAAGGCGAGCGCCCGCAGTGGCGAGATGTACAGCACGCGGGTGCGCTGCACGCTCGGTGGCAATGGATCGCTGACGAGGTCGTCGATGCACGAGAGGAACGCGGTGAGCGTCTTGCCACTTCCGGTCGGTGCACAGATCAGCGTGTGGCGATCTTCACGAATGTGCGGCCAGCCCTCGATCTGTGGTTGCGTCGGTGCGGGAAACGACGAGGAGAACCACGCGCGCACGGCCGGCGAGAAACCCTCGAGAACCGCGTGGTCGGCCATGGCCGAAGGGTAGTCAATAGGTATCCTTCAGTGCATGGCCACGCCAGGCGAACATCACCCGGCGTTCGAGGAATATTGCGAGTGCATCTTCGAGCTGCGCGAGGACAACGTCGAGATCATCCAGGCCCGCCTCGTCGAGCGCCTCAACGTCTCGCGCCCGTCGGTGTCCGAGATGATCAAGCGCATGGAGGCCGAGGGCCTGGTCTCGATTCGCGGCCAGAAGATCACCCTCACCCACAAGGGTGACCAGCTGGCCGAGCGCGTCGTGCGTCGCCACCGCCTGGCCGAGCGTTTCCTCACCGACGTGTTGAAGCTGTCCTGGTCGCAGGCCCACCACGAGGCCTGCAAGTGGGAACACGTCATCTCCGCCGACGTCGAACGAGCGCTCGACACCCTGCTCGGCAGCCCCACCACGTGCCCGCACGGCAATCCGATCCCCGGGTCCTCTCACCGCGACGAGCGGGTGATGCCCCTCGAGACCGTGCACGTCGGCGAGCGCTTCACCGTCTCGCGCATTCCGGAGGAACTCGAGGTTGCACCGGGGATGTTGGACCTCCTGGAAACGTCGAAGTTCTTCCCCGGGGCGATCGGCACCGTCGTCGCCGGCGAGATCGACGGCTCGCGCACCGTGCGCATCGACGACCACGACATCACCCTCGACGGATTCGCCACCGCCCGAATCATGATCCAGGCCTGATGCGTCGCATCGGCCCGCTCGTCGTCGCGTGCGCGTTCGCGCTCACGGGTTGTGCGACGACCGTCATCGACACCGCTCCGACGACGACCGTGACGCCGACCACGACGACGATCCCGAGTGGATCGACCGAGGAGCTGCTCGCGGAACTCGACGCCCGACTCACGGATCTGTCCGCGGCGACCTTCGCCCAGGACAAGCCGAAGGCGCGCACGATCCTCGCCGACGTCGAGGCGATCTGGCTCGCACTCGAACCGCAGGCGCGCGCCACGAGCGACCAACTCGTCGACGACCTCACCCGCATCGTCGACCTTGCGCGCACGAGCGTGGTGCGCAACAGACCCGCCGAGGCCGACAAGGCCACGCGGTTCTTGCAGTTGCTCCTCGGCTGAGTCTCAGCGCATCGAGCGCGGCAGATCGCGCGCGTGCACGACGGTGAGTCGCTGCGTGGAGCGCGTGAGCGCGACGTACAACAGGCGCAGGCCGTGCTCTTGTGACTCGACGATGTCGGTCGGCTCCACGACGACGACGCCGTCGAGCTCCAGTCCCTTCACGACGCTCACGGGAACGACGGTGAGCGAGGAATCGAGCGCACTCGCACCCGCCCGACCATGGTCGAGACCGGCCTTCGTCAACGCCGTCGACACCGCATCGGCCATCGCGTCGGGACACACGACGGCGACGTTGCCGGTCACCAACTCCCCGACGAGCGTGCGCGTGGCGGTCGCGACGACGTCGAGGAGCTCGTCTGGTCGCTGCGCGCGCAGGATCGTCGGCGGCTGGTCGCCGTCGCGCACGGAGGTCGGGGCACGCAGCGACGGCGCGGCTTCCTTCATCACCTTGTCGGCGAGCTCCATGATCTGGGACGGGATGCGGTAACCGACGGAGAGTCCGACGACGTGCGGCTCGCGCTTGTCGGGCAGGTATGCGAGCACGTCGTCCCAGTCGTTGGGGGCGAACGGACCGGTGGCCTGGGCGAGGTCGCCGACCACGGTCATCGAGCCGTTCAGCGAACGACGCTCGACCATGCGCAGCTGCATCGGCGTGAGGTCCTGCACCTCGTCGATCACGATGTGGCCGTAGGAGCGGATCTCGTCAGCCTCGTTGATCTTTCCGCTCTTGCGCGGACGCGGGCCGAGCCCGGCGAGCGCCTCGTCGAGCAACGCCACGTCACCCTCGGACCACACCACCTCGCCGAGTGAGGTGCTGCGGGCGCGATGCAGCGACTCGCGCTCCTCCACCGTGAGCACTCCTTGGCTCGCCAGACGCAACAGCGCGTGCGAACCGAACAGGTCGTGCAACAACTCGCCCGGCGTGAGCACCGGCCACATCCGGTTGATCGCGGCGCGGAACTCGAGGATCTCGCGCAGACCATCGCGCAAGGCATCGAGGTCGACGTCCTGGTTGCGGCCGGTCGCCGCCATCGCCGCGACGACTTCGTTCTCGACGAACCTGCATGCCGCGTTGTGTCGTCGATAGCGGCGGCGGGCGTCGTTGACGATGCGCGCGGATTCCTTCGCGCGCAGACGCAGGTTGCTCGCACCGTAGGGAATGACGAGGTCCTCGCGCAGTGGACGCTCGCGGTCGCGGATCGCCTTGGCGATCACCTTGGTCATGCGCACGTCACCCTTCACGCGCCTCGTGAGGTCGTCCTCGCGGACGCCGATGCGGTGTCCCGGCACGAGGTCGGCGAGCACCATCTGCTCCACGCCGGCCTCACCGAGCGACGGCAACACGCGCTCGATGTAACGCAGGAACACGCGGTTCGGTCCGATGACGAGCACGCCCTGGTCCTCGAGCGGGAAGCGATGCGTGTACAACAGGTATGCGGCGCGGTGCAACGCGACGACCGTCTTGCCGGTTCCCGGTCCACCCTGCACGACGAGCACGCCTGCGTGCGGCGCGCGGATGATCTCGTCTTGTTCCGCCTGGATCGTGGCGACGATGTCGCCGAGCTGACCGGTGCGACCGCGCGTGAGTGCGCTGAGCAACGTGCTGTATCCACGGATCCCCTCGCGACCGGTGACGGTCGTGAGACCCTCGTCGTGCCCGACGCCGAGGTGCCCCTCACCGAACAGTTCGTCTTCGATGCCGAGCAACGTCTTTCCGTCGACGGCGAAGTGTCGACGACGCACGAGGCCCATCGGCTCGCGACCCGTCGCGCGGTAGAACGGCTCGGCGAC
>CAYXIY010000044.1:0-10790 GCA_964465475.1 uncultured Acidimicrobium sp. | reverse complement strand
CACGTCCTCGGCATCCCGACACAGTTCATCCCGCACTCCAAACCCGACGCGATCCTCGCTCGATTGGGCTTGAATGCCGACGGCATCGTCACAGCGGTCATGAAGGCCTGATCATCGTGCCACGAGTAGTCAGGATTGATGGCAAAGATCGCAGGCCATGGGCACTCCAGAGTCGCGAAAATCTGCTGAGAGCCGCTATTGCCGAGATTGCTGAGAGAGGCTACGAAAACGCTCGACTCGTCGATATCGCACAGCGCGCCGAATTGACCGTTGGATCCATCTACACGTGGTTTGCGGACAAGCGAGAACTCTTCACTGCTGCCCTGAAGTTCTCTATTCAAGAACGTCAAGAAGCAAACGAAGTCCTCCTGAAAAAGCTTCGTGACTCTGGAAAGTTGTCACAAAACTCACTTGAATGGCTCTTGAGCATCGCAGCACTGAACCCATTCGATAGCCAAAACTCAAGTCCTTCCGAGACTCAAAAACTTCTCCTTGAGGCGCTGAGGGTTTCCTGGCGCAACGAAGATATGCGCGCTGAAGTAGAGCCCCTCATCACGTCACTATTTGATCAGTACCTAGAAATCGTTGAGACAGCGAAAACGTCGGGTGAGATAGATGGATCGATTGATTCAGAGATACTCGCGCGAATCCTGATGGCGATGCCAATAGGACTGACCTCCATGAACCTTGCCGCACTACCTTCACCGGAGCAGGAGCGTTACATTCCGTTCTTCGTTGCACTTGGAAAGATGACCACGAGGCCATTCACCGACTAGTTCGGCACTCCTGAGCTGTACGTGCTGTACGGAGTGATGTTTGAAGTGTTCCCACTATTGCGCTCTGCAACTCGCACGTAGTACGTAACACCGATCGTCAATCCTGTGGCTGTGTACGACGTCGAGCCCGTGGACGTGTAGCTATAGGCCGTAGCAAAAGTTGAATCAGTGCCCCACCACACTTGCCACAGGTTGATTGAAGGGCTGCCCGCCGTCCACGACCACGTGAGCTGAGCCGTGCCCGCCGATCCAGCCACAACCGAGGTAATCACCGGTGCCCTGGAAGGCGTGACCGCACTCGACTCGGACGAGTACGTACCTGTACCTGATGAGTTCACCGCAGCAATTTTGAAGGTGTATGCGGTTCCGTTCGTAAGGCCCGTGACGGTCGCACTCCGCGCCGTGCTGACGCCATCGCTGAACGTGGTGCACGTACCCCCAGTGCAGTACTGGATGGCGTAATCGGTGATCGATGCGCCGCCGTCGGACCCTGGCAATGACCATGTCAGGCTCACCGATGCATCTCCTTCAGTCGGGGTAACAGTTGACGGTGGTGCCGGCGTCGCCGCAACAACGGCACTTCCATTGCTGCTGAATCCGGTGATTGTTGCGGTGTTCGACGCATTTCGATTTGCGACGCGGACGTAGTACGTCGCGCCGTTGGTGAGTCCAGTTGCTGTATATGAGGTCGAACTCGTCGACGTGTATGAGTATGCAGAAGCCCAAGTTGGATCCGTCCCCCACCACACTTGGTAGTGCCCCTCATTGGGAGTACCCGGCGACCAAGAGAACGCCAATGTCGTGTCCCCACCCGACACAGTCGACACTATTGGCGCACTCGGTGGAGTCGTTGTCGTTGTCGTGGACGTTGACGTAGTCGTTGAGGTCGAGGTGGTCGTCGAAGTTGAAGATGTTGTCGACGTTGAGGTGGTGGTTGTTGGATCCGGAGGAGGAAGTGGGACCGTCGTCGTAGTTGTCGATGAAGTCGTCGTGGTCGTCGTCGTTGTTGTAGTCGAAGTTGTGGTGGTCGTTGTGGACGTGGAAGTCGTTGTTGCGGGTACCGTCGAAGTGGTTACAGCACGAGGAGCGATAACAGTCGTTAGCGGAACGAGAACCGTGGTCGTGGACTCAACCGTGGCAGCTCGGATTGCAGACGAGGAAGTTGAAACTGCAACTGGTAGTCCGACCGTGGGAACGAAGTCCTCGGTTGCATAACCCACGGCACCAATGGTCCTCTGCTCGAGTGGCGCGAGACCACCCTTGGGGGTAGTCGCTGCCAAGGCCGGTGGAAGCTCCGAAGAAACCTGCTTGAGAGAAAGCTCAGATGGCTTAGCTAGAGGCGTTTCCGAGCCATTTGCATCAACGACATAAGTTGCCACTTCAGCGTTTTCGCGCGCAGTCGTGACGACCAGCGTCTCACCGTTGCCACTGGCGGTAGCCACGATTTGAGCCTGAGGGACAGATTGGTTGACCTCAACGGCGACATCAACACCTGATTCATTCGTTGCGCTTGCGAGAAGCTGGTTCGCTCCAATTTGGATCGCCGATCCTGCCGAGGAAACCGACGCAACAAGGTCGCTACTTGCAACCGTCAACGTGACATCCTTGTCAGCCACGGAGATTGTCGAACCAGCAAGGATGACCGGTGCGTTGTTCTTTTCGTTGGTGGCCACCTGACTGATTGCGTCCTTGGTGACAATGAATGCAGATGCGGGCTCAGGAAAATTGAGCGTCAGATCAGTCACCTCCGCGAGCGAAACCAAAAAGTCAGCTGTTCCACCTGGAGCGACATTCCGCAGCGGTATCACTCGAGTGCCAACGACGTCACTTCCATTTGGCCCAACAACTCCCTGGGGGGTCTGGATTGACCACGTCGTATCTACCGAACGAATCAGCAGGTACGAATTGCGGACCTTCACCGCGCCAGCACAAAACGGACATAAAGCGCCTTGTCGTGAATCGAGGGATGCGAGGTCCATGTCACCGCTACCACCCGACCAAATGTCGGGATCATTCAGAGGATCTTCGCCTGAGAATGAAAACGTCCACGTTCCAGCGTCAAGATCAACTGTGACGAATCGATCCTTGCCAGGCCAATTTGAGTCGTACACATGAACCCGAGCGAGCGACTCACTTTGCATTTCAATGGCGTACGGAAGGACCGCGTGACCACCCTTATCGCTATAGACGCCAAGCGTGTATTTCAATGACCCCGCTGCAAGTGTTTTTGAGATTTCGTTGACGATCTCAACAACACTTCGCTTTGCCCATGAGTTTGCTTCATCTTGTACTTCCTGAAAGAACTGCGTCGAAAACGACCTGATAATCCCTTGGGTGGTTTCACCTTCATTCGTCAGTGTGATCGTCTTAGGGTCTGCTCCTGACAAGAATCTCTTCGCAGATTCCACTGCCATTCCCTCACAGTGACCAGACTCCCTCGCCTGGTTGACCATTCGCGCCCATGCCGCTGCCTCAGCAATTGGTTGGCAAGGTTCGGTCACTCCACCGGTGCACGCGTCGGGCCCGAACATCTGGACAAGGTCTGCTGATGAAAACTCCTCGTCTGTCGCCTTTGCAGGAAAGTTTGGAAACGCGTAACTGTCGCTCGACAAGCGAAGGTCTGTCACCACTGACTGGACATCGACCGGAACCGTCCCACCAGACGAGCATCCAGAAACAAAGAGAACAACAGCGACACCGATCGACGTCAATCGACGGCGAACTTGAACCGGCGATACATCTAGTGACTTTCTTCTAGTCGACATGACGTACCGCCGGTCGAGGTGTGTGCGCCTTAGCTTGTCTTTCGTCGCTGCAAGATCACTCCGACGAGGATGACGACAAGTAGCCCAACGAGGAGATACCAGATCGTGGAGGAGTTCATCCCGTCGGCATCGCTCGCTGCACCTGCCACAGCTCCTGCGGTCTGCAATTGACCGAAGAGCAGGGTCGCTTCGTCACCTTCGACGACCTTCACTTGCACGTTCGCAATGTCGGCCCCAATTTCGAATGACACCGCGTCTGCGCCACGTTCGAGTTTGGTCCAGCTGTTCGTACCAACACGTACGTAAACGTCACCATCTGGGCGTCCACCCTTCAGGGCGAGTAGATCGACGCACGACGAATCACACGCAACTGACGTCGTACCATCAGGAATGACCTGCGCCTCGACAACGTTCGGAGAAACAACGTCAATTACCTGAGGCGTCGGTGGTGCCGCAGGGCTTCCGACTGCCCCGCCCTGTGGAGCAGCCGCTTGACCAGCAGAAACAGAAGTGGTCGTCGATTGGGCCACTGAAGTAGTCGTGGAGTCCTCGCTGCTCGACTCGGAAGTAGTAGTCGACGTGCTCGAGGACGACGTGCTCGAAGATGACGTCGTTGTTGCTTCTTCATCACCAATCACAACCTTGAAGTCGAGGTAGAGACCCGATCCCGACCAGAAACCTGCATAGATCCGGAATAGGAAGGTTCCCTTGGTCGTCGGCGTACCAACGATCGCTCCTCCGCAACCTTCGAACTTCAGGCCAGGCGGCAATGAGGAGCCTGATGGGACGATGTAGCACATCACACCACGCATCGTGCCGTTCAGATATCCACCACCCGCTGCAGTCACTCCATCGCGGTACGGGACGCCAACTGCCATCGGGGCAAGTGTTGAGTCGATCCACACCTTGTCGATTGAGGGGGTCACAGTTGCCGTCACCGTCAATGGAGTAAGCGTCGCATCGGCATAGGTTGCAGAGATGGTGAACGAATATGTTCCCTGTGTACTTGGTGTTCCCTGAAGTTCTCCTGTCGCTGAATTGAATGTCAACCCAGGCGGAAGGTCGCCGGAAACCGAGTAGGACGAGGGTGCAGGACTTGCGCTGAATCCGTCGCTATACGCGATGCGTTCAATCATCAACCCGAGATGGGTGTCGTTCCATTTTGGATCCGCACCCTTGACTTCGTCGGCAGGTTCGACCGTCACCGTGAAGCTCTTGCCAAGTCCGTTCAAACCCTTCCAGAATCCAACGTAAATGGAGAACGAATAGGTACCCGCCTTGGTCGGCGTTCCGGAAATTCCACCGTAGATGTTCAGTGAAAGTCCTGGAGGAAGGATCGTGCCGTTCGTCAAAATGAACGCCATCACCCCGCCTGGCCCACGAGCCGCAAGCCCGTCGGAGAATGGCACACCTACCTTCATGGACCCAATTGAGTCGTCGATCCACTCTCTCGCGTTTGGATCTGGTGCGACGGTCGTCGTAGTCGAGGACGTAGTAGTTGATGAGGTGGTCGTCGTTGATTCGACTGAATCGTCAGCGGCTTCAACAATGATCTCACCGCCAGATTCACCAGTAGTCGGTTCAGTTACCTTTGCCTCGCTGGTAGTCGGTGCACCGTCTTCGTCCGATTCCTCGTTAGATTCTTCGTCTTCCGCTCCAAGTTGAGCAACGGTGGGCGATGGACTCTCGTCCTCTGCCGATGACGACGGCGCGTCAGACGTTGGCGTCGATGATTCATCTGTCGAGGGGCTTGGCGAAGCAGCCGAATCAGTGGGCGGCGCCGATGAATCCTCAGTCGTTGTGTCATCGAGTACCGCGTTTCTCGTTCGAGACGATTCTTCGCCAGAACTGCACGAGGTGAAGAGGAGCCCGGCAACACAAGCAAGGGCGACAGATCGGACGACACGGCGACGGTACATAGGACTCCTTTGATTGAGCACCAAAACTGAATTAGGATTTAGTTTAAGTCAAAAGCGCGCTACAAACGAGCATCTACAGTCGATTTGTGCCGTCCGCCTCCCCAGAGCTTGAGCTTGCTCTACGCCTCGCCGGCGTCGCCGACTCGGTAACCCTTATGGGGTTTACGTCAAAGGCCTTTGTTCATGGAGTGAAGGCAGACAGCACCGACGTAACTGACATCGACAAGTCGGCAGAACACGCTGTGCGAGAAGCGATCATGGCCGAGCGACCTTCAGACGGCTTCCTTGGCGAGGAGTTTGGTCATGTGAATCCAACAGCGAGGGCACAATGGGTCGTCGACCCGATCGATGGAACCTCGAACTTCGTCCGAGGCGTGCCCGTGTGGGCGACACTCATCGCACTCGTCGTGGACGGTAACCCGGTGATCGGAGTCGTGTCCGCACCCGCACTTGGACGCCGGTGGTGGGCGGAGGTGGGTCACGGTGCATTCGTCAACGGCCACCAGATTCACGTTTCGAGCGTCACCGCTCTCGACGACGCACACGTCAGCATCACACACTCGCGCGGCTGGAACGACCTCGGGCTCGGCCAGCGACTCGTCGACTTGCAGTCGCAGGCAAAGCGTTCGCGGGGATTCGGCGACTTCTGGCAACACATGCTGGTGGCCGAAGGCGCGATCGACGTGGCCATCGACGCAATCGGACTCCAGCCATACGACAATGCAGCGCTCTATCCGATCGTCACTGAAGCGGGTGGCTCGATCACCGATCGGTTCGGGATTCCCTCGTGGCAGTCGAACTCACAGATCTCAACCAATGGCCCACTGCACGACGCCGTACTTGCATCTGTGACAATGGAGACGAGATGAAGCGAAACGCCCATTTCCCGCTCTGGCAACTCGACCCGTCGGTGTCGTATCTCAACCATGGTTCCTTCGGCGCGGTGCCCAACGACGTGCAGCTCGTCCAGGAATCCTTCCAACGGCGGATGAACGCCAATCCGAATCGCTGGTTCCGCACCGACATTCCCGACCTGATGGTCGGCGCTCGACACATTGCTGCTGCGTGGTTCGGCGTCGACTCCGACGACTTTGCCTTCGTTCCGAATGCCTCCCAAGGAGTCGTGACCGCGGTCCAATCGCTCGTGGACCGCGCGAATCAATCTGGGCACCGGGCCCACATCGTGGACACGTCGCTCGGTTACGGCGGCGTCACTCGAGGCATCAACCACGTCGCCCGACGAAGTGGTGCGACGTACGCGGACGCACTCCTCACCTATCCCCGTGACGTCGATGCAGCGACGATCGCATCTCGTATCCGTGCCTGCATCACCTCAGCCGAGTCGCCGACCATCCTCGTCATCGACCACATCACGTCGGAGACGGGACTGATGTTGCCGGTTGCAGACGTGATCGCCGATCTGCGGCGAACCCATCCGAACGTCCTCGTCGTCGTCGACGCCGCACACTCCGCAGGAATGGTCCAGCGCCCGATCCCCGACGGGTGCGACCTGTGGGTCGGCAACTTGCACAAGTGGCTGTGTGCGCCGAGACCGGCCGCTGCACTCATCTGCAGGAACCCCGAGCTGCGCGAGTCGCTCGCCCCACTTTCACCGTCATGGGGTTTCGAAGAAGGATTCCCGAAGTCGTTCGAGTGGCAAGGCACGACCGACTACTCCGCATACCTCTCGGTGCCTGCAGCGATCACCTTCCAGGAACAATGGTCGTGGAGAACTCGCGACGAACACAACCGCAGCGTCGTCGACGGAGGCGCGTCGCTTCTGCGCACTGCGTGGGGCGTTGACCAGCACGTCGACTCATCCCTCGAAGCACCGTGGATGCGAATGGTCAAGATTCCATCGTCGCGACCACTCACCAAACCTGAGGTCGACTCGACCGTCGAGCGAATCGGTGCAGAACTGAAGACCGAGTGCATGTTGATGACCGTCGGTGAGTCCACCTACGTGCGACTGTCGGCCCACATGTACAACGAGATCGAGGACTTCAAGAGCCTCGAGCCGATCAGGCGCCTTTTGCCGTAGATCCCTCATTCCAGGCCTGACGCAGCATTCGCCCGGCAACCGCGATCAACAACAGCGCAAAGAGCGCATTCGACAGCGAATCCGACATTCGGGCTGCAACCCACGCCCCGACGACCGCCATCACGATCCCGGTGATGCCGACGACGACCGCTGCGGACAGGTTGACGTTCTTGTTCGACCTATTGCGCAACGTGCCCATCAACGCGGTCGGAATGATGACGGCGAGTGAGGTTCCCTTCGCGATCACCGACGGCACTCCGAACAGCACCGCCATGATCGGAACCATGATTGCGCCTCCGCCCACTCCGAGGAGCCCAGAGAGTGCACCAGTGCACACTCCGACGACGACGTAGGCGAGGGCGAGGGTGATCGTGATGTCGTCGCGTCCAGTTCCCGACACGGTGAAGAACAGCCGCACGCCGATCACGCCAAGGACGATCGCAAAGACCAATGCGAGGTTGCGCTTGGAGATGATGGCGAGCAGCGACGCTCCGACATAGGCACCCGCCAGCGCACCGACGGTCAACCACAGGGCCACTGGCCAGTCGACGTGGTCGTGCAGCCAATAGGTGACGAGACTCGCCGCCGAGATCGGCAAGACGGCGGCAAGCGACGTGCCGTGCGCACGACGTTGCTCCATCTTCACGAACATCATCAAACCCGGGACGACGAGGATGCCGCCGCCCACGCCGAACACTCCGGAGAGGAACCCGGCCCCGAGACCGACGACGAGCAGGGACACCTTGTCGCGTGTCGTCATCGTCACCTACCTATTGTCGTCGGTCAGCGGTCGCGGACCATCATCGAAACGATGTGCACCGCCTGTGCGTGGACCACGGCTTCGGATGTCGAGAGGGTCTCCCCAAGCTCGACGACGAACGCCCCGACTCCTGCGAACGACGAGCGCTGCCACGTCGCAGCCACTCCCGTATAGGTGCCGCCGGTGATGCGCTTGAGTGGGATGCCCGTCAACTGTGAATACTTCTCTCGCACCTGGCCCTCGAAGCCCTTGCCGGGAGAGATCATGTTCAGATCCTGGTGATACCAGATGCCAAGATCGGGTTTGATCGAGCGAAAGAACGAAACCATCGCTCTCGTCTCGGGCTCGGAGGCACGAGACGGTCCCGCATATTGCCAATATCCCGGCTTGCCCATCTTCGACCACGCATACGGGAAGTTGCGGTTCAAGTCCACGAGGTTCGCGTTACCCCGCTGGTCGAGCGCGGTGCCATCGGGATTCATCGTCGGCACGATCCATAACTCGACGCCCTTCGGCGCCTTCATCTTGACGAGTTCGTCAGTAATCGCCAGACCCGCAGCTTCGTTTCCGTGGATCACTCCAATGACGACGACGACCGGACCACCCTTGGTGCCTACGCGCAATGCCTCGATCGGGCGACCCTGGACGGACGTGCCGATCGTGCGTCGTTCCAGGACGGGATCGTCGACGGCACGCGCCGAGGAAGCCGTGACGAGAGATGCGACCACCGCTGCGGCGATTGTCGCCGCGCGCAACGTCGAACGAACTACTTGGACCAGACGAGCTTGCCCTTGACCTTCTTGCAGGTCAACGTGGTCTTGCCCGACTTAGCCTTCACGCCGGCCTTCGTGCACGATCCACCGAGCTTCGGAGACGCGATCGACACGGTGCCGCTGGCGGAGCCGGTGCCAATCTTCAGGGTGCCACGAGCGAGCGTGTAGTTCTGGTCGGTTCGCGAGTTCGAAGTCGCGTAGTAGATGCGGAACACGTTCGGCGACACTTCGTAGCCGGTCGGGTCCAGACGGCGCTTGTCGTCCTTGGTCACGGCCTGCGGGTTCGACCAGCTGAGGCCGTCGTTCGACGTCGTCACGAACAACTGCTGCATGCCGTTGCCGCAACCGGGGCCATTCGAGGTGATCATCAGCCAGTCGCCATCCTTTGCGCGCAACACCTCGGTGTCGACGTAGCCGCCCTCGAGGCGATAGCCAGGTTCCTTGGTGAACGAGATGCCGTCGTTCGAGATGTACGAGACGACCTTCTCGGGACACGAGCTCGTCATCACCGGGGACACGACGAGATACACGCGCACGCGACCGTCGGGCAACACGACCGCGTCAGGCACGCCCCATGCCTTTTCGTCTTTGGAGACCGCGACATCGGAGGCGATCGGGGTCGACGGTCCGACGCCGAGGCATTCAGTCGTCGTGCATGCCGCGGACGACACGGTCTTGGTTCCGGCATTGGGAGACATGTCGACGAAGTACGCGCGGCGCGTGCCGTTCGAGAGCGTGATCGCGGTGAAGTCGTTGCCGAGACGCGCCGTGAGCGCCACTCGAGTGCACGAGCCCGCGTCGTTGCAATCGGACGCGACGGTCCCCTCTGTTCCACCCGGATACCACAGACGATCTGCGGAGCCAGTTCGCTCGACGTGCGGAGACACACCCGTGAGACCGAGCGACACCGAGTCCTGGGAGAACTCCCACGACACCACGGCCGAGCTCGGCGACGCGATGGACGTGAATCCAGCCACGACGGCCCCAATGATTAATGCCTTCAGTGCGCGCATGCGATTCCCCCTCCAAGAACGAATGAATTGGTGACATCGTAGAACACGACGCTCTGGCCGGCTGCAATGCGTCGTTGCGGTTCGACCCACGACACGATCACACTGCGTTCGTCGACGATTTCGAGCGTCGCGGGATGGACGGTTCCGTGCGCACTCGATTGCACCAACACGTCGGGCACTGCACGCAGTCGCTCGACGTCGAAACGATGTGCCCAGGTGATCTCCTCGACGTTTTGCGAGGCGCAATAGAGCTGGGACTCGTCGCCGATCACGACTCGAGATCGTTCGGTGTCGACGTCCACGACGTATTGCTTGGGCTTTCCTCCCGGCACGCCGATCCCGCGTCGCTGGCCGATGGTGACGAGTTCGATCGCCTCCACCCTTCCCGCAACGGCACCGTCTTGCGTGACGACCTCGGCAGGTCGAAACGGAATCCTCTTGCCGAGGAACGTCTCGCGACCGCCGGTTCGGCTGATGAAGCAGACGTCCTGGCTGTCGGGCTTGCTCGCGGTGCGCAGGCCGAGTTCGATCGCCCGCTCCCGCACCTGGGCCTTCGTCAAGTGCCCGACCGGAAACAACGTGTAGTCGAGTTCGGAGTCGTCGATCATGTGCACGACGTAGCTCTGGTCCTTTGCCGCGTCCGCGCCACGCGCAACACGCAGGTTCCCCTCATCGTCGGCCATGATTCGTGCGTGATGGCCGGTGGCCACGGCATCGAAGCCGAGTTGGCGGGCTCGCTCACT
>CAYXIY010000043.1:0-10909 GCA_964465475.1 uncultured Acidimicrobium sp. | reverse complement strand
TCAGCTCGGGCGATAGACGCCGAACACGTCGCGCAGGGCGTCGCTCACCTCGCCGAGGGTCGCCTTGGCTCGTAGCGCATCCTTCATCGTCGGAAGCAGGTTGCCGTCGCCCTTGGCGGCCGTGCGCAGTGCGTCGAGTGACTGTTCGACGTCGCGTGCGTTGCGATTTGCCTTGTATGCCGTGAGTCGCGACACCTGAGCGGGTTCGAGTGCGGGATCGATCGGGAACACCTTCGGTTCAGGTTCGTCGTCCACGGTGAACTTGTTGACGCCGACCACCACTCGCTTGTCGTCGTCGATCGACTTGGTGTACTGGTATGCGGCTTCTTCGATCTCGTCCATCTGGAAGCCGGCCTCGATCGCCGCCACCGCCCCGCCCATCTCGTCGATGCGCGCGATGTACTCGTATGCGAGGCGCTCGACCTCGTTCGTCAGCGACTCGACGAAGTAGGAACCAGCGAGCGGATCCGGCGTGTCGGTGACGCCGCTTTCATAGCCGATGATCTGTTGCGTGCGCAGCGCGATGCGTGCGGCATCCTCGGTCGGCAGGCTGAGTGCCTCGTCGTAGCCGTTGGTGTGGAGGCTCTGCGTGCCGCCCATCACGGCGGCCATCGACTGGATCGCCACGCGCACGACGTTGTTCAGCGGCTGCTGTGCGGTCAACGTGCTGCCACCGGTCTGGGTGTGGAAGCGCATCAGCTTGCTCGCTTCCTTCTTCGCCCCGAAACGATCCGTCATGATCCGGTACCACATGCGTCGCGAGGCGCGGAACTTGGCGACCTCTTCGAAGAAGTTGTTGTGGCCGTTCCAGAAGAAGCTGAGTCGCGGGGCGAAGTCGTCCACGTCGAGACCCGCGTCGACGGCGGCCTGGACGTAGGCGATCGCGTTGGCGAGGGTGAAGGCGAGTTCCTGCACCGCGGTGCTGCCAGCCTCACGGATGTGGTATCCGGAGATCGAGATCGTGTTCCACTTCGGGACGTTCTTCGCGCAGTACTCGAAGATGTTCGTGATGATGCGCATCGAGGGCTGCGGCGGATAGACGTAGGTGCCGCGGGCGATGTATTCCTTCAACAGGTCGTTCTGGATGGTGCCGGAGATCGCCGTGGACGGCACTCCCCGTTCCTCGGCGACGAGTTCGTACATGAGCAAAAGGATCGCGGCCGTCGAATTGATGGTCATCGACGTCGTGACCTTGTCGAGTGGCAGGTCGGCGAGCAGCGTGCGCATGTCGTCGAGTGAGTCGATCGCCACGCCGACCTTGCCCACCTCGCCCTGGGCCCGTGGATGGTCGCTGTCGTATCCCATCTGCGTCGGCAGGTCGAAGGCACAACTGAGTCCCGTCTGGCCCGCCTCGAGGAGGAACTTGAAACGCTGGTTGGTGTCGGCCGCACTGCCGAAGCCCGCGTATTGGCGCATCGTCCAGAGACGGTCGCGATGCATCGTCGGATAGATGCCGCGGGTGTAGGGGGCGGACCCGGGGGTGCCGATGTCGGCGACGGGATCGACCCCCGCCACGGACTCGTGCGTATAGAGGGGTTGGACGACGATGCCCGAGTCGGTGGTGCGCGGAGTGCTCTCGGACATCGCCTCTAGGTTACGCATCGGAGGCCTGCGGCGAGAGTCCGAGGGCCATGGATAGTCTTGCCCCATGACGATTGTGGACCGCTCCAAGATGATCGACGGCGTGGAACTGACGCCCAAGCAGGTGGCATCCATCGGCCGCCCGACGTATGCGACGCTCGAAGAGGAACGCCAGGCGCGCAAGGTCGGCCTCGCGGCCGCGCTGCGCGTGTTCGGTCGCCTCGGCTTCGGCGAAGGCGTCGCCGGCCACATCACGGCGCGCGACCCCGAGTTCACCGACCACTTCTGGGTGAACCCGTTCGGCAAGAGCTTCCGCCAGATGAAGGTGAGCGACCTGATCCTCGTCAACCATGACGGCGACGTCGTCTACGGCGACCAGCCGGTCAACCGCGCGGCGTTCGTGCTGCACGCGGCGATCCACAAGGCTCGACCCGACGTCATCGGCGCCGCGCACGCGCACTCGGTCTACGGCAAGGCGTTCTCCTCGCTCGGCCGCAAACTGGATCCGATCACCCAGGACGCCTGCATCTTCTACGACGACCACGTCGTGATCGCCGAACAGGGCGGCAAGGTCGTCTTCGAAGTCGAAGCCGGCGAGGAGTTCGCGAGCAAGTTCCCGAAGGGCAAGGCGGCGATCCACCAGAACCACGGACTGTTCACCGTCGGCACGACGGTCGAGGCCGCCGCCTACTGGTTCATCACGATGGAGCGCAGCTGTCAGGCACAGCTCGCGGCGATGGCGGCGGGAGATCCGATCCTCATCCCGCACGACTCCGCCACCTACACGCAACAGTTGACGGGCTTCCCCGAGTCGGGATGGTTCCAGTTCCAGCCGCTGTTCCAAGAGATCTGCGCGACCGACCCCGAACTGTTTGAGTGAGTAGTTCGCCGACTACTCGGCGCTCAGGGGGAATTCCACCCGAGGCGTTCTTCGTCGCGTCCGCGAGTGCGCAATATGCGGGCGCGGTCATCGCGGTCAAGTTGTTCGACGACCTCGCCCCGGCGAGCGTCGCGTGGTTCCGGGTGATCGGTGCGGCGGCGGTCTGTCTCGTCGTGTCCATCCCCCAACTGCGTCGCGGGGGTCGCTGGAGTCGCCAAGAGTTCCTGTCTGCATCGATCTTCGGCATCGCGGTCGCGGCGATGAACCTCACCTTCTATCTCGCCATCGACCGACTCGACATGGGCAAGGGCGTGGCGATCGAGTTCATCGGACCGATCGTGGTCGCCGCGCTCACCACGCGCTCGGTGCGCAACGCGGTCGCCTTGGGCTGTGCGACGGTCGGCGTCGTCGTGCTCTCGGGTCTCGAGTTGAGCGGCGAGCCGCTCGGGTTGCTGTTCATCTTCCTTGCATCCGCCTGCTGGGGCACCTACATCGTGATCGGCGCCAAGGTCGCCGCCCTCGACCGCGGGATCGCCGGACTCGGCGTCGGCCTCGTCGTCGGCGCGGTCGCGATCGCACCGTTCGGCATTCCCGGCAGCGGTCCTGCATGGTCCGAGCCGTCGCTCATCGGCTGGTGCGTGCTCGTCGGAGTGTTGTCGAACGCGATCGGCTACGGCATCGAACAGTCGGTGTTGCGGCGCATCCCCGTGCGTCGCTTCTCGGTGTTGCTCGCGCTCCTTCCCGTGACCGCGGTCGTGTTCGGGATGATCTTTCTCGACCAGATGCCGAGTGCGATCGAATATCTCGGCATCGCACTCGTGCTTGCGGGAGTCGTGATCCAACAGCGCGACGTGCTCGCATCGACGAGCGAATCGGCCTAAAGGCCTGCCCGATTCGCGCCGATACCGACGGGTAGAATGGATGCAAGCGGGCAAGGAGAACCCTTCACCATGCGCGTACCCCCTCTGAAAGTCGTCGTTGCCGGTCTCGTCACCTGCCTCGTCGCCTCCTTCGCCGCGCCGGTGCAGGCCGAGGACGGACTCCTGCCGAACGCGATCGTCGTGTCGGGTCGCGGCTTCGGCCACGGTCGCGGGATGAGCCAGTACGGCTCGTACGGCTGGGCCACCGCATACGGCTGGCAGTGGACGCAGATCCTCGACTTCTATTACGGCGGCCCGACGGGCAACGTCGTCGCCCCACTTGCGAACCCCAACCAAGAGATGTCGGTGGTGCTCACCGGCAGCGACATGACGCGCGTCTCCACCATCTATGCCAAGGCGACCGCCGTCGTCGCCGACGCGGGGAACGCGATCTTCGTGCAAGACCCGAGCCCGGGCCGCACCTGGGTGTCGCTCGTGGCGCGCGAGGTCGCCAACCGCGTCTATCGCGTGTGGGGCTCGATGGAGCGCAAGTGCGCCGCCACCGACAACCCGGCGAATGAAGGTTTCGTCGTCGTCGCCGACGTCGCCGACGTCGCGAGTTTCACGACGACGACGGGTGCCGATCCCGCGGCTGCACCAGAGACCCAGATCGGATTGTGTGAACCACGCACGAACGGTCGATTCAAGATTCGCTACTACCGCGGCGAGGTGCGCGCGGTGAACAACGCGCGCGGCGAGAACCGCACGATCAACGTCGTGCCGATGGAGAGCTACCTGCGCGGCGTGGTGCCGCGCGAGTCCCCCGCCGAGTGGGGCGCGGCGGCCGGTGGCGCGGGCATGAACGCGCTGCGCGCACAAGCCGTCGCTGCTCGTTCGTATGCCGCGACGGAGAATCGCTATGCGAACCTCGCGCGCACGTGTGACTCGCAGGACTGCCAGGTCTACGGCGGCGCGGGTCTGCGCGAGGCGTTGAACGACGGCTTTGCCTCACAGGAGCACCCGTACACGAACCAGGCGATCGCCGAGACCGCCGGGATCGCGATCATCACGCCACAGGGGCAGCCCGCGCGCACCGAGTTCACCTCCTCCAACGGCGGTCGCACCGCCGGCGGCACGTTCCCCGCACAGGACGACCCGGGCGACCGGGCGAGCGATCCCGTCAACTCACTGTTGGTCTGGACGCGCGTGATTTCAACCGAGGCACTGCAGGCCAAGTATCCACAGATCGGCACGCTGACCCAGGTCGTCACCACCCACGACGGCGCGGGCGGTGAGTTTGGCGGGTATCCGACCAACGTCGCGATCGTCGGCACCGCCTCGACGGTCAACGTGACGCCGTGGACCTTCAAGTCAACCTTCGACCTGCCTGCGCCGTGGTTCGCGGCAACGGGCGTCGCCGGCGCGACGATCGATGCAAACCCCGTCGGCTCGATGCTCTTCGTCGGCGACTCCGTCGGCGAGTCGATCGCCGCCGAGTTCAACGCGATCGTGCGCCCCGCCTATCCGAACGTCGACTACCAGGCGCTCTCCAACCGCTGCATGGTCGGACCCTCGTGCGTGGCGGCGGCCTCGGGCAAGCCCGACGCACTCTCGGTGATCGGTGCGCTCACCCCCGAGCAGTATCCGAGCATCGTGATGGTCCAGCTCGGCTACAACGACGACCCGAACACGTTCCAATCCGACGTCGACCAGGTGGTCAACTCACTGACCGCACGCGGCGTGCAGCGGGTCATCTTCGTCAACCTCTCGACGCGTCGAACCTCGCGCAACTATGCGCTGTCGAACGCCGTGCTCACGAACGCCGCGAACTCCTATCCCAACGTGAGCGTCCTCGACTGGAACGCCGCGAGCTCGGCCCCCACCCAGTCGCGCTGGTTCCGCGACGACGTGCACCTCACCTCGACCGGTCGTGCCGAGTTCGCCCTGTTCCTGCGCCGTGAGCTGGACGCGCTGCGCCAAAGCGGCGTGATCGCCGTCGGAGCGGGCAGCGTGGTGCCCCTCGGCGTGCCGCTTGCTCGCGGGGATCGTGGCGAGAACGTGAAGCAGTTGCAGACCGCGCTCAACGTCGCACTCGCACTGCCGAAGAAGAAGCGCATCGTCACCGACGGCGTGTTCGGCAAGGGCACCGCCGCCGCGGTGTCGACGATCGAGACGAACAATGCGCTTCCCGTGGACGGCATCGCTGACGACGCGGTGCTCGCGATCCTCGGCATCGACCCGACGACGGTGAGCCTCTCGGCGGGCACGAAGCACGCCACGGTCGCGACCGCACAGACCGCGCTCGCCCGCGTGATGAAGGTGAAGGTGCGCGCGGACGGGATCTACGGTGCGGGCACCACGCGACTGGTGAAGCGATTCCAGAAGTCCGTCGGGCTGAAGCAGACCGGGGTCATCGACCGCACGACCTGGATCGCGCTGCTTACCGCTTCAGCGCAGCGCTGAAGCGCGCCTCCCAGGCCGCGTCACTGACCATCTCGGGATACGCCGCGCGATACTCGCGCTTGAGCCGTCCGTAGTTGGCGGCGATCGACACCACCGACGCGGCCACGCGCCGAAGGAGCGTGAAGAACCGACGCGTGTCGCGCTCGACGACGTAGCCGTCGTCGATGCGGTCGTGGCGATAGAGGATCGTGTTGCGCAGCACCGCCACGCCGACGGCGCGTGCATCGATCGGCGCCACCCCGTGTCCGCGCAGGCGCAGCGGACGTGGGATGAGCACCCCGCCGAGCGTGAGGAGGGCGAACAGGAATCCCCATGCGCGAAGCGCCTTGTGGCGCGGGGCGCGGGGCGCGATGCGGGCGAGCTCGGGCGACAGCGGCGCGGGCTTTTCCTCGGCGCACTGGCGCAACTCGTCGTGCAGGGCTGCGTGGTCGATCTTCATCCACTCGCCCGGTCCGGCGAGGAAGGCGTCCAGGCCCTTCAACATGTATTCGGTCGACGCATACCGCATGGAGAACAGGTTGCGGAACCCGAACGAGGCGAAGCGATACGCGAGGTTCCACCAGCGGTGACGGTCGAACACGAGCGTGTCGACGAGCGCCAGGTTGCGCGACTCGTAGTACAGCGAGCTCGGGTTGTTCTTCAGCCCGAAGTCCGCGTGCCAGACGATCACGCCGTTCAGGCACACCGAGTGTTTGCCCGTGTGCATGAGGCCGAAGGCGACGTCGTCGCCGCGCACGAACACCGGCAGCGGGTTGTCGCGGGTGACGTCGATCGGAAACGCCGTGTACCACCAGGCGGTGTAGTCGAAGGGAATCTCCGGGGCGTCCACGAGCGCGACCTCGCGCGAGCGCAGGTCGTCCTCACGGCCGAGGGCCTGCAGCGGATAGATGCTGCGGAACGAATACTCGCTTCCGGCCTCGAACTGCAGCCACGGTCGCTCCTCACTCAGCATCGCTCCGTGCACGCACAACTTCGGGTCGCGCGCATAGGAAAAGAGCGCCATGGTGCGCACGAGCGCCTCGGGTTCGAGCGTGATGTCGTCGTCCATGAACAACACGTGCGTCGCCCAGCCGGCCTTGCGCAGCTCCATCAACCCACGGGCGAACCCGCCGGCTCCGCCGAGGTTCCCGTTTTCGACGACGGTGAGCGGCGCGGACGCGGGTGCGTCGAAGGTGACGTTGCGGGCGTTGTCGACGACGAGCACGCGCACCCGGCCACGCAGCGCCTCGATCGAGCGCTCGAGCTCGAGCACCGCGCCGACGGTCTTGGTCACGTACTGCTGGCGGTTGAACGTCGTGATCGACAGCGACAGGCGAACCTCGCGCGCGGGAGCCTGCGTCGTCACCCACTCCCCGCCCGTCATGCACACCTCGCCGGTCGTCGCGCGCACGCGCACGAAATAGACGCCATGCGTCGACGTCGAGACGCGCGGAACCTCGAGCGTCACCTGCGTCGCGGCACCCTCGCCGCGCGGCAACTCGGCGCTCGCGATCGTCTCCTCCACACCGTTGGTCACCGCGATCACCTCGGCGACGCCGATGCCGCCTGCCCGCACGGACACCGCGAGCACGTCCACGCTCGTCAGGCGCCGCCAGCGTCCGACGTGGAACACCCCGAAGGAGGTGTCGAAGGAGACCTGTGCGCCGGCCTGCAACACGATCCCGTCCGGCACGACGCGCGCGTCACCGGCCGTGCGCGCATACAGGAGCGGCTCGGGCGTGGTGGGCGTGGGCAGCGTGAGGCGCTGCAGGAGGTGCGTGGCGCTCACGAACCGCCCAGCGGATCGACGAAGAACGACGGGATCTGCGTGCCGGCGCGCATCGCCGTGCGCATGCCGTCGGCTGCGCCGAGTGCCTCGTGGATGGTCACGTCCATGTCGAGATAACGATAGGTGCCGAGGCGACCGAGGAAGGTGACGCCATCTTCGGCGCGTGCGCGCTCGACGTAGGCGAGCAACTGCTGCTTTTCCTCGACGAGGCGGATCGGATAGTAGGGAATGTCGTTGACGCCACAGAGCCGCGAGTACTCGTGGTACGTCACGGTCTTGTCGTGGGTCTCCCACGGTGCGAAGTGCTTGTGCTCGGTGATGCGCGTGTAGGGAACGTCGGCGTCGCAGTAGTTCATCACCGGGCAACCCTGGAAGTCGCCGTCGTGCACCTGGCGCTCGAAGTCCAGCGTGCGATAGCCGAGTCGGCCGTGTTCGAAGTCGAAGTACGCATCGATCGGCCCCGTCCACACGACGTGGTCGTAGTCCCCCGAGCGCGAACGATCGAAGCGCGTCGACAGGTTCACCTCGATCGACGGGTGGTCGAGGATCGCCTCCACGATCGCCGTGTATCCGTCGCGCGGGATGCCCTGGTAAGGATGGTTGAAGTAGGAGTCGTCCGCGGTGAAGCGCAGCGGAAGTCGCGCGAGGATGCTCGCGGGCAACTCGCGCGGGTGCACGCCCCATTGCTTGGAGGTGTAGCCGGCAAAGAACGCGTCGTAGAGCTCGCGGCCGACGAAGCGCAGGCCCTGGTCCTCGAAGGACACGGGGTTCGTGATCGAGGCGTCCGCCTTCGACGCGACGAAGGCCTCCGCCTCCTCGGGGGTGAAGTTCGTGCCGAAGAAGTCGTTGATCAAGGTGAGGTTCAACGGCATGCGGTAGACCTTGCCCTTGACCGTGGCGCGCACCGTGTGGCGGTAGGGCTCCATCGTCCCGAAGCGACGGATGTAGTCCCAGACGTGCTCGTGGGCGGTGTGGAAGATGTGCGGGCCGTAGACGTGCACCATCACGCCTGCGTCCTCGCGGCGGGTGAAGCAGTTCCCCGCTACGTGGTCGCGGGTGTCGAAGACCTCGATGCGATGGCCGTCCTCGGCAAGCTCACGGGCCACGACGGCGCCCGAGAATCCGGCGCCGACGATGGCAAACGACCGTGACACCACGGCCTCATTCTACGAGATTGACGCGTTGCGACCGGGTCGTTCTAGTGCGAGAGCCACGGTGCGCACAGGCCGTCCAGGTCGCGCACCTCGATGCGGTCCCTGTTGGCATACGTCACCACGTTGTTCGGATCGACGCGCAACTTGAAGGTGCGGAACTCCATCTCGGTCGTGTCGACCGCGAGGATCCGACCGATCAGTCCCTCACCGAGGCCGAGCAACACCTTGATCGTCTCGAGCGCCTGGATCGATCCGACGATGCCGGGCAGCACGCCGAGCACGCCTGCCTCCGCGCAACTCGGGGCGAGCTCTGCCGGTGGCGGCTCGGGGACCATGTCGCGATAGGTCGGGCCCGACTTCGGGTCGAACACCGTGACCATGCCCTCGAAGCGGAAGATCGACCCGTGCACGACGGGGATGCCGAGCTTCACGCTCGCGTCGTTCAACAGATAGCGCGACGGGAAGTTGTCGGCGCCGTCCACGATCACGTCGTAGCCGGCGATGATCTCCATGATGTTGCTCGCCTCGAGGCGCGTGTCGTAGGTGACGACGTTGACGTCGGGGTTGAGCATCGTGAGCGTCTTTTTCGCCGAGTCCACCTTGCGGTCGCCGACGCGGTCGATGTTGTGCAGGATCTGGCGCTGCAGGTTGGACGCGTCGACTTCGTCCATGTCGACGATGCCGATCGTGCCGACGCCGGCCGCCGCGAGGTACAACGCGGCGGGCGAACCGAGTCCGCCGGCTCCCAACATGAGCACCTTGCTCGCGAGCAACTTGGCCTGACCCTCGATGCCGACCTCGGGCAACAGCAGGTGTCGCTGGTAGCGGATCTTTTGCTCCGCGTTCAGCGTCGCCGGCGTGCGCCACGCGCGACCCTCGTCCTTCCACTTGCCGAAGCCGCCGGCCATCGACACGACGTCGGTGTAGCCGAGCTCGGCGAGCGTCTTGGCCGCGAACGCACTTCGCACGCCACCGGCGCAGTAGACGACGACGGGTGCCGACTTGTCGACGATCTTGGTCTCGATCTGTGCCTCGAGGTGACCGCGCGGAATGTGCAACGCGTTCGGCAGCGCACCCTGTTCGTATTCGTCAGGTTCGCGCACGTCGAGCACGACGACGCCGCGCTCGATGCGCGACGCGGCATCGGCGGTGTCGACTTCGGTGATCGCAGACTTCGCCTGGGCGAGCAGATCTCGGAAACTGGCCATGGTCGGGGGAACCTCCGCCCAATACCCTACCGTTTCAGTCGGGATTTGCCGTTGTTCGGCTGCCCCATTGGTTGCATCCGAGAAGCACCTATCGAAACGGCATCACCTTGAGTCCGGGCACATCCAATATCTCCCACGTTCCATCGGAGACGATCGCGGGCACTCCGAGTCGTCGGGCAACGGCAAGGCACGCGACGTCGCCCAAACTGAGCCGTCCAACCTTTCCACTCTTCGACTTCTGGCGTGCTCCAAGCTCGTCCGAACGTTCCAGAAGGAATGCCATTTCGAGTGCATCCGACCCGACGAGTGGTTCGACGTGCAGTCCAAATTCACCGAGGTCGTGTGCAAGTCCATCCCGGGTCCCACGAAATCCTTTTCGTTGACATCCAATGATCGCCTCAGCCAAACCCGTTGGCGTCGTCACGACATGGCGAGCAGACACCAACGTGTGGATGACGTCGCCGCCACGCTCTCGCATCACCAAAGCGACGATGGCAGACGCATCGACGACCGCATGTGGACCACTCATCTAGAGATCGAATTCTGCGAGTAATCGAGCACCCCGTCGACGAGATTCAGCGGTCGATCCGCGGACGGGAGATTCGATTTCTGCACGTCGAACTTTGGTGCTCTCTGCACGCCACTCTTCGAGACTTTCAGTTGCGTCTTGGGATGAACCTTCAGGAACTTGCGACCATATCCGCTCCATGATCGCGTTCGTCGACTCCACGATGAACCGCCCCTCACCCAGCGGTCGCGCGACGAGGTCGTCGCCTGGCGCGAATCCGCAGGCCTTCTGGAGACCGACGGGAAGCACTGCCCGGCCCTTGTGTTTGACGCTGATTCGGTAGGTTGTCATGGGTGACACCATATCCAATGGGTGTCACTTTTCGCACATGGTGTCACCAACACCCAGTCCGCGACCCTCTCGGTCGCCCTAACCGACGATCATCGGCAGCACCTCGGAAATCCCCGCATTCACGACGACGTCGGCG
>CAYXIY010000042.1:0-11007 GCA_964465475.1 uncultured Acidimicrobium sp. | reverse complement strand
ACATCCAGGGCATCGGCGACAAGCACATCCCGCTCATCCACAACGTGATGAACACCGACGTCGTCGCCGCGGTGTCCGACCGCGTCACCGACGAGCTCGACGTGTTGTTCAACACCGAGGCCGGCAAGCGCTACCTCGTGTCGCGCAAGGGCATCCCCGCCGACGTCGTCGAGACCCTCACGCACTTCGGCTTCTCCGCGATCTGCAACACGATCGCGGCGATCAAGACCGCCAAGTTGCTCGGTCTCGGCGAGAACGACGCGCTGATCACGATCGCCACCGACGGCTCGGACCTCTATCCGAGCGAGCGGGTGAAGACCTTGGCCAAGCGCTTCAACAACAACTTCGGCGAGGTCGAGGCAGCCGAGGTGTTCGCAGAGCACCTCGCCACCGTCGACACCGACGCGATGATCGACTGCACGCAGCGCGACCGCAACCGCATCTTCAACCTCGGCTACTACACGTGGGTGGAGCAGCAGGGGACGCCCCTGTCGGTGTTCGAGGCCCGTCGTTCGCAGAGCTTCTGGAAGAACCTCCGCTCCTACATCCCGACCTGGGACGCGATGATCGGCGAGTTCAACCAGCGCGTCGCCAAGCAGAAGTAGTTTCTCCTCGTGTCGCTCGTCGCGCCGTCGGGTTTCTCGCTCACCTGTGCGGCCTGCGGTGCGAAGGTGGCGATCGACGAGGCGATGTCCTGGCGCTGTCCGAATGCGCGAGGCAACGACCGTCACCACGTGTTGCACATCGACCAACCGATCGCACCGCTGCGAGCAGTCGACCACGAGAACCCCTACGTCGCGTTTCGCGCGTATCTCGCCTGGGACGCCTTCGCCGCGTCGCGCGGTCTCAGCGACGACGAACGCGTCGCACTGATCGAGGAACTCGACGCCAAGGTCGCAGCCGTCGCGGGCGTCGGTTTCCGCACGACGCCGTTTGCCCGCGCGGATCGCTTGTCGGATGCGCTCGGTTTCTCCGAACCAGGTGGCGTGTGGGTGAAGGACGAGACGCACAACGTCGCCGGCTCACACAAGGCACGACATCTGTTCAGTGAGCTGTTGCACGTGGTCGTCGCCGAGCGCACGAACGCCGCGCCATGGTCGAAGCCGTCCGCGCGTCCGCCACTGGCGATCGCCTCGTGCGGGAATGCGGCCTACGCGGCATCGACGCTCGCCAAGGCGGTGTCGTGGCCGATTCGCGTGTTCGTGCCGGTGACGGCGAGCGAGGCACTCCTCGAGATGTTGCGCAGCGTGGACGCAGACATCGTCGTGTGTCCACGACTCGACACCGACCCGCCCGGTGATCCGTGCGTGCACCGATTCCGCGAGGCCGTCGCCGACGGGGCGATCCCGTTCGGCGTGCAGGGCACGGAGAACGCGTGGTGCCTGGACGGTGGTCGCACGATCGGTTGGGAGATCGCCGATGCACAGGAGCGCGTGAGTGGTCCGCCACTCGATCGTCTGTTCATCCAGGTCGGAGGCGGAGCGTTCGCGGCGAACGCGGCCGCGGGCGTGTTCGCCGGCGGGTTGCGCCCGATGCTGCATGCCGTGCAGACGCAAGGGTGTGCACCACTTGCCCGTGCGTGGAACGCCGCGCGAGCCACCGGTGGCACGCGCAACGCCGGCGGGAGATGGGGCGAGTGCATGTGGCCGTGGGAGGGCGAGATGCACTCACTTGCCGACGGGATATTGGACGACGAGACCTACGACTGGGTCGGGGTGTGCAACGCGATGTCCGACAGTGGTGGCTCGCCGGTCGTGGCGAGCGAAGCCCAGGTCGTCGAGGCCTATGCGCTCGCACACTCGACGACCGACATCGACGTGTCGCCCACGGGCAGCGCGGGTCTCGCGGGCGTGCTCGCGATGCGCGAGCAGATCGCCGACGACGAGCGCATCGTCGTGGTGTTCAGCGGCGTGCGTCGGCACTTCATGGCGTTGCCCGGCGCATGACGAAGGTGTACTTGGTCACGCGTGCTCGCAGGTCGCGATTCCGCGCGACGGCCGAGGTGTAGCCTCTAGCGCATGACGTTCGACCCCGCACAGGCAACTTCGCCGACCCCCGCCGTGGCACTCGATGGTTCCCTCGAGTCGCAGAACAACATCTTCCTGCGACTCCTGAAGAGCCGCGTGATCATGCTCGGCAGCGACGTGAACGACGACGTCGCCAACCAGATCTGTGCACAGTTGCTGTTCCTCGAGGGCGAGGACCCGAAGGCCGACGTGTGGCTCTACATCAACAGCCCCGGCGGATCGATCACCGCGGGCATGGCGATCTACGACACGATGCAGTTCATCTCGTGCGACGTCTCGACGGTGTGCCTCGGACTCGCCGCCTCGATGGGGCAGTTCCTGCTCACCGCCGGAACCCCGGGCAAGCGTTACACCCTGCCGAACGCCCGCATCATGATGCACCAGCCGCTCGCCGGTCTGCGCGGTCAGGCCGCCGACATCGCGATCCAGGCCGAGCAGCTCGCCTTCACCAAGCACCGCATGGCGGAGCTCACCGCGTTCCACTCGGGCCAGACGATCGAACAGATCCAAAAGGACAGCGAGCGCGACCGCTGGTTCAGCCCGGAGCAGGCCAAGGAATATGGTCTCGTCGACAAGGTGATCGTGCGCCGCGGAGAGATCCGCTAGTCGCCTACGGCGTCACTGCAAGTCCCGTGGCGATGTCCACGCCACAGGTCGACAACACCCAGGCCGCAGCGGCCGTCGCACTCTTTTCGGTCGCATAGGAGAGGTCGACGAGCGCCTGCACCGATGCCTGGTCGTTTGCGTCCACGTCGCGGGCCGCGCGCATCAGCTCGGTGAGGGCCTGCCAGTCGGACTCCACCTCGAGGGGAGCGATCTCGTTCAGACGCTCGAAGCGCCGCACTGCGGCGTCGATCGCCTCGGCGGTGATCGGTGGTTCTGCGATCGCCGGCATCTCCTTGGCCAACTGACGACAGAAGTTCTCCCCGGTGCGCGGGGTGGAGCGACAGGACGAGGCGACCGCCGCGAGGCAGGCGACGAGGGCGACGACTAAGGCCCGATTGCGCATCCGACCATTGTTGCCCGCATCCGGGCGACCGACCGACATTTCCGCTTTCTCGCGCACACATCGGGTCGTGACACGAACACGATCCGATGTTGACCTCGACGAACCCGCGATGGCGAGCGTGCTCTCGACGTGCGGCCGATTCACCGCGTCGCGACTCAGCGCACGACTCGACGACGAGTCGCCCTCTGCGATCTGGCGCTCCTTGGGTCGCAGCGCCCCGCCGATGCGCACCGTGCGCGAGGTGCGGGAACGCCTCGCCTCGAGCGACGTTCGTGCGTTGTACGTCGGACACGAGGACTACCCGGTGCAGCTCGCCGTCGATCGCGAGCGCCCGCCCGTCGTCTACGTGCGCGGGAACCTCGAGCACCTCGCGCGTCGCAGGGTCGCGATCGTCGGAACGCGTGGTGCGACCGCATCCGGTCGATACTTCGCCGCCCACCTCGGATTCGAACTGGCCTCTCGCGGCATCACCGTCGTGTCGGGTCTCGCCCGAGGCATCGACGTGTGGGCGCATCGTGGCGTGCGCAGCGCACACGACGCCAACGGTGTCGAGGGTGTCGCGGTCGGCGTCGTCGGCAGCGGTCTGAACGTCATCTATCCGCCCGAACACGACGAGATGTGGTCGTGGGTGTCGAAGGCCGGACTTCTCCTCAGCGAACACGCGCCAGGCGTCGCGCCACACAAGTCGCACTTTCCGATGCGCAACAGGTTGATCGCCGCGCTCGCAGAAGTCGTCGTGGTCGTCGAGTCGCGTGCCGCCGGGGGCTCGATGATCACCGTCGCAGAAGCGATCAAGCGCGACGTCACGGTGCTCGCCGTCCCCGGATCGCCGCGCGTCGACACCTCTCGCGGCACGAACCAACTCATCGCCCAAGGCTGCACGCCAGTCACCGACGTCGACGACGTGTTGATCGCACTCGGTCTCGACACGCGACGCGCGGGCCGTCGCACCTTCGATTCGCGACGCTCGCTCGATCCGTTCGAGACCCACGTCGTGCGTGCGATCGGCTTCGAGGCACTGACCGTCGACCAGATCGTGATGCGCACGGGGAGCAACGTCGCGGAGGTGGCGGTCACGCTCGGTCGTCTCGAGCGCGACGGCTGGCTGTTGCACAACGACGGGTGGTGGGAAGTCCTCCAGTTGCGGCAACGCTCGGGTTAGGTTGGATGCAGCGCGCGAGGTGCACCCATGACCACTCCCACGAAATCGACCGAACCAGTCGACGTCGCCCCGTCGGGTGAGTGGATGCTCGATGCCTTCGGCACCTCGCTCACGAGTTCTGCCGACAACACCGTCACGGCCTACGTCAGCGACGTGCGCCAGTTCGCTCAGTGGGTCGCACGCCAACGCATCGAGTCGCCGTCGACGGTGACGAAGACCCACGTGCGCACGTACATCGGGTTCCTCGTCACGACGAAGGCCGCCAAGCGCACCGTGTCGCGCAAGCTGGCGAGCCTGCGCAAGTACTTCGGCTGGCACGTGCGCCACGGGAGGCTGTCGATCGACCCGACCGTCGGCGTCCGCGCGCCGAACGATGCAGGTCGACTACCGAAGGTGCTGACCGCCGACCAACTGCAGGCGTTGCTCACCGCCGCCGATCCCGACGACCCGCCGTGGAAGGTCGCTCGCGACACCGCGATCATCGAGATGTTGTACGGCTCGGGTCTGCGCGTGAGCGAGTTGTGTTCGCTGAACCTTGCGAGCATCAACGCCAAGCGACAGTTCGTGACGGTGATGGGCAAGGGATCCAAGGAGCGCACGGTGCCCGTCGGTGAGCCGGCGATGGCCGCGGTCGTGGCGTGGGTCGCGGTGCGCGCAGAGGTGTCGGGCGAAGCAACCGACGATGCGCTGTTCCTGAACTCTCGCGGTCGACGCATCGGGCCGCGCGACGTGCGTCGCGTGCTGGATGCGCGCAGCACCTCGCCGACCCACCCGCATGCGCTGCGTCACACGTTCGCCACGCACCTGCTCGACAACGGCGCCGACCTGCGCGCCGTGCAGGAGCTCCTCGGTCACAGCGACGTCGCCACCACCCAGCGCTACACCCACGTGAGCAAGGAACGCCTGAAGGCGGCTTATGAGGTTTCCCACCCGCGGGCATAAATTGATGGCATGAACGCCCTGCCGGTTCGGCTGACCGTCGAACAGGCATGGTCGCAGTGGCACGACGAACGAGATCCGGCCTCCCGCGAGTGGCTGGTCGTGCACTATGCATCGCTCATCAAGTTCGTCGCCGGCCGACTCGCCGCCGGTCTTCCCAAGCGCGTCGACACGGGGGACCTCATCTCGGCGGGAGTGTTCGGCCTGATGAACGCGATCGACCGGTTCGACCCGGCCCAAGGGGTGAAGTTCGAGACGTATGCGATCCCGCGCATTCGCGGATCGATCCTCGACAGCCTGCGCGCGCTCGACTGGGTGCCGCGCAGCGTGCGCTCGCGGTCGAAGTCGATCGAGACCGCGATCAGCGACTTGGAGCACGAACTCGGCCGTTCGCCGAGCGACGCCGAGATCGCCGCCAAGCTCGGCATCGACGAGGACGAGTTGCAGAAGTGGCTGAGCGACGTGGCGGCCGGCTCGGTCGGTCCCCTCGATCACGTGGTGGCAGACAACACGGCCACGGACACACATTCCTCCATGCACCGCGACACGAGCCCGGATGCGGTGATCGAAGCGGACGAATTGCGCAAGGTGATGCGCCAGGAAATGAAGAAGCTCCCCGAGCGGGAGCGAACGGTGTTGGTGCTGTATTACGAAGAAAACCTCACGCTCGGCGAAATCGGCGACGTCCTCGGCGTCACCGAGAGTCGCGTCTCGCAGATCCACACGAAGGCTGTGCTGCAGCTTCGTGCTCGCCTGCGCGCTGCTGACGTCGGTTGACGCAAACGTCGCCGTTGCCTCGTGCGGTCTGCGTCTGCCGAAGGAGCTGCCAATCCTCGACGGATTTCGTCGGCCGCCGTGTCCGCGCTGTGCCGGCAATCGCGGCATCGAATACGCATCCATACCCGGGTCGGTGGTTCGGTCGGTGGCCGCGGGGGTCGTGAGCTTTTCCGGCGACGTCGCCGGCGTGCGCTACGTGGTCGTCGACACCGGCGCCGTGCGCGTCACCCATGGAGGGTTGCGCACGATGGCGGTCGAGCGGGGTGACGTGGTGCGGGTCGGGGATTCGGTCGGCGTGGCGGGCGAGACGCTGTACGTCGGGGTGCGCAGGGGAGACCTCGCGGTCGACCCCCGGTCGTGCGGGATGCGCCGCACGCGGCTCGTGCCCGAGGGGAAGCCAAAGACCCACCGCTAGGCTGTCTCACGGCCACATCCGTGGTCGCAACCAATCCACACGGCTCCCGTCTCGTGGTCGCTTCGGCGCAAGGGGGTCGTGACGCACACAACCACGGGGAGGAGAAAGTCATGGCAATCGTCAGCATGCGCCAAATGCTGGAGGCAGGCGTCCACTTCGGACACCAGACCCACCGCTGGAACCCGCGAATGAAGCGGTTCATCTTCGGAGAGCGCAACGGCATCTACATCATCGACCTCGAGCAGACGCTCGACCGTGTCGAAGCCGCCTACAAGTTCACCCGCGACCTCGTCGCCAACGGCGGCACCGTGCTCTTCATCGGCACGAAGAAGCAGGCCCAGGACCCGATCAAGTTCTTCGCCGAGAAGTGCGGCATGCACTACATCAACGAGCGTTGGCTGGGCGGCATGCTCACCAACTTCGACACGATCGCCAAGCGCGTCGCCAAGATGCAGGAATACGAGCGCATGCGCGACACCGGCGAGTTCGAACTGATGCCGAAGAAGGAAGCCCTCCTCATCACCCGTGAGATGGAGAAGTTGCAGAAGAACCTCTCCGGCATCCGCGGCATGAGCAAGCGACCGAGCGCCGTGTTCATCCTCGACACCGTGAAGGAACACATCGCCGTCACCGAGGCGAACAAGCTCGGCATCCCCGTCATCGCGGTCGTCGACACCAACGTGAACCCCGACCTCGTGCAGTTCCCGATCCCGGGCAACGACGATGCGATCCGTGCGAACGAGTTGATGTCGCGCGTGATCTGCGAGGCCGTCATCGAAGGTCGCTACATCGCCGAGAAGAGCGGCAACCGTGGCGCGAGCGCACCGAGTGCACCCGTGACGCGCAGTGCAGAAGAGCAGGCCGCATTCGACGCCCAGCAAGACGCCGCACGCAAGTCCGCAGCCGCCGCACAGGCGGAGCGTGACGCTCGCGTCGCGCAGGCCGGCGAGAAGGCGGAGGGCTGATTTCGATGTCGTTCACTGCAAAGGACGTCCAGGCGCTGCGCCAGTCGAGTGGCGCGGGAATGATGGACTGCAAGAAGGCCCTCGACGAGACGAACGGCGACATGGACGCAGCCAAGCAGTGGCTGCGCGAGAAGGGTCTTGCGGCGAGCGCAAAGCGCGACGACCGCGAGAGCACCCAAGGCGTCGTCGCCTTGTCGATCGACTGCCCGACGGCGGCCATCGTCAAGCTGAAGTGCGAGACCGACTTCGTCGCCTCGAGCGACGGCTTCATCGCCGAGGCCAACGCGCTCGCCGAACTCGTGCGCCAAAAGGGTGAGGCCGCGGTCGCCGACCGCGCCAAGGAACTCGAGGACCTGCGCATCTTGCTCAAGGAAAAGATCGAGCTGGGTGACATCGTGCGCTTCGAGGCCGCATCCGGCAACATCCTCGACTCCTACGTCCACGTGCAGGGCGGACGCGGCGTGAACGTCGTCGTCGTCGAGATGAGCGGGGCCACCGAGGAGCTCGCACACGACGTCGCGGTGCACATCGCCTTTGCCCGTCCGAAGTACCTGAAGAAAGAGGACGTGCCGGCCGACGTGGTCGCCGCCGAGCGTGCCACCCTCGAGACCGTCACCCGCAACGAGGGCAAGCCCGAGGCTGCGATCGGCAAGATCGTGGACGGTCGAATCCAGGGATTCTTCAAGGACGTGGTGTTGCTCGAGCAGCCGTACGCCAAGGACGACAAGAAGTCCGTGGCCCAGGTCATCGGCTCGGCCTCCATCGTTCGCTTCGTGCAGGTGGAAATCGGCTAGTACTACAGGTACAGATGAGTCCCGCCTCGACGACCACGCCACGATGGAATCGCATCGTGCTCAAGTTGTCGGGTGAGGCGTTGGCGGAAAAGACCGGCTTCGGACTCGACACCGACACGCTGCACCAGGTCGCAACGGAGATCCTCGAGGCCAAGCAGTCGCTCGGCGTCGACATCGCCGTCGTCGTCGGTGGCGGCAACTTCTGGCGCGGACTCAAGGGTGCGGGCCAGGGCATGGACCAGGCGCAGGCCGACTACATGGGAATGATCGCAACCGTGATGAACGGACTCGCGTTGCAGGACGCACTCGAGCGCGTCGGCCAGCACTCGCGCGTGATGAGTGCAGTCGAGATGCCGAAGGTCGCCGAGCCCTACATCCGTCGTCGCGCGGAGCGTCACCTCGAGAAGGGTCGCGTCGTCATCTTGGCCGGAGGAACGGGCAACCCGTTCTTCACCACGGACACCGCTGCCGCGTTGCGCGCAGCCGAGATCTCCGCGCAAGCGATCTTGAAGGGCACGCACTCGGGAGTCGACGGCGTATACACCGCCGATCCGAAGAAGGATCCGACGGCGACGAAGTACTCGCACATCAGTTACCTGGATGTCATCAACAAGGGACTGAAGGTGATGGACTCCACTGCAATCACGTTCTGTCGTGACAACAACCTGCCGATCGTCGTGTTCAACCTGCTCCAGCGCGGGAACGTGAAGTCCATACTCGAGGGCGCACAGATAGGTACGCTGGTCGAGTGATCGACGAGACCCTGCTGGACGCCATGGACAAGATGGCGAAAGCCTTCGATCACGTCCAAGCCCAGTTCTCCTCCGTGCGCACCGGGCGCGCGAACGCCTCCTTCGTCGACAAGATCATGGTCGACTACTACGGGGCGATGGTTCCGATGCAGCAGCTCGCCACCTTCCAGGTTCCCGAGGCCCGCCAGCTCGTCATCAAGCCCCACGATCGCGGCGCCATCCCGGCGATCGAAAAGGCGATCCAGGCCGCCGACCTCGGGGTCGCCCCGAGCAACGACGGCGTGATCATCCGGCTCACCTTCCCGATGCTCACCGAGGAGCGACGCAAGGAATACGTGAAGGTCGTGAAGAACATGGCCGAGGACGGCCGTGTCTCGCTGCGCAACGTGCGCCGCGACGCCCGCAAGGCGCTCGAGACCGCGGAGAAGGACGGCGAGATCTCCAAGGACGAACTCGAGCGGGCCGAGAAGGAACTCGACAAGATGACCCAGGAACACGTCGAGCAGGTCGACAAGGCATTTTCGCGCAAGGAACAAGAACTGCTGGAAGTGTGAGGAGCAACCGATGAGCGACGACGACACCAAGCGCAACCGACGCGACGAGACTGCGGGCAGCGATCCGACGATCGACTTCGGCGACGAGTTCGGCGTCGTGCGTTTCGCCGACGAGGACGACTCCGGCCCGGCGCTGTCGTTTGCCAACGAGACCGAGCAGCTCCCGCACTGGACGGAGCCACCGACCGGCGACTTGCCGCGATTCATGAAGGGCGACGACGACGCGACCGAGGCACCGATTCGTATCTCCGACGAGACCGACGTGTGGGGTGCATACAACGACACCGCCACCAGCGCGTCGCGTCCACGCGTGGACCTCACCGGTGGTGCGCCACGCTTCGAGACGTCGAGCCCGCCACCCGTGCAGCGCCCACGCCGCGAAGGTCCGATTCGCATCGGCACCGATCCGACGGGCGACACCAGTCGTCCGCTCCCGCGCGATCCCTCGGCGTCCGCCGGTCGCACGCGACCCGCACAAGTCACTCGCTCGCGTCGTCCCGGCGATCCGCGTCCGACCCGTGGTGCAACCGCGGGCATGCAGCGTCCGCCGTCCGGCCCGACCGCTGGCCGCGACCTACCGATGGCGACCGCCGTCGGTGCGCTGCTCGGTGCGGCCTTCATCGGGGCAGTGGTGTGGCGACCCGCGGCCGTCGTCGTGCTCGTGACTGCGATCATCGGCGTTGCCGCATACGAGTTCTTCACCCAGATTCGCACGGCCCACTACTCGCCGGTGTTGCCCGTCGGCGTCGCCGCCAGCGTCGCCGCGCCGCTCGCCGCCTACTGGATGGGGGATGCGGTCCTGCCGCTCATCGTCGTGTTCACGCTGATGGCGTGCGCGATCGTGTTCGTCGCGGGTGACTCGATCGACATCTCGCCGACGCCGCAGATCGCCGTGACGTTGTTCGGGGTCCTGTGGATCGGATTCTTCGGCTCCTTCGCCGCGCTCATCTTGCGCCTGTCGACGACCGGATCCTTCGCCGGCACCAACATCGGCACCGACACGTTGTTCATCGTCGTGATCGGCGTGATCGCCAACGACATCGCGGCCTACTTCGTCGGCTCGGCCGTCGGTCGCACCCCGCTGCGCGACTGGATCAGCCCGAACAAGTCGACCGAGGGCTTGATCGGTGGCACGCTCGGCACGTTCGGCGCGGTCATCATCGTCGGCCTGCAGAGCACGACGTGGAACGGCCTCGGCGAATGGCTTGCGCTCGCCATCGTGATCTCGATCGTCGCACCGCTCGGCGACCTCGTCGAGTCGATGATCAAGCGCAACGTCGGCGTGAAGGACTTCGGCACGATCCTCACCGGTCACGGTGGCGTGCTCGACCGCTTCGACAGCATGCTGTTCGCACTGCCCGCGGTGTATTACCTCGCCTTAGTGCTGCAGCCCTGGGGCTAGGCGCCGTGCGCGTCGCCATCGCCGGGTCCACCGGCTCGATCGGGACGCAGACCCTCGACGTCATCGATTCACTCGACGACGTCCACGTCGTCGCACTGTCCGTCGGATCCTCGGTCGACGGCGTCGTCGCCCAGGCCAAGAAGTATCGACCGGAGGTCGTGGTCGTCGCCGACGATGCGGCGCGCGCGAAGGTGGCGTCGCAGTTGCCGGG
>CAYXIY010000041.1:0-11049 GCA_964465475.1 uncultured Acidimicrobium sp. | reverse complement strand
CTTGCCCATGAACTGGGTGTTCAACTCCGTCATCGTGGGCTCATCGGCAAAGATCACGGTGAGTTCGCTCTGACCGGTGACCCGTTCGGCGATGAGAACGTCGGTCGCCAACTTCTGCCATCGCGCAACGTCGATCGGATGACTGGTCTGTTCGTCGACGACGAACACCTCCACGTCGCCGTCTCCTCCGCTTCGTCGTGGGGCGTACTTACCCGGTCGTTTCCAGATCACGACGGGGTGTCACCCCGCCTTGTCGACTCGGTGTTTTCATACGCAGCGACGATGTCCGCGACGATACGGTGACGAACCACGTCAGATGCGTCCAGATGGACGAATGCAAGGTCACGGATTCCCGTCAGCACCTTCTCGATACCGCGCAAACCACTGCGACCGTCCGGAACGTCGACCTGCGTCGTGTCACCGGTGACGACGACCTTGGTGCCGAAACCGATGCGGGTCAAGAACATCTTCATCTGCTCCGGAGTCGTGTTTTGCGCCTCATCCAAGATGACGAAGGAGTTGTTCAAGGTGCGCCCTCGCATGAATGCAAGCGGCGCCACCTCGACGATCTGGCGCTCCAACATCGTCTTGGCCTGGTCTGCACCAACCATGTCGTGCAGCGCGTCATACAGCGGACGCAAATACGGATCGATCTTGGCGGCGAGATCCCCAGGAAGGAATCCAAGCCTCTCGCCTGCCTCGACGGCCGGTCGAGTGAGAATGATGCGCTGAACGGACTTCGTGTTGAGTGCATGGACGGCCATAGCGACGGCAAGCCAGCTCTTGCCGGTTCCCGCCGGTCCGATACCGAACGTGACGACGTTGTCGCGAATCGCATCGACGTAGCGGCGCTGTCCGCTCGTCTTGGCGCGAACGGTTCGCCCACCGCTCATGCGAACGATGTCCTGGGTCAGAACGACGCTCGGGCGTTGGTCTGCGCGCACCATCGTCATCGATCTCGCCAGGATCGCCTCGTCGAGGTGCTGGCCGCGTTGGACGAGGGACGTCAGTTCTTCGAACAATCGTCCGACCATCGACGCATCGACACCCTCGATGGACACCTCGTTGCCGCGAACGAGGATCGTCGTCGACGGGAACTCGTCCTCAATGGCCCGAAGGTTCACGTCGCGCTCGCCAAGGATCGAGGACATCAGATGGGAGCCAGGAACGACCACCGTCACGCTCTGCGTGGAAAGGCTCATCAGCGAATCACGTTCGGGGTTGCAGGGCGCTCATGGCTACCCCGTCAATCTATCGCTCCTAGGGCGTCGCCGTCGTAGCGTTCGCCACGTCCGTGCCGTCATCTGTCATCGTCGACATGGGTGAAAAGTCGAGTGCGTAGTAGCGCTGCACGGTGAGTGGTATCAGTGTCGCCTCGCCCACCATTCGGGCCATTCGGGACATCAGTTCCGCTGCACCACCGGTCTCGTTCGGCTGGTTGTCCTGGGGCATGTCGAACACCAGCAACGAACCTTCACGCGCCTCGACCGCCATCGCATGACGAGCAAGGAACAAACTGGCGCCGCGCGTCGTCCACGAGGGGTCGACGACGGCCCACACGACGTAGTGGATCCGACCGGCACGGAACTTTTCCGGAAAGTGCTTCTTGAAGTAGAGCTCGCTCAACCATCGAGTGCGCTTCACGTCCGTGGCGACGAGCGTCATCGCGATCGGGAGTTCGCCCTCCCAGACCACCCACGCCCTGTTCGTGGAGTCTCCGAGTTGTTCGTCGAACTCCCACCTCTCCAGCATTTCGTGGGTCACAGCGTCCTCGGCCGTCTTGGCGTACGCGCGGCGATACAGCGTCCACAGTTGCTCACGCAACCGAGGATCGTTGACCGGCGAGTGACGGGTGACGAACATTGGCGGTACTCCAGACAGACGGACGCCGAAACGCCCGTCGAGGATTCATCCTCCGCCTGCTCCAAAAATAGTCCATCCGACCCTGATTTTCAGGGATGTAGTACCGTTTTTTCGTGCCAAACGCGCTCCTCAACCGCGTTTCTCTCGCTGCTGCGGGTCTCGGAGTCGTGGTCGCCGGAGCGTCCTCCATCATCGATCGGGACGCGGTGTCCTCGGGTGCCTACCTCGCGGCGACCGGCCTCCTTGCGGTCGCCCTCGTCGTGTCCGCGATTGTCAACAAACCGGACAATCGCATCTGGCCGACACTGCTGATGATCGCCGCATCGTCCATCGCCGGGCAACTACTCGATGCGCGCTTCGACAATCCGTCGACGAACCAGGCCATTCCAGAGGCACTCTTCCTCCTCGTACAGCTGCTCCTCGCCGCCGGGCTCACCTTCATCGTCTCCAGCCGTCTCGGAAGCGATCCGCTCAGCGTCGTCGTGGACGGAATCATCGTCGGGCTTGGAGCGTGGTTCCTGATCTGGGTTGGACTGCTCAAGCCAGTCATCGACGTCACCGACCAAACGGTCCTCGTCACGGCCCTCCAAGGCGCGACGCTTGCAATGAGTGCCGTCGTCTTTTTCACTCTCGCGACGCTTCTGTTCGGCGACTCGCTGCGCACGCCCGCGGTGTGGTTCGTGGCAGGTGCGATCACGTTCACCCTCGTCGGTGACGTGCTGTACGCGGCAAACGACGCCCAACGACTGAGCATCTCTGCAAACCACTCGTTGAGCGCCTACGTGCTGTCGCTCCTGCTTGCCGCAGCGGCGTTCCTGCATCCATCGATCAACGGCCTCACGAAGGCATCGGCGACCGCCCAGCACCGCCCCCTGCTCAGTCGGCTCATCGTCACCACCTCCGCACTCACGGTCCCCGTCGTCGTGCTCGCAACGAACGATCCCGTCGACTCGAGCGATCGGATCGTGCGAGCCATCTCCATCGGCGTACTCACGATCGCAGTCACGGCGAGGGTCGTCCAGGCGGTGGCGAGCAACGCCCGAATCCAGCGCCAGTTGGTGGCATCCGCGCAAACCGATGCACTGACGGGGCTCCCAAGTCGTTCACTCATGCTGACGCACGTCAGCAACGCGCTCCTCGGAGCGTTCGACGAAGGCCGTCAACCGAGCGTGCTGTTCATCGACGTCGATCGATTCAAGAACATCAACGACTCCCTCGGCCACCAGGCGGGCGACGACGTCCTCGTCGCCGTCGCGCAGCGTTTGCGCAACGCCCTTCCGGCACGTTGCGTCGTCGGTCGAATCTCGGGTGACGAGTTCGTCGTCCTCGACGCCGACACTCGATCGCAAAGTGACGCAATGGTGATCGCGGACAAGATCCTCGAGTGCTTCCATGAGCCACTGTCGCTTCGCCAAGGAGACGTCTTCGTGTCCGCCTCGGTGGGCGTCGCCACGTATCAGCCGTCGATTTCCGGAAATGCCGACGACCTGCTGCGACACGCCGACACCGCGATGTATCGCGCCAAGGACGCCGGCCGCAATTGCGTCGCGGTCTTCGACGAGTCGATGCTCGAGCGAGTCACGCAGCGCCTCGCGGTGGAGACCGCGCTCTATCGCGCGCTCGAGCGACGCGAGCTGCGCCTCGTCCACCAGCCGATCGTCGACATCGACGATGGTGAGGTCGTCGGGTTCGAGGCATTGATGCGCTGGCAACGAGACGACGGGTCGATGATCTCGCCAGCGGAGTTCATCCCGATCGCCGAGGAGACCGGCACGATCGTGCCGATCGGCTCCTGGGCACTCCTCGAGGCGCTGACCCACCTCCGCACGTGGATCGCCGAGGGCATCTGTCGCAGTGACGCCACCATGTCGGTCAACGTCTCTCCGCGCCAGCTGCACGACCCACAGTTCGTCTCCGTGGTCAGCGAGGCCCTGCGCCGCTCGCGAGTCGCACCGGACCAGCTGTGGTTGGAGGTCACCGAGAGCGTGATGATCTCCGAACCGGAACAGGCCCTGAGCGCGCTGAATCGACTGTGCGACATCGGCGTGCGGGTCGCCATCGACGACTTCGGCACCGGATATTCGTCGCTCTCGCTCATCCAGAAGTTCCCGATCCAACGACTGAAGATCGACCGTTCGTTCGTGAACGGCGTGGCCGATGACTTGAGCGCTCGATCACTCGTGCGCACCATCATCGCCATGGGCGAGTCGCTCGGACTCGACATGGTCGCCGAGGGAGTCGAAAGCGTCAGACAATTGCAGGCGCTCGCAGAGCTCAAGTGCTCCAAGGCCCAGGGTTACCTCATCAGCCATCCGGTTCCACCGGACTCGATGGGTTCCACCGTCGCCGCGCTCGACCAGTTCGGGTCGTGGTCGCGCCTCCGCGGACCGCGCAAGGGCAACTAGTTCCGCGGAGGGCGAGGGAAGAACGCGCTCGTTCGCCTCTGATACTCGGCGTAACCGGGGCGCCGCTTGGTCATCGAATGCTCCAACATCGGCACGCCCGAAACGCGCATCAGCAGCACTGACATCACGAGTGCTCCGACGAAACCAATGAGGCTTGCGACGCTCGACAGCGCCATGATTGCGATGCCCCACCACACGAGGAAATCACCGAAGTAGTTGGGATGGCGCGTGTAGCGCCACAGACCAGAATCCAAGACGCGTCCTGCCGACGTCGGATCCGACTTGAATCGCGCAAGCTGGAGGTCGCCGAGCACCTCAAACACGAGCCCGGTCAACCACACGATGAACCCGATCACGACGAAGGCCGTCCAGCCGTCGTCCAGCGCGTGCACGACCTGCACAGGTAGCGACACAATCCACATCAGGACGCCTTGCAGGAGGAACACTGTCACGAAACTCACCAAGGGAAAACGTGCTCCATATTTCCGACGCATCGCCTGATATCGAAAGTCCTCGCCCTTGCCAAGGTTGCGCCACGCGAGATAGCCCGCGAGCCGAAGCCCCCAGATGGTGACGCACACCCTGACTACCAGCGCCGCAACTGACTGAGCGTCGCTCGACACCCAGGACGACCACGCCACCACGACGAAACCACTTCCCCACACGATGTCGACGATCGAGGCGTCACGAACGGCCACGCTGACGAGCCACATCCCCACCATGAGCGCAAAGACGACGACCATGTTGACGGTGAAGACGTTCATCGTCACGCAACCCTAGTCAGAGGCGTTCCGACTCGATGGCCCACGACACGGCGGCGAACCCGAGCGCCACGAGAGCGAAGGCCACGAAAGTAGTCGTGATGCCAAGCGGCGGGACCCACGGCGGATCCCGCCACATCTCACGGATGTTGCCCGGCACGACACCGACGCTGTAGCGGCGGATCATCACTGCGAACGACAAGACGGAGACCACCGTCGTCATCGTCGCGACGAGCGCCATCGTCCTCGCACTCCGTGCCACGTGCGTTGCGAGCAGGAGTGGAACTCCGACGAGGAGTGGCGCAACGTGGCGACCCTGGCTTCCGTAGGTTCGCAAGATCTCGTAGTAGTTCACATCAGAGACGACCGTGAAGGCTGCCGAGCCAACCACCAGCGCCCCGCAGACGACCCAGACGACGGGACGATGAACCGCAAAGCCTCGAAGTCCGACGACGCACACGGCGACGAGCGACAGGACGACCCCCACCGTGGGAGTCGGCGTGTCCAACCAGCCATAGTTGCCGACGTACTGCTCGACGATCCGAGGCAGTCCTCGGACGATCGACTCGAGTTGGGTGGACAGCGAGAGCGGCGTGTCGCCGAAATCGATCGGCACGCGCGTGGCGGGACCGAAGAACACCACGTACCACCACGCCATGAACGCAATCGCCAACAGGTGGACCGCAAACGTCATTCGACCGAGTCGAGCGACGACGACTCGTGGGGAGCACTGCCCCACCACTGCACACGCCCCGAGAATGGTGAGATAGAAGAACGCTCCAAGTGGACGGGTTGCGATCAAAAAGACACCAGAGACGAGAAACGCCACACGATCCAGTCGTTGGCTCTGCCCGTCGAGGACCGCGGGACAGGCCACCCACATCACGATTGCCGCAGCGATCTCGAGGCCCGATGGACTTGACGTCGATGCCAAGAACACCGTCCCGGGTGTGAGGGCCGCGACGAGCCCGATGAGCGATCGACGACGGCGCGACAGCATCTCGATTGCACAGAGCAGTCCGGCCACACATGCCAGCGCCTGAATGATCCTTCCTGCATAGAGACTGGTGTTCGTCGGTCCGAACACGGATCCGAGCCCCGTCAGCAGGAATCCCAGGGGCGGATAACGACCCATATTGGTCCACGCCACACCGTCGACCTGCGGCGAGGTCGCCACCTCATAAGTGCAGGCGTTCTTCTCGGGATACGGCGCAAAGCACCACGGAAGGCCATTCACGGAGCCGAATTGTGGATCGATGTCGACGATCGTCGTCCAATATGACTTGAGCTGTTCAGGCGCGACGTATTCACCGACGACGTCTCCACGAACCAACGCCGCTCCCTTCACGAAGTTTGCCGGTTCGTCCGGTGACGCAAGCAACGGGACACTGACTGACCACATGAGGAACGCGGCCCCCAATGACAATCCGATCAGGATCGTCCGCCACGGCAACCGCACCACGACCAACACACTAGGTCGGCATAGGCTTGTCGGGCAGTGGATGGCATTGATACGACAACGAGCATCCTCGTCCTGCCCACGTACAACGAGGTCGACAATGTCGAGCGTTTCCTCGCTCTCGTGCGATCGACGAATCCCGGTCTTGCAATCGTCGTGGTCGACGACATGAGCCCAGATGGCACCGGCGAAGTCGTCGACCGGCTCGCTGCGAGCGATCAACGCCTCGCCGTGATCCACCGCGCCGGCCAGAAAGGGTTGGGGGCGGCCTATCTCGCGGGATTCGATCATGCATTTGCACACCACTTCCACGAAGTCCTCACGATGGATGCCGACTTCTCGCACGACCCGGCGGTCATTCCACAGCTGATTCGAGCGCTACACGACGGCGCCGATGTTGCCATTGGCTCGCGATACGTCGATGGAGGGTCTATCGAGGGCTGGCCGCTCCATCGGATGGTCCTCTCGCGCTATGGAAACTTCTACACACGATTCGTCCTCGGCCTCAAACCTCGGGACTGCACGAGTGGATTTCGTGCCTATCGGGCATCAACGCTCAACTCGATCGACCTCTCCACCATCAAGGGCGACGGCTACGTCTTCTTGACCTCGATCTTGCGACGCATCCAGCAACGCCGCATGAAGGTCGCCGAAGTTCCGATCACATTCGTCGATCGGGTCGAGGGCCAGTCCAAGATGTCGCCAAGGATCGTCGTCGAATCGATGCTCCTCGTCACGCTCTTTGGGTTGAAAGACCTTCTGCGCGGTCGTCGCTAGTCAGAGATACCACTCGGTCGCGTCGTAGTGCGGCTCGAGATTCTCGTACAACTTCTCGTTCTTGCACAGCTGCGGTGTGTCGCCGAGCAGCTGGGGCTTGCCACCGCGAAACGCCCACTCGCCCCTGTTCGACGTGTCGCCTCGGACGTAGCTCGACAATGCGAACGCGCGGTCGTTGTTCGACTCGTTCGGCAACGAACCGTGAACCGTCAACAGGCCCCATATCACCGCGTCACCCGGTTCGAGTTCGACGTCCACGATCGAAGCGGGATCGATGCCGACACCGACGAGTTCGTCCTCGAGGGTCAGACCCTTCATGATCGAGCCACTCCCATTGTCGGAGAGTCCGAGGTAGCCGAGTTTGTGCGATCCCGGCACCACGCGGAGGCATCCGTTGTCCTTCGTCGCGCGATCGATGGCGACCCCGATGGTCAACGTATCGCGGACGACGTCTTCGTAGGCGTGCTTCGCCTCGCGAAACATGAGGTCCTGGTGGAACCGATATCCGCTAATGCGAGCCCCTGGTGGCTTCCAATGGATTTGCTGAGTCACCTGCTTGATGTCGTCGCCGAGCATCGGCCGCAACACGTCGAGGTATTGGTGGCGGCTCCGCAATTCGTCGTAGAACCTGTCGACCCAGGCGAACCAGTAGGCCTGGATCAGGTAGCGCTTGCCGAAATGCTTCTCCGGAAGGATCTCGTAGGCGAGATTGCCGTGGCGATAGGTGACGGGGTGTTGGATGCCGATCGAATACAGCTCGTCGGACCTTGCCTTGACCTCGGCGATCTCCTGCGGGTCAAAAAAGCCTCGGATGATCGCGTATCCGTCGGCGCGGAACTGCGCAAGTGCAGCATCAACCTGTGACGTCGCAATCGCCCCCATGGGTCTGAGAGTAGTCCTTGTTACGCTCATGGTGATGGCGACGAACGACCACTTCAACCTGGAAGACGCGTATGCCGTGACCACCCCCGAGGAAAACAAGGCGTTGTACGCCCGTTGGGCCGCCACCTACGACGCCGAGTTCGTCTCGGCCACTGACTACGTCTATCCGATCAGAGTCGCGGAACGGGCGATCGAGGTCCTCGGCACCAAGGACTCCCTTGAGGTGGTCGACGTCGGTTGCGGCACGGGCGCGCTCGGTTCACTCATTGCGGAACTCCGCCCAACGTGGGCCCTCGATGGCGTCGACATCTCGCTGCAGATGCTCGCGGTTGCAGGAACCAAGACGCGTTCCGATGGCCAACCCGTCTATCGGGACCTCCTCGATGCAGACCTGACGAAGCCAATCCAATTCGCCAAGAACCACTTCGATCTCATCGTCAGTTCCGGCGTGTTCACCCACGGCCATCTCGCTGGCAGGGACCTCGTCGCCGTCTCGAGTGCCGCACGCGAAGGCGGGACCATCGTCGTCGGCATCAACAAAGAGCACTTCGACAACGTCGGATTCGCCGGACACCTCGCCGAAGCGGTGGCGGAAGGACTGATCAGCGAACCGACCTACACGGAAGTCGACATCTATGGGCCAACGAGCCCGCACTACGGCGACAAGGGACTGATCGCGGTCTTTAACCGCCTCGAGAACTAACGCTGACGCAGGCGCAGGCTCTGCCAGGAGCCGTCGCTCGTCCAGCCACCGTCGACCGGCAAGGCGATTCCGTTGACGAATCCCGAGAGCTCGTTACTACACAACCACGCAATCGCCTCGGCAATGTCGTTCGGACGTGCAAAACGACCCATCGGAACGTGTTCGGTGATGTCGGCATCTGAGTAGGAGCCGCCTGCCTGATCCTTGTGATCCATCTCGGTCTTCACCCACCCTGGGCACACCGCGTTCACCCGAACCCCTCGCCCACCCCACTCGACTGCCAGCGTGCGGGTCAGTCCGATGAGACCGTGCTTGCTTGCGTTGTATGCAGACCTCTCCGCTACGCCCTGTAGTCCCGCGACCGAAGCCACGTTGACGACGGAGCCCGAACCTGCCTCCACCATGTGACGACCGTAGGCCTTGCACAACAGGAAGGGAGCGACGAGATTGACCTCCAGCACCTTGCGATACGTCTCGCTCGGTGTGTCGAGTGCGGCGCGGATCATCGAAATGCCCGCATTGTTGACGAGCGCGTCGACGCGCCCAAATCTGTCGAGCACGCTCTTGGCCCCCGACTCCACGACTCGTTCATCTGCGATGTCACCGATGATGGAAATCGCGTCTCGATAACTCGACGTGTCGAGATCCTGAAGGTCGAGCAGCGCGAGTGACCAGCCACGGGAGTCGAGGACCCGTGCAGTCTCCCGACCGATCCCCTGTGCCGCCCCCGTGATCACCGCAACGCGCGATGGACCATCCGAACTCACTTGAATCCCACCGAGGACGGTTTCTTCTGGTCGACGAGCACGATCCACACCTGGCCGACGGGAAGTGGGAACGTCTCTCCGTTGTAGACGAAGCGGGTTCCACTCTCGGGCGTCGGCCGCTCCCAAGTCCCGACGAAGCGTTGGCCATTGCGTAGGAAGATGGCGTTTCCCGCTCCAACGGTTCGCGCCAATGGAGTCTTTCCTCCGAAACGGTCCCCGTACTTCGACTCGTACTGCTCGACGAACTGGATGATGACCGAAGACGCGACGACCGGCCTCTTCGTCACGTAGTCCTTCTGCACGTAGCCGTCGACGGAGATACCCCACCCAGCCCTCGACCACGTCGCCCCGACCGTCGCCGATGGCCATCGTGCGAGGAACGACCTGGTCTTCACGCCTCCTGCGGGAACCGCTGCATCGAAACGCAACCCGATGTCAGCGACCACTCCGAGCCCCTTCGCCTTGCCTACCAGCGACGCAAAGTTCAACATCTGATTGTGTGGAACTTCCTTCTTGTTGTTGCGGAAGTAGTAGTTCGACATTTCGTTCGGCGAAAGGCTCACGGCGTTCGACTTGGCGACGGCACCGAGAAGCGTCTTGTTCGCACCAGAGAACACGAGACCGGGTGATTGGAACTGCCGCAGGATCTCGAGGTCGGAGATCCGCGCACTGCGCACCGGCCCGACGACCTTCGGGAACGACGAGTTGTACAACGCGGCGAGACGTGTGAGACCCCACTCGACTTCCTCGACGTAGACGAGGTCGGCCTCACGCAGTCCCGTGTGCGGACGCGCGAGCGCAGTGTTGTCGAGCTTGACCATCACGACCGGCTTGCCCTCACCACCGGGGCGACCTGACAAGGGGCTCGCCCCTGAATTCGCCTCAACTCGACCAGGGATCACGGATGCCACGAGGACGCCCGCAGCAAGAAGGAGAAATTTGCGCATGAGCCAACGGTAATTGACGACCGAGGTGGCCGACTGAATCAGCGCAGTGGCTTGACCATCAAGCTGACGACCTTGCCCGGCCTGGTCTCCATCTGCTCGACCTCGACGAAGCCCTCGCGCGCATGGAATCGCAGGCTCCCCTCGTTGCGCGGCTTCACGTTCACCTCCAGGGCAAGCACGTCGGCGTCGAGACGCCGCTCGACCTCGCGATAGAGCATGGCGCCGAGACCGATTCCCCTATAGCCATCGTCGAAGGCGACCCTGTCGAGGTACGCAAAGGATGTATAGCGCTCACAGAAATACAGGTAATTCGGGCTGTCATAGGTCGTACCGGGAGGCAAGACGAGACAGAATCCGACAACCGCATCCGAGCTGCATACCGACAGGGCAACCGACGACACGTCGAAAATCTCAATCAGTGAGTGCATGGTCTCGTCCCCGACTGCCGGGACGTTTAGTTGGTTGATCCTCCACACGTCCGCCAG